>NZ_JAVDUC010000002.1:0-450683 GCF_031456125.1 Sphingomonas sp. BE138
CTCCGGTTCCGCTTCGCTCCACCTACGCCCGGCAATGGCGGCGAAGACCACAATGCACTAACTGACAACCCGGACCACCCGGTGGGGGCTGCTCACCGGACTGCGCGGTGTTGCGCGAGCGGGAGTCTCTGTCCGCCTCGCAGGGTGGATACCGAACGATGGGTCGATCGGCTGCTTTGTGGCCGTCGGAGGATGTTCAGCGCACGACGCGGGGACCGCGCATCGTCGTCCCCGCGCAGGCAGAAATCCGGACGCGCAGCCTCGTCGACACAGATAAAACGTCAAAAATTCTGGAGGCGCGCCCGCGCGGGGATGACGGATGAGGCGGCGGCGGCTCCCCGCGCCGCACGGGTGAGCCGCCTGCGCTCAGCGTCCGATCAGGCGCTGCGCGATGCGGTCGGCGACCTCGGCGGTGGGGGCGCCGGTGGCCTCCGCTTCGTCCCAGACCTGGTTCAGCCGCGCGGGGATCTGCGCGATGCGGGCCATCACTTCGGCCTCGTCGCCGTGGCCGAGATATTCGAGGCCGACGTTGATGATGCCGCCGGCGTTGATGACGTAATCGGGCGCATAGACGATGCCGGCGTCGTGCAGCCGCTGGCCATCGGCGTGCGTCTCGAGCTGGTTGTTGGCGCCGCCCGCGACGATGCGCGCCTGGAGCGTCGGGATCGAGCGTTCGGTGAGGATCGCGCCGAGCGCGTTCGGGCTGACGATGTCGACGTCGGCGGAGAGGATCGCGTCGGGGGCGACGACGGTGCCGCCCAGCTCCGCGGCCATGCGCTCGGCGCGCGCCGGGTCGACGTCCGCGAGCGTCAGGACCGCGCCGTCCTTGGCCAGCAACCGCGCGAGACCGCCGCCGACCGAGCCGAGTCCCTGCACCGCGACGCGCACGCCCTGCATGTCGTCGCTGCCCAGCCCGCGCTTCGCGGCGGCGCGGACGCCGAGATAGACGCCGTGCGCGGTGTATGGGCCGGGGTCGCCGCCCGCCGCCCCCTGCGCGACCGGCAGGCCGGAGACGTAGCGGGTCTCGCCCGCGATCACCTTCATGCGATCCTCGGACATGCCGACGTCCTCGGCGGTGACGTAGCGGCCGCCCAGCGACTCGACGGCGCGGCCGAACGCCTTGAGTTGCAGCTCGGTGATCGTCGCACCGGGCCTGTCCGCCAGCACGACGCCCTTGCCGCCGCCGAGATCGAGCCCGGCCATCGCGTTCTTGTAGCTCATGCCGCGCGACAGCCGCAGCGCGTCGGTGATCGCGCGCGAATCGTCGGCGTAGTGCCAGAAGCGCACGCCGCCGGCCGCCGGCCCGAGCGTCGTCGAATGCACCGCGATGACCGCCTTCAGCCCCGATGCGGGATCGGTGAACAGGTGCAGCCCCTCATGGCTGTCGAAATCGGGATAGTCCCAGACCGAGGTCATCGTCTCTCCAGTGCGCGCGACGTTAAATTACGGGCGCACGCAATAATCTTGTCCGGCGCGAATTGCCAGCAAGAAACGGACATAAAGAGGAGATGGGGCGATCGACGGGACTTGAACCCGCGACCCTCGGTACCACAAACCGATGCTCTAACCAACTGAGCTACGATCGCCGCGAAGGCCGTGCCCCTAGCGGCAGTGCGGGCGGTTCGTCAACATTGTTCTCAAACTCGCGAAGGAGCGAGTTTGATGGACGGCGCCGGCCCGCTCCCCCACCCGACCTCCCGTTCAGGATACGCTGTGGGAGGTCGGGTGGGGGAGCGGGCCGGTGCCGCCAGACGCGTCAGCGACGCGTCAAAAGCGCCCGTCTACGGTGAAGGTGCGCGCCGCGCCGTTGGCGGTGAAGCCGGCGCCGTCGAGCCGCGCGCCGATCGTCGGGTCGGTGGGGATCAGCGTCAGTTCGGCGCGGTAGCGGCCGTCGGGCCACATGCGCAGGTTGACGCCCTCGCCCGCGCCGCTGGCCAACGGAAGCAGCAGCGCGCCCGCGTCGCAGCGCGCGTTGCCGCTGAGCGCGCCGGGCAGCGGCTGCCCCAGGAACGCGCCGGCCAGCGTCGCGCGGACGCGACCCTCGGCGGCCTGGCAGGTGCCGTCGACGAAGCGGACGGTGAGCGCGTCGAGGTCGAGCGCAGTGACGGGCAGCGGTGCGAAGGCGTTGCCCGGGGATAGCGGGCCGGTGGCGTCGATCACCGCGGCGCGGTTCCGCCCGATCTCGACCGTGCCGGACAGGCGCCGCGCGGGATCGTCCGACTCGCCCGCCAGCGCGATGCGCGCGCGCCCGATCAGCAGCGCGAACGGCGAAAGGCCGGCGTCGAGGTCGCCGAGCGCGATGTCGCCGAAGCGCGCCTCGACCAGCCGCCCCGACCACAGGCTGCCGGTGACCTCGCGCGCGGTGAAGCCCTGCCCGTCGAGCCCGCCCCAGCCGAGCGCGAGGCGCAGCGGCAGGAACGCCAGCATCGCGACCGCGAAGAAGGCGAGGAACAGCGTCCGGCGACCGGTGGCGAGTGATATGCGCATCTAGCCCCCTCGCGCGCGCAGCGTCATCGTGGCGGTGACGCTGCCCGCGCCATTGCCGGAGACGCTGAGCGCGTCGACCAGCACGCCCTCGCCCTCCAGCGCGGCGATCCATTGCATCAGCGCGCCGGCGCGCGCGGTGGCGATTGCGACGCGGATGCGGCCGGGCGCCTCGACGTCGAGGCTGGCGAGCGTGAAGCCCGCGGCATCGGCGCGCGCGCGGACGATGTCGGCGAGCGGCGCGGACAAGGGCGTCGCGCGGCGTTGCAGCGACTTGACCTGCGACAGGCCCGCCTGCGCGGTGCCGAGGCGGATCACCGCATCGGTATAGCGCTCACGCGAGGACGACAGGCCATTGCGGACCGGGAGGATGATCGCGCCCCAGACGAGCGTCACGGCGGCGAGCGCGGCCATCACCAGCAGCAGGCGGCGTTCGCGTAGCGAGCGGCCGTCGAACCAGGTTTTCAGGGCGTTCATGGCCGCACCGTCATGTCGCCGGTGAGGCGGCCGGCCGATTGCTGGAACACGCTCGATTCGACGGTGAAGCCCGCGGCGGCGAGCCGCGACTTGACGGTGTTGGCCTGCGCCTCGCCCGCCAGCGACAGCGAGACGCGCAAGGCGCCGTTGGGTTCGAATTGCAGCGCGGTAACCTCGCTTTCGGGCACCGCCTCGACCACGGCATAGACCGCCGCGGCGGTGCGGGTGAACCCCTGCCCGGGGCCGCGCAACGCCGACAGCCGCTCGCCGAGCATCCGCGCCGCATCGCCCTCGCCGGTGCCGCGCGGCAGCGCCTGCCGCGCGATCGCGGCGGCACGCCCCTCGATCGCGTCGGCGCCGAAGGAGTAGCGCATGATCCGCACGACATCGATCGCCAGCGTCGCGAGCAGGATGAGCCCGGCGAGCACCGCGAGCCGGCGGACCAGCGCCCAGTCGATCGCTGCGCGGCGGCGACGGCGCGCGAACGCGCCCTGTCGCAGATCGATGACCGGCGCGGCGACCGCGCCGATCGCAGCGGCGCGCACCGCGTCGCGGTCGAGCGCCAGCGGCGGCTCGCCGCGCGTGACCAGTCCGGTCAGCAGCGGATCGTCGGCCCAGCCGGTCGTCCGCCCGCGCACCACCGCCTGCCCGGGCAGGTCGGCACGGACATAGCCCTCCTCGGGCTCGGGCAGCAGCAGCGGCGCGGGGACGACCGCGGCGGGATCGACGCCGCGCTGCGCCAGCGCCGCGAGCCACGCGGCCATGCGTGACGGCGCGACCACCGCGATCGCGCGCTCGCCGCCACGGTCACCGGCGCGCTCGCGGCCGACCGCGACGTGGAGGTCGTGCGCGGGCTCGGCGGTGGCGTCGCTGACCACCACGCGCGCCGCCGCCAGCGCCTGTGCCGGGGAGCGCGCCGGCAGCGTCGCCCAGTGGAGCGTCACCGCATCGGCGGGCGCGACCGCGACGACATGGTCGTCCACGCCGACCTCGGGCAGCCCCTCGCCCTCGTGCTCCACCGCATCGTCCCGGATCCGCCACCAGCGCCACGGCTGCGAATCGTCGGGGGGCAGGAAAAGGAGCGTCGCGGCGGTCATGGTTCGTCCCCCCATTGCCGCGTCACGAGCCGGACGGGAAGGGTCCGCGCGTCGATCAGCCCTTCCTCGTGCAATTCCGCGCCGCCGTTGGTGACGTCGATGCGCAGCGCGAACCAGGTGGTGGTGACCCCGGTCTGCGACTGCGCGCCGATGTCGGTCGCGCCGCCCGCGCTCGCCGCCTGCGCCCAGAACTGCCCGGCCTGCGCGAAGCCGCCGGGCGGGCGGCGCAGCAACAGCCCCTGCGCCTGCGCGACGCCCATCGTGTCGGGCAGCAGCATCGCGAGCAGCGGCGCCTGTTCGGGAAGCAGGGTGTTGACGTTCAGCACCGACTGTTTCGCGATCGGCAGCGTGCAGACCCACGGGCGGATGATCCGGTACGCCTCGGGCGTGACACCGCGGACCGCGCGCAATTCGCTGGGGTCGGCCATCAGCGTGCCGGCGGTGCGATAGCCGCGGTAGAACTGGTTCTCCGCGCCGCCGGGCAGCGGATCGTCGTCGCTGTCGATCCAGTCGGCGGTGGCGAGCGCGACCGCGTCGGCATCGGGGACGCGCAGCAGGCGCAGGAGCCGCTGGAAGCGGACCAGCGCCTGCCCGTTGACCAGATAGGCGTTGCCGAAGCCGAGCGTCACCAGCCCGTTGAGGTTGAAGCAATTGCCGCCGTCGGTGACGCGCGCGGTGGCGGTGCCGCCGGGGATCGGCAGGCCGAACGGCCGCCCGCTCCACCCGCCGGTCAGCGCGACGCGGTCGCGGGTCTGTTGCAGGAGCGTGGTCACGCGGCGGGTCGCCAGCGTCTCGGCGGCATAGGCATAGCCGCGCGCGGCATCGAGCGCGACGGCATTGGCCGCGAGCCGCGTCGACAGCCGCAACCGCTCCAGCGCGGCCGCGGCCATGACCGCGATCACCGCGACCAGCAGCAGGACGGTGAGCAGCGCTGCCCCGCGCTCGCGGGGTCTAGCGCGGCGCATCGCCGCTGCCCGGAGTCGCGGTGGGGGACGTGGTCGGACGGTTCGCGGGGCCGCCGTCCTCGGCGGTGCGCGGCGCGCCGGTGCCGACCAGGAACAGCAGGCGGTACGCCTGCCCGCCGGCGCGCACCAGCGTCAGCTCGACCGCCTGGGGAAGTGCGGCGCGCTCGTCGCCCTGCCACGTGTCGCTCCACGCGCCGAGATAGCGGAAGCGCAGCCGCACCTCCTGCACGCGGTCGACGAGCAGCGCGGCCGGCAAGGGCGCGGCGCCGTCGAGCGCGGGATAGGCCACGCGTTCGATCCCGTCGGCGGTCAGGCGGTATTCGACCTTCTGGAGGCTGGCGCGCGGCGCCTGATCGGGGTTCGCCCAGCCGCCGCGCACCAGCCGCAGGATCGGCTGCGCGTTGCGGTCGCCGGAGAAGGCGGGGAAGAGCGTGCCGGCGGCGTCGCGGGTCGGGCGGTCCTGCGCCTGCGCCATGTCGGCGGTCATGATCGAGACGAGCCGGTTGAGCGCGGCATTGTCGTCGAGCGCGGCGCCGGTCACCCCTTGCGCACGGACGCTGAACGCCAGCAGCGCGACCCCCGCCGCGGCGATCATGCCGAAGATCATCAGCGCGATCATCACCTCGACGAGCGTGAAGCCGGCCTCTCGGGAGCGGGCGCGCGGGCGACGGGTCATGGGCCGGCCCTGACCTGCGACACCGGGGCGGGTGGCGGGCGGACCATCGTCGCGCGGCCCATCACCGCGCCGCCCGCGTCGCTGACCGCGACGTCGATCCGCTGCACATCGCCGTCGCCGAGCGGCTGCGTGTCGCGCACCCAGGTCCAGCTGCGCCCGCCGGCCTGCTCGACCCCGCCGGCACGTCCGCGCGCGGGCGGCTGCGCATCGGTGACCGCCTCGATCGCGACGTTGCGCGCCACGATCTGCGCCAGAAGCGTCGAGGTGACGAAGCCGGTCGAGCGGATCGTCTGCCCCTCCAGCCGGATCAGCGCGAGCGCGGCAAGGCTGAACACGACCAGCGCGACCATGATTTCGATGAGGGTGAAGCCGCGTTGCGTGAACTGCCAAACCCGTTCGCACCGAGCTTGTCGAAGTGCGTGTTTCGGGCGCTCCGCTTGAGGCACGTGCTTCGACAGGCTCAGCACGAACGGGGTGGTTGCGTCAGTCTCCACGCCGCTGGTCCGGGAGGTCGTGAGGCGGCACACCGCGCCCCGCTCACCCCGCGACACGGACGGTTCCATCGGCCTCGACCACCACGTCGGTGCGCATCCCCTCACGCGTGAGCGTCACCGTCATCGCGCGATCCGCCAGCCCGGTCGTGTCGAAGGTCAGCCGGTCGCGCGCGGGGCCGACCGCGGCGGTGCCGGGCCTCCATCGTTCGACCGACAGGGGGCCGTCCATGGGCGTCCACGCACCGCCGCGCCACTGGTCGTAGCCATAGCCGCCGGGCGTGACCCACAGGCTGACCGGGCGCGCCTCGACGATGGCGGCGTCGTGCGCGGCGCGGGTGCGGACCGCGAAGCGCGTCGCCTCGTCCATCAACCGCCCGCGCGTATCCGGCATCATCAGCACCGCCGCCGCCGACGCCAGACCGATGACGGTGATGACCACCATCAGCTCGATCAGCGTAAAGCCGGCCGCGCGACGGCGCGCGGCCGCCCCGGCGAACGCCGGGGTCCAGGCAAGGGCGCGGCGCTTACTGCCAGGATCCGATGTCGGCATCGATCCCCTGCCCGCCGTCCTTGCCGTCCGCGCCCAGCGTCCAGATGTCGGCGGCGCCGTGCTGCCCCGGCGAGGCGTAGAGATAGGCGCGACCCCACGGATCGTCGGGCAGCCGCTTCACATAGCCGCCCGCCTGATAGCGTGCCGGGTCGGCACCGGCGGGGGCGGTGACCAGCGCCTGGAGCCCCTGCGTGGTCGTCGGGTAGCTGCCCATCTGGAGCCGGTAGAGTTCGAGGCCCTGTTCGATCGTCGCGATGTCGGCCTTCGCCTTCTGGATACGCGCGGTGTCGCCCGAGGGCAGCACGTTGAGCGCGACGATCGTCGCGAGCAGGCCGATGATGACGATGACCACCATCAATTCCACGAGCGTGAAGCCGTTGCGCTTCTTCCGGCGGTTCTTCGTTTCGGTCGACATAGGCATTCTCATTGTCCGGCCAGCGTGTTGAGCTGGAGGATGGGGAGCAGGATCGATAGCACGATCGTCGCGACGATCGCGCCCATGATGACGATGATGAACGGCTCCAGCAGCGACATGGCGGTGGCGGTGAAGCGGTCGAACTCACGCTCCAGATAGTCGGCGGCGCGCTCCAGCATCTCGTCGAGCCGCCCCGCCGCCTCGCCGCTGGCCGCGAGGTAGACGAGCAGCGGCGGGAAGACGCCCGCGCGGCGCATCGCCGACGACAGGCTGCCGCCGCCGCGGATCGATTCGGTGATCTCGTCCGAAGCCGCCTTCAACCGGCGGTTGTGGATCGTGCCGGCGGTGAGGCTGAGCCCTTCGAGCAGCGGCAGGCGGCTGGCGACCATCGTCGAGAGCGTGCGCGCCATGCGCGCGGCGTGCAGGTCGCGCAGCAGCCGCCCCAGCAACGGCACGCGCAGCAGCCACGTGTCGAACGCGAGCCGGATCGGCGGCTGGCGGAGCGCGGCCCAGGCGCCGACGCCCAACCCGATCAAGGTGAGGAGCATCAGCCACCACCAGCCGACGAGCACGTCGGACAGCCCGATCACCAGCCGGGTGAGCAGCGGCAGTTCCTGCCCGACGGTGTCGAACTGCTCGACCACCTGCGGCACGACGAAGGTCATCAGCGCGAGCACGACGCCGAGCGCGACGGTGGCGAGCACCGACGGGTAGGCCATTGCCGTCAGCAGCTTGCCGCGGATTTCCGCCTGTCGTTCGAGCAGGGTCGACAACCGCTCCATGATCTGCGGCAACGTGCCCGACCTTTCGCCGGCCGCGACCATCGCGCGGTAGAGCGGCGGAAAGCTCCTGGGCTCGCGCGCCATCGCGTCGGCGAGCCGGCGGCCCTCGACGACCGCGGTGTGCACCGTCTGGACGATCGCGCGGACGCTCTCCTGCTCGGTCTGGCGGGTGATGGTGCGTAGCGATTCCTCGAGCGGGGAGACGCGGTTGAGGGTGGCGAGCTGCCGGGTGAACAACGTCAGCTGCTTGCCCGACATCTTCGCGCGGCCGAGCTCGAGCCCAAACAGCGGGCGGGTGCGCGCCTGCGGGGTGGTGCCGGGTTCGAGGCGGACGACGTACAGCCGCTTGCGGTCGAGCGCGGCGCGCGCGGCGTCCATGTCGGTGGCGGTGACATGGCCGCGCGTCTCGTTGCCGCGGGTGTCGATGGCGAGATAGTCGAAGTCAGCCATGGGCGGCTCTTCGAGGGGAGGGAGGACGGGCGGGACCATGCGTTCCAAACCACTTGCCCCGTTCGTGCTGAGCCTGTCGAAGCACGTGACAGAGGCGGAGCGCCTGGAACACGCACTTCGACAAGCTCAGTGCGAACGGTTCAGATATGTGGCCCACCAGCTCAATGCGCATTGGCGATCGCGACTTCGGCGGCGTCGGCGTTTTCGCTGCGCGAGACGCGGATCGCTTCCTCGGCGGTGGTCTGGCCGTGCTCGACCAGCCGGCGCGCGGCGGTGGCGAGCGTGTCGTTGTTGGCGAAGGCGTGGCGCGCGATCGCGTCCTCGTCGCCGCCCTCGTTGATGAGGCGGCGCACCACCGCGTCGACGCGCACCGCCTCGTACACGCCGATCCGGCCGCGGAAGCCGGTGCGGTTGCACTGTTCGCAGCCGACCGCTTCGTACACGGTCGCTTGCGGATCGATGCCGAGCAGCGGCGCCACCGTGTCGGCAGCCGGCACCGGCCGCGCGCAATGCCTGCACAACCGCCGGACCAGCCGCTGTGCGATGACCGCGCGCAGCGTGGAGGCGAGCAGGAACGGCTCGACCTTCATGTCGCGCATGCGGGTGATCGCGCCGACCGCGTCGTTGGTGTGGACGGTCGACAGCACGAGGTGGCCGGTCAGCGACGCCTGCACCGCGATCTCCGCCGTCTCGCGGTCGCGGATCTCGCCGATCATCACCGTATCGGGGTCCTGGCGCAGGATCGCGCGCAGGCCCGCCGCGAAGGTCAGCCCGACCTTGGCGTTGACCTGCGTCTGGCCGACGCCCTCCACCGCATATTCGACCGGATCCTCGACGGTCAGGATGTTGCGGCTGCCGTCGTTCAGCAGGCGCAGCGCGGCATAGAGCGTGGTTGTCTTGCCGCTGCCGGTGGGGCCGGTCACCAGCACGATGCCGTTCGGCTCGGCGATTGCCTCGCGCAGCAGCGCGTACATCGGCGCGCTCATCCCGAGCGCGTCGAGGTCCATGCCGGCATTTTCCTTGTCGAGGATACGCAGCACCACCCGCTCCCCGGCGCGGCTGGGCAGGGTCGAGACACGGACGTCGAGCAATTTTCCGCCCAGCGTCAGCCCCATGCGCCCGTCCTGCGGCACGCGCCGCTCGGCGATGTCGAGCCGCGCCATGACCTTGATGCGGCTGACGACGACGGGGGCGACGTGCGGCGGCATGCGGAGCGTTTCGCGCAGAACGCCGTCGATGCGCATCCGCACGACGAGCCCGGTTTCGTAGGGCTCGATATGGATGTCGGACACGCCGTTGCGCGCGGCATCGGCGATGATGCCGTTGATGAGCCGGATCGCTGGCGCGTCGTCGGCGGTGTCGAGCAAATCCTCGGCGGTCGGCAGTCCCTCGGCCAGGATGTCGAGTTCGTCGCCCATCCCGACCGCGGCGGCGGCGGTCGCCTGCCCGTCCATCGCGTAATTGTCGCTGAGCAGCCGGTCGAAGGCGGCGGGCTGCACCACCGCGACGTCGAAGGCGCGACCGAGCACGCGACGCACCTCGATCAGCGCGCGCGGGTCGCTGCCCTCGCGCAGGGCGACACGCAAGTCGGGGCCGGCGGGATCGAGCACGACGCCGAACTTGCGCGCGAAGGCATAAGGGAGCGCGACCGGCGGCACGACCGGCACGACCTCGCCCAGCACGGTCGCGCCGTCCGGCGGTGGCGGCAGCGGGTCCGCCGCGGCGTCGATCTCCGCTCCGGTGCGCAGGATCATTTCCGCTTCCTGTCCCCCGTGATGACGGTGGTCGAGTTGCGATAGACCGGCACGCCGACGCGCGGGTCCTCGATGCTGCCCGGCTGGCCGGCGGGGGGCAGCGGCGGGGCCGCGCCCATATAGTCGCGCACCAGCTCGTCGATCGAGGGTTCGGCGGCGGGATCCTGCAAACCCTGTTGCAGGCGGAGGTAGCCGTAGCGCCGCTCGGTCACGCGGCGGTTCTCCTCGGCCGAGCGGATCACGGTCGGGCGGATGAAGATCATCAGGTTCGACTTGGCGCGGGTCTTCGCACGGCTGCGGAAGAGGTTGCCGAGCACCGGGATGTCGCCGAGCAGCGGGATCTTCTCGATCGTGCGCCGCTCCTCGTCCGACAGCAGCCCGCCGATGACGCCGATCGCGCCGTCGTCGACGGTCAGCACCGTCTCGACCTCGCGCTTGTTGAGGATCAGGTCGGAATTGTTGCTGCTGACCGGTCCGGCGATCGAGCTGACCTCCAGATGCAGGTTCATCTTGATCGTGCCCGACGAATTGACCTGCGGGCGGACGTCGAGCCCGATGCCGACGTTCTGGCGCTGCGTCGTGCGGAAGGCGTTGTCGAAATTGTTCGACAGCGCCTCGCCGGTGGTGATCGGAATCTCCTGCCCGACGAGCGTGTGCGCCTCCTGGTTATCCAGCGTCATGATCTGCGGCACCTGGAGCAGGTTCGACTTGGTGTCGCTCTTCACCGCATTGATGATCGCGCCGAAGATCGTGCTGCCGACCTGCCCGCCGAACCCGCCGAACCCGCCCTGCGAGCCGATGATCGAGCTGATCGCGGATTGCGTCAGCTGGTCGCCGCCGGTCGGGTTGTTCACGGTCTCGGTCCGCGTGCCATCGGGGGCGGTGACGATCGTGCGCGTGCCGCCCAGCTGCCGCGCGCCCACCGCGCCGGCGATCTGGAGGATGTTGGGGGCGGAGTTGCTGAAGGTCGAGGCGGCGAACGCGCCGCCGTCGATGTTGCCGAGCAGGAATTGCGCGCCCAGGCGATTGACCGTGCTGTCGGAAACCTCCGCCACGATCGCCTCGACGAGCACCTGCTGGCGGCGCTGGTCGAGCTTCTGGATCACGTCGGAGAGCTGGCGCTGCACGTCGGCGGGCGCGGCGACGACGATCGCGTTCGCCCCGGCATAGCGGGTGACGACCGCGGCGGTACGCGCGCCCTCGCCGCGGATCGCGGCCTGTTGCGGCTGACCGCCCGATTGCTGCGCACCCTGCTGCTGCGGCTGGCTGCGCGTGGCCGGCTGGGGCGTGGCGCCGACGCCGGTTGAACCGGTGCTCGACGTGCTGAGCCCGGTGCGGCTGAGCCCCTGTTCCTGGACCGTGTCGGGCGCCTGGCCGACGAGCTGCTGGAGCACCGGCAGCAACTGGTTCGCGTCGGCATTTTCGAGGAAGACGACGCGGATCTCGGTGGCATTGCGTGCGCTCTGATCGAGTTCGCGCGCGAGATTGGCGAGGCGCGCGACCGTCTGAGGATCGCCGCGCAGCGCGACCGCGTTGCTGCTCTCGATCGCGACTGCCGAGGCGCCGCCGGTCGCCGCCGCCGCGCCGCCCTGCGCGCCGCCGCCGATCAGGCCCGTGAGCGCGGTGGCGACTTCGCTGGCGCGTGCGTTCTTCAGCGCGACGATGCGCGTCGCCGACGTGTCGGCGTCGATGCGACGCACGACCTCGCGCACGCGGCGGACGTTGTCGGCGAAGTCGACGACGACCAGGCTGTTGCCACCGCGATTGGCGGTGACCGAGCCTTGCGCGCTGACCAGCGGGCGGACGGTGTCCACCGCCTGCGCGGCATCGACCGAGCGGAGCCGGATAATCTCGGTCACCAGCTGGTTGCGCGCCGCGCCGTTGACGCCGATGCGGCCGGGCTGGCTGGCGGCATTGTCGATCGGCTGGACGCGGAACGCGCCGTTGGCGGTCGGCACCGCGATCAGCGCATTGGCGCGCAGCGTCGAAAGGAAGACCTCCAGATATTCCGAGCGCGACAGCGGGCGGTCGGTGACCACGGTCACCTTGCCCTGGACGCGATTGTCAATGATGAAGGTGCGCCCGGTCACCTTGGCGGCATCGGCGATGAAGGCGCGGATGTCCGCATCGCGAACGTTGAGCGTGGTCTGCGCCAGCGCGGGCTGCGCGGCGGCGAGGAGGGCGATCGGCGTCAGGAAGGTGGCGGAACGGTTCATCGTGCTACCGGAATGGTGAGCGGCAGCGGCTGTCCGCCGCGCTCGACCGTGAGGGAAAGGGTGCCGCCCGACGCGCGCGCGCGGGTGAGCAGGTCTAGGTCGCCGGCACCGGTGATCTCGCGCCCCGCGACGGTGGTGATGACGTCCCCGTCGCGCAGCCCCGCGGCGCGGAACGCCGCCCCGCCCTGCCCGCGCACGGTGACGCCGTTGATCTTGCCGCCCTCGATCCGCGGGATCGCGTTGATTTCCGAGCGGAGCTGTTGCGGCGACACGGTCGCGCCGCCGGCCGCCGGGCCGCCGCCGCCGGGCGAGTCCGGCGGCGGTGCGGTGCCGGGCATGACGGGAGGCGAAACGGGGGCGCCGCCGACGCCCGGCGTGGCGGCAGTGCTGGTGGTGCCGCCGCCCGACTGGTCGAGGAACAGGTCCTCGCTCTGCCCGCCGCGGTCGAGCGTGACATGGTCGAAGGCGACCGACTTCAGGATCACGCCGGGCGCGACCTCCTCACCGATCGCCACGCTTTTCTGCACGCCGTCCGGCCCGGCGATGATCGCCGCGCCGCGCGCCTGCGCGCTGTCCATGCGCGTGCCAAACAAGGTGAGCTGGAGCGAGGTGACCGCGCTCGGCCCCTGCGGCTGCGCCTGCCCGCTGACGCGGTAGAAGGGATCGAAGCCCGCCAGCACGCCCGCGGCGTCGGCAGGCACGGTCGGCGCGGCGGGCACCCAGGCGCCGAGCGGCGAGACCGGGGTCAGCACCACCCAGGCCAGCCGCGCGCATTGCACCGCCAGCGCCGCCAGCAGCACCAGCTCCGCCGCGGAATAGATGTTCACCACGGGCAGCCGCCGCAGGATCGCCCGTGCGCGGGCATCGAACTTCAAACGCATCGCCCAGGCCAACTCCCCGCGAACGGCCGTTAGGTAAACCATATTACGGGCCTATTGCGGCTTTGTGTAATATTTCTGTGCTTGGGCGCGCGCCTTCACCTGTGGCACTGACGCCGGATGGCCACCGATCCGATCGCCGCGCACCTCGCCAGTCTGCCGGGTATCCAGCGGCTGCCGAGCCCGAAGCTGACCCTGTTCGTCAAGCGCGGGTTCCTGGACGCCGACACCTGTACGCGTCTGATCGCGCTGATCGACGCGGGACGGCGGCCGTCGACCATCGCCGACCCGAACGGCGACACCGCCTTCCGGACCAGCGAGACGTGCGACCTGCCCGCCACCGACCCCGTGGTCGCGGCGCTGGATGCCGCGCTGGCGGCGGCGACCGGGCTCGACCCGCGACACGGCGAGCCGATCCAGGGACAGCGCTATGCGGTCGGGCAGGAGTTCAAGGCGCATACCGATTATTTCGAGCCGAACGGCGCGGACTTCGCGCGCTATTGCAGCGTGGCGGGCAACCGGACGTGGACCGCGATGATCTACCTCAACGAGCCCGAGGCGGGCGGCGCGACGCGCTTCAAGGCGGTCGACAAGACCATCCAGCCGGAAACGGGCAAGCTGGTGTGCTGGAACAACTGCCGGAGCGACGGGACGCTGAACCCGGCGACGATCCACCACGGGATGAAGGTGCGCGCGGGGACGAAATATATCGTCACCAAATGGTATCGCGAGCGCCCGTGGGGCTGGTGACGATGTGACCGGCGGGGGTGTTGCAGGCCCCCCGCCCCCGCCGTCATCCCCGCGGCGGCGGGTATCCAGAACCACTGACCTGTCGCTTCTATCGACAGACCTGCGCGTCTGGATTCCCGCCTGCGCGGGAATGACGGGAGGATAGGTCGCCGCCTTAGAACGTGACGTTCGCGCCGAGGGTGAACAGCCGGCCAAGGCGATAGCGGTTGATGTCCACGCGGCTGCCGTTGTCGAAGGTCTGGAACTCCTGATAGCGCGTGCCGGTCAGGTTGCGCATCTCGGCCTTGATCTCGACCTTCTTCCCCATGAAGTCGACGCTCTGGCGCGCGACGAAGTCGAGGCGGATGCCGGGCTTCTCGATGATGTCGGGCTGGAAGCCCGAACCGCCGAGCAGCGACGGGCCGCGGTTCGTCACGCGCTCGCTGGCGTAGTTGAACAGCAGCGTCGCCTGCGTACCGTTGTCCTTGTCCTCGAAACCGAGCTGGACGTTGACGAGATGGTCGGACTGGCCCGTCAACGGCGCGCCGTCGCGGAACAGGCTGGCGGCCGGTGCGAAGTTGGTCGGGCAGCCGCCCAGCGTCGTGCCTTCCAGCACGCCCGGGACGCAGCTGTTGTCGGCGGTGATCGCCGACTGAGTCCAGGTATAGTTGGCGATCACGACCGCGCGCTTGCCCGCCATGCCGTCGGAGATGAAGTCGAGCGGGATATACTTCTGCGCCTCGATCTCCGCGCCGTACAGCTTGGCGCGCGGCAGGTTGGTGAAGCCGGTCTGGAGCCGTGCGTCGGGCGTCGGGAAGAAGCCGACCTGCTCGATCGGATTGTCGAGCCGCTTGTAGAAGCCGGCCAGCGTGATCCGCTGGTCACGCGCGAAGAACCATTCGTAGCGCGCCTCCAGATTGTAGAGTTCCGAGTCCTTCAGGCGCGGGTTGCCGAAGAACAGCCGATCCGATTCGAAGTCGCGGAACGCCTGCGGCGCCAGCTCGCGGAACTGCGGACGGGCCAGCGTCTTCGATGCGGCGAGGCGCAGCTGCATGTCCTGCGCGAAGTTCCACGTCAGCGTGGCGGCGGGCAGGAAGTAGTCGTTCTTCAGCCGCGTACCGGTCGCGCCGACCGGCGTGACGCGCTGCGTGGCGGTTTCATAGCGGACGCCGACGATCGCGCGGACGCCGTCGAAGGCCTCCGCCTCGGCCTGCACATAGCCGGCGTGGACGCGCAGCAGCGCGTCATAGGCGTAGGAGCCGTTCTGACCGGCGTCGAAGCGCATCTGCACCGCGGTCTGCGACGGATCGCCCGACCCCGGCACCGGGCAGCCGTTCACCACGTCGGGCGACAGCAGATAGTCGGGGCGCAGCAGGTTGCACGGGAACGGGATCGCGCCGCCCAGCGCCGTCTGGTAGACGAACGGCAGGCGGGTCGAGGTACGGTCGTTCTCCGAATAATAATAGCCCGCCGACAGCGTCATCGGCCGTTCGCCGTCGAACTTGTAGGCGACGTCGGCCTGCCCCGAATACAGGTCCTCGTTCAGCTCGCTGAACACCACGGTCGCGAAGCGATCGAAGGCGTTGGTCGCCTGCCACACCCCCGGGCACGTGATGCCGCGATCGCTGGCCGGCGCATTGCCGAGGTCGACGTTGAGCGAGGTGTTGCAATTGTAGATGAACTGCCGCTCGTACGGCGAATTGCGCTGCGAATTGGCATAGGCGCCGCGCAGGTCCACCGACAGGCCGTCGACCGGCTTGAACTCGCCGACCAGCTGCGTCTCGATCAGCTTGCGCTCGAACCAGCTGGTATTCTGCTGGAACAGCGGGTTGCCGCTCGAATTGTTGTAGACCGTCGCCGCCGAGGCGCGGCCCTGCTTCAGCGTGTCGTGGATGTAGACGTTGGTCCAGCGCACGCGATTCTCGCCGAACTCCGCACCGAAGCCCAGCAGCCCGTTCACGACCGCGCGATTGTCGCTGATGACGGTGTCGAAATCGTTGCGGATCGTGCCGTCGTCGCTGATCGTGTCCTGCTGCACCGCGTCGCGGGTGCGCCAGTTGTTCGACACGCCGACGCTGCCGATCAGGCCGACGCGGGTCGCCCCGATGTCGCCGGTGACGCCCAGGTCGAGGCTGCCGGAATAATTGGCAGGAATGTCGCTGTTGCGCTGGAGCAACGTGGTGCGCGCGTTCGACATCTGCAGCACCTGTGACGGCGTGATCACGCCGGTGCTGCTGGTCGGCGCCTGCTTGATGAAGTCCGGCACGTTGCGCTCGCCGCCATCATAGCCGAGCCAGTCGGTCTTCGAGCCGAAATAGGTGTAGCCGAGGCGCCCGGTGGTCTCGGTGTCGATCCCGCCCGAGGCCCCGACGGTGAAGAAGTTCTCGTCCGGGATCGCCTTCGTCGTCAGGTTGATGACGCCGCCGCCGAACTCGCCGGGATAGTTCACCGAATAGGTCTTCTGCACGAGCGCCGAGCCGACGACCGTGGTCGGGAAGATGTCGAGCGGGACGGTGCGGCGCAGCGGCTCCGGGCTGGGCAGCGGCGAGCCGTTGAGCAGCGCCGAGGAATAGCGATCGCCAAGCCCGCGCACAAAGACATAGCCGTTGCCGACCACCGACAGGCCGGTGACGCGGGTCAGCGCGCCGGCGATGTCGCCTTCGCCGGTGCGCGCGATGTCGGCGCTCGACAGGACGTTGACGACCTGCGCGGTGGCGCGGACCGCGTTGGGAATGTTGCGCCCGACGACGACGATGTCGCCCGCGGTGCTGGTGTCGACGCCGGGCGCGGAGACTTCGGCCTGGTCGTCGGCGCCGTCCTGACCGGGCACCGCGGCGTCGGTCGCCTGCTGCTGCTGCGCGGGCGCGGATTGCGTCCCCGTCGAGGTAGTGCTGGTCTGCGGCGGCCCGGCGGGCGCCGAGGGAGCGGGTGCGACCTGCGCCAGCGCCGCGGGGGCGACCAGCGTGGTCGTCAGGAGAAGGAGCGAGGCAAGGGTGCGCTGGCGCATGGTCGGGTCTTCCGATCGAAGGTCATAAAAGCGTGCCCGGGGCGGCGCGGTGAGGCGCTCCCCGGGCTCCGCCGAGCATCAGGGCCTAGAAGCGCCTCAGCGGCCCTGGCACTGGAAGTAGACCGAGTTGAAGGTCGGCGGGCCGACGTCCTGCAGCGCGCTGTTCGCCGGGCGGATGGTGGTGCGGTCCGCACCGGTGCCCGCGCCGGCGACGACGTTGAGGCAGGCCTCGCCCGACGGCGTCTTCACGATGCCGTTGACGAAGGCGAAGTCCGCACCGCCGCGCAGACGGATCGCGGCGACCGGGTTCTGCGTCGAGGCGGTCTGGATGAAGGTGAAGTTGGCGTAGCGGCCGTAGGTGCGCGGCAGCAGGTCTTCCTGACCGTTCGAGTCGATCTCGGTCGCGAACGAGTCGTTGGTCGCGCCGTTCGCCTTCTGCGCGGCGATGATGAACTGCATGAACCCGCGCCAGCCGTTGTCGACGTCGAAGCCGTCGTCGTCGGCGCCGGTCACCACGAAATACTTCAGGTTGGTGGTGCCGCCGAAGATCTCGATCCCGTCGTCGGCCGAATTGTGGCTCTGGACGTGGTCGATCGTGGTGCCCGATCCGGTGCCGCCGAGCGTCAGGCCCTGCAGCTCGTTGCCCTCGCTGATCGCGATGCCGGTGTAGCGGATCTGGACATATTGCATCGTGCCCGAGCTGTCGGCGGCGTTGGTGCCGCCGTACAGGCGACCGGTCACACCCTCGATCGCCTGCTGGCACGGCGCGGCAGCCCCGGTCGAGAGACCGTCCGCGGTGTTCGGGCCGGTCCCGGTGGCGCAGACCGCGGTCGGCGCGCGGCCGAGCAGGATTACGCCGCCCCACAGGCCCTGCGACGAGTCGGACACGCCGTTGGCCGTCAGGTTCTGCTGCGCGGTGAAGACGATCGGCGCATCGGCGGTGCCGACCGCGTTGATCTTGCTTCCCCGGTTGACGAGCAGCAGGTCGTTGGAGGTTTCGCTCGAGTCGGCCGCCAGCACAACGCCCGGTGCGATCGTCAGGGTCACGTTGCTGGTACCGTCGACGCCCACCTCGGTCTGGCCGCGGAAGCGATAGACAAGGCCGGGGATCTTGGCGAGCGTCAGGTCGGCGGTGATGACCTGCG
This sequence comes from Sphingomonas sp. BE138, assembly GCF_031456125.1. Classification (NCBI taxonomy): domain Bacteria; kingdom Pseudomonadati; phylum Pseudomonadota; class Alphaproteobacteria; order Sphingomonadales; family Sphingomonadaceae; genus Sphingomonas; species Sphingomonas sp. BE138. The sequence goes on from NZ_JAVDUC010000002.1 coordinate 18,120, forward strand.
GCAGTCGGCAGTAGCGGAACGTTGCGGGGTTGCTCGCCGTGTTCGAGTTGTTCAGCCCGTCGTCGGTCAGACCGGCCGGGCACGACGCCGCAGGCGTGCCGCTCCCGATCGCCGGCACCGCAGTGCATGCCGTGCTGTTCAGGAAGCTGGCGCTCGACGAATTGCAGGTCCAGCCCGAGAAAGCGTTGTCGTTCGGGCCGCTGAGCGCGCCGACGTAGCTGGTGTTCTGGAGGAAGGCGGTGTTGCCGAGCACCGTCTGCGGGTTGCTGGCGGTGGCGAGCGAGGTGCCGCTGGTCGGGTAGACGCCGCTGAGCGTCGCGCCGAAGCCGTTGACGTTGTTGTTGGTGCCGGCGTTGACCAGCGCGAGTTGCTCGTCCGACGTGATCGTCACGCCCGATTGCGTGGTGGGGGCGGCGAACTGCGCCGCCGTCAGCGGGGTCGGCGTGGCGGTCCCGGTCGGGGTCGGCGTCGGCGCCGGCTGGTTGATGGTGACGGGCACGCTGCCCGCGCCCGGCGAGGCGACGTCGTCGGCACCGCACGACGCAAGGAACAGTGCGGCACTGGATGCCAGCAGAATCTGGCTGCGGCGGCTGAAGCTGACCATCGACTCACTCCCTTGGAATTCGGACCCATCCCCGGGGCCCCGGACGAGTCGGGCGCGACTGCCCGCTCGTTCGTCGGAAGCGCCGCTAGGCGGCGGCCGTGACAACTGAATGGACGTTCGAAGACGGTTGCGTGACGCAAGCGTTACGGGCGCGTGACAGTGTGCTGGTTCGGGACGGTGGGTTCGAGGTCGTCATTCCCGCGCGGGCGGGAATCCAGACGCGCAGGTCCATCAATAGAGGCGCGACGACATGGGTGCTGGATTCCCGCCTTCGCGGGAATGACGACAGCAACGGGGAAGCGGACGCGAAAAGCCCCGCCGGTCCTTCGCGACCGGCGGGGCTTTTCGTGATCCGGATGGTGGGCGCGACAGGGATTGAACCTGTGACCCCACCCGTGTGAAGGGTGTGCTCTACCGCTGAGCTACGCGCCCATCCGTTGGCGGAGCGGAGCCATTACGCAAGCGACCCGCACCTGTCCAGTAGGAATTCGGCTCAGTTGAGCGAATCCTTCAGGATCTTGCCGGCCTTGAACTTCGGCTGGCTCGACGCCTTGATCGTCATCGGCTCGCCGGTGCGCGGGTTGCGACCCGTCGACGCCTTGCGCTTGCTGACCGCGAACGTGCCGAAGCCGACGAGGCGCACTTCGTCGCCCTTCTTCAGGCACGTGGAAATAGTGTCGAAGACGGCCTCGACCGCGCGGGTCGCCTCGTTCTTGCCCAGTCCGGCAGCCGTCGCGACCTGCGCGATCAGTTCCTGCTTGTTCATCCGCAAAACCCCGTTCTGATGATCGTTACGTATAAGGAATGGATTCGCGGATCGGAACCCGCATCCCCCCAGTAAGGCGCGACCCCCAGTGCGAGTCAAACGAAACCGCCGTGCCGCAGGAACGGCACGGCGGTCACAATCGGTTGAGTTGCTAGCCGAAATCAGTGATGCAGCTCGCCACCCGCCGGTGCGATCGGCGCGGGCGGAAGCGCGGCGAGCTCGTCCGCCTCGGTCCAGTCGATCGCTTCCAGCGGACGCACCAGCGCCAGCCGCAGCACCTCGTCGACGTGCGAAACGGGAACGATCTTCAGCCCGTCGCGGATATTCTGCGGGATGTCGGCGAGGTCCTTTTCGTTCTCCTTCGGGATCAGCACCGTCTCGATCCCCCCGCGCAGCGCGGCGAGCAGCTTCTCCTTCAGGCCGCCGATCGGCAGCACGCGCCCGCGCAGCGTCACCTCGCCGGTCATCGCCACTTCCTTGCGCACCGCGATGCCGGTCAGCGTCGAGACGATCGACGTGACCAGCCCGATGCCCGCCGACGGCCCGTCCTTGGGCACCGCACCCTCGGGCAGGTGGATGTGGATGTCCTTGCGGTGGAACAGGCTGGGCTTGATCCCGAACGACGGCGAGCGCGCCTGGACGAAGGAATAGGCGGCCTGCACCGATTCCTTCATGACGTCGCCCAGCTTGCCGGTGACCTTGGCCTGACCCTTGCCGGGGACGGTGACGCTTTCGATCGTCAGCAATTCGCCGCCGACCTCGGTCCAGGCCAGGCCGGTGACCGCGCCGATCTGATCCTCCGTCTCCGACAGGCCGTGGCGGAACTTCTGCACGCCCGCAAACTCGCCGAGATTGTCCGGCGTGATCGTGACACTCGTCGCCTTGCCCTCGAGGATCTGGCGCAGCGCCTTGCGGCACAGCTTGGCGACCTCACGCTCCAGCGTGCGCACGCCCGCCTCGCGGGTGTAGCGCTGGATCAGCGCGCGCAGCCCCTCGTTGGTCAGCGTGAACTCGCCGGGCTTCAGCCCATGCGCCTCGATCTGCTTGGCGATCAGATGCCGTTCGGCGATCTCGACCTTCTCGTCCTCGGTATAACCCTCCAGCCGGATGATCTCCATGCGGTCGAGCAGCGGCTGCGGCAGGTTCAGCGAGTTCGCGGTGCAGACGAACATCACGTCCGACAGGTCGATGTCGATCTCGAGATAATGGTCGTTGAACTTCGCGTTCTGCTCCGGATCGAGCACCTCCAGCAGCGCCGAGGCGGGATCGCCGCGGAAATCCTGGCCGAGCTTGTCGATCTCGTCGAGCAGGAACAGCGGGTTGCCGGTCCCGGCCTTCTTCAGGTTCGTGACCACCTTGCCCGGCAGCGAGCCGATATAGGTGCGGCGGTGGCCGCGAATCTCGGCCTCGTCGCGCACGCCGCCCAGCGACTGGCGGATGAACTCGCGCCCGGTCGCCTTGGCAATCGACTTGCCGAGGCTGGTCTTGCCCACGCCCGGCGGACCGACGAGGCACAGGATCGGCCCCTTCAGCTTGTTGGTGCGCGCCTGGACGGCGAGATATTCGACGATCCGGTCCTTGACCTTCTCCAGCGCGTAGTGATCCTCGTTCAGGATCGCCTCCGCGGCGGGAATGTCCTTCTTGATCTTGCTCTTCTTGCCCCACGGCAACCCGAGCAGCACGTCGAGATAATTGCGCACCACGGTGGCCTCGGCGCTCATCGGCGCCATGGTCTTCAGCTTCTTCAGCTCCGCGGTCGCCTTAGTGCGCGCCTCCTTCGACAGCTTGAGCGTGGCGATCTTCTGCGTCAGCTCGGCGACCTCGTCGCCCTCGCCTTCCTCGCCCTCGTTGCCCAGCTCGCGCTGGATCGCCTTCAGCTGCTCGTTGAGATAATATTCGCGCTGCGTCTTCTCCATCTGGCGCTTGACGCGGCTCTTGATCTTCTTCTCGACCTGCAGGACGCCCAGTTCGCCTTCCATCAGCGCATAGGCCATCTCCAGCCGCTTGAGCGGATCGGCCTCCATCAAGAGCGCCTGCTTCTCGGATACCTTGACCTGGATATTGCCCGCCACCGTGTCCGACAGCCGCCCGGCGACGTCGATCTCGGCCAGCTGCGCGGCGAGTTCGGCGGGCAGCTTGCGGTTGAGCTTGGCGTAATTCTCGAACTGGTCGACGACCGAGCGCATCAGCGCCGCCGCCTCCGGGCCTTCGACCTCGGCATCGGCGACCGGCTCGATGGTGGCGGTCAGATAGTCGCCGCTCTCCTCAAGCGACTCCAGCGTCGCGCGCGCCTTGCCTTCGACCAGCACGCGCACGGTCCCGTCGGGCAGCTTGAGCAGCTGGAGAACGGTGGCGGTGACGCCCATCGCATACAGGTCGTCGCGCGCGGGATCGTCCTCGGCCGGATCGAGCTGGGCGACGAGAAAAATCTCCTTGTCGGCCGCCATCGCGGCTTCCAGCGCGGCGACCGACTTGTCGCGTCCGACGAACAGCGGCACGATCATGTGCGGGAAGACGACGATATCGCGAAGCGGCAGAACGGGGAAAGTGGACGTCATGGATACTCCGGTGCCGCCCGTAGGGAGCGGCCAACGCAGACTATATGGTGGCTTCGCGTTCGGCATCAATCTCCTGCTGGGACTGGCTGTCCCAGCGTCGGCCGGCGCGCAAAAGCTGCCGGGCAAGGGGGAGCCGCCGATCAGCGCGCAGACGCAGGTGTCGGGCGGCATGCGGGCGAACGGGCAGGAGGCGCTGCATCTGGAAAGCGCCGACCTGGCCTTCGCGCCCGACCCGGCGACGCGGCGCCTGACAGGGCGCGCGACGCTGGTCGTGGCGGCGACCCGCACCGTGCCGGCGATCACGCTCGATCTCGATTCGAACTATGCGGTGCGGTCGCTGACGGTCGACGGCGCGCCGGCGCGGTTCGCGCGGCCGGACGGGCGCGTCGTGATCTCGCGCGCGCTGCGGGCCGGGCAGCGCGCGACGGTGGCGATCGGCTATGACGGTACCCCGCACGTCGCGGTCAACGCGCCATGGGACGACGGGATGGTCTGGGCAACCACGCCGGACGGCCGCCCGTGGATCGCGAGCACGACCGAAGGCTATGGCTGCGACCTGCTGTGGCCGTGCCTCGACTTTCCGACCGGCAAGCCCGAGGTCGCGACGCTGCACATCACCGCGCCCAGGGGACTGACGGCGCCGTCGAACGGGCGGCTGCTGGGCGTCGATACGCTGGCGGACGGGCGGACGGTGTGGAACTGGCGTGCGCGCCAGCCCAATACCTATGCGATCGCGATCAACATCGGGCCGTACGAGGTAATCGAGGGCGCGTACAAAAGCCGGTTCGGCACCACGATCCCGCTGTATTACTGGCACCTGCCCGGCGAGGGGGCGAAGGCGCGCGCGCTGTTCGACGAGTTCGAGCCGACGCTCGACTTCTTCGAGCGCGTGATCGGCCCCTACCCGTTCGGCGACGAGAAGCTGGGCGTGGTCGAGACGCCGCACAAGGGCATGGAGCACCAGACGATCAACGCCTATGGCAACGGCTACGCCAAGGCGCCCGAGGGGTTCGACTGGCTGTTCCACCACGAGTTCAGCCACGAATGGTTCGCCAACCAGCTGACCGCCGCCAACTGGGACGATTACTGGCTCCACGAAGGGTTCGGCAGCTATATGCAGCCGCTGTACGGCCAGTGGCGCGACGGTGCGGCGCGCCATGCGGTGATGATGGAGGCGCAGCGCAACCAGATCGCGAACCGTGCGCCCATCGTGCGCGACCGCGTGCTGACCGAGGAAGAGGTGTACGAACCGGCGAAGGGCGGTGCGGGCACCGACATCTATTACAAGGGATCGTGGACGCTCCACACGTTGCGGTGGCTGATCGGCGACCGGGCATTCTTCGAGGCGGTGCGGCGGCTGGTCTATGGCCGCGCCGATCCGCGGCCGGGCAATTTCCAGCCACGTTACGGATCGACGCGCGAGTTCGAGGCGATCGTGCGTGCGGCGAGCGGGCGCGACCTGTCGTGGTTCTTCGACACCTATCTGCGCGACCGTGCGTTACCCGAGCTGACGATGGCGCGCGACGGCGGCAGTGTGCGGCTGGCGTGGACGACGGAGCGGCCGCGCGTGTTTCCGATGCCGGTCGAGCTGACGGTCGACGGCGTGCCGCGCACGGTCGACATGCCGGGCGGGCGCGCCACGATCGCGGTGCCCGCCGACGCGCATATCGTGGTGGACCCGAATGCGCGCATCCTGCGCCGCTCGGTCGCGGTGGAGGAGTATCAGGCGTGGCGACAGGCGCAGACGAAGCCCCGGTAGCTGCACGGGTGGCGGAGATGGCGGCGATCTTCATGATCGGCGACGGGCTGCTCGGGCTGGTGCAGACCAGGCGGCATACCGACTTGTGGAAGGATCGCGCGCTGGGGGCGGAGCGGACGGTGCGGCCGTTCGTGGGCCGACCGGGTCGGCGCCGGGCGTATGCGCTGCTACAGATCGCCGCGGGGCTCGCGCTGGCGGCGCGGCAGCGGGGATAGCGGCTTCCGTCTACGGCACCACGGTGGTGAAGAGGTAGACCGCGAAGATCACCAGATGCACCGCTCCCTGCAACACGGTGGTGCGCCCGGTGCCGAGCGAGATCGTCGCGATGAACAGCGACAGCGCGAGCAGCACCGTCTTCATCGCCCCCAGACCGAGCGCCAGCGGAAGGTCGAGCACCAGACTGACGATCGCGACCGCGGGGATCGTCAGCCCGATCGTCGCCAGCGCGGAGCCGAGCGCCAGGTTGAGGCTGGTCTGGATGCGGTTGCGGGCCGCGGCGCGATAGGCGGCGAGGCTTTCGGGGGCGAGCACCAGCGCCGCGATCACCACGCCGACCACCGCCAGCGGGAGCCCGGCACCCAACACCGCTTCCTCGACCGTCCGCGACAGCGCCTTGGCGAGCAGCACGACCGCGACCAGCGCGACCAGCAGCACGCCGAACGCCGCGGCGGTGGTGGCGCGCGACGGGATCGCGGCATGGCCGTCGTCGCCGCCCTGCTCGGGCAGGAAATATTCGCGATGGCGCAGCGTCTGCACCATCACGAACACGCCGTAGAGAAAGAGGCTGACCACCGCGACCAGCACGAGCTGCGAGGTGGCGTAATACGGACCCGGGGTGGTCGCAGTGTAATTGGGCAGGACGAGCGTCAGCACCGCGAGCGCCGCCAGCGTGCACAGCGCCGCGCTGACCCCGCGCAGCGTGAAGCGCTGCTCGCCGTGGCGCACGCCGCCGACCAGCAGGCACAGCCCGATGATGCCGTTGAGGATGATCATGATCGCGGCGAACACGGTATCGCGCGCGAGCGCCGAGGCGTCGCCGGCGTCGGAGAGCATCAGCGAGACGATCAGCGATACCTCGATCACGGTCACCGCGATCGCCAGCACCAGCGTTCCGAACGGCTCGCCGACACGGTGCGCGACGACCTCGGCGTGGTGGACGGCCGCGAGCACGCAGCCGAACAGCACGACGGTCGCGCCGATCGTCCCCGCCACACCATAGCGGTAGAGCGAAAACAGCACCGTCACCACGCCGAGCGCCGGCAGGACCAGCGTCCACAACGGCAGCTCGAGCCGGTGCAGCAGCGACCGGCGCACGTCGGCGGGCGGCAAAGCGTCGTCGTCGATGGTCATGCGGTCGGCAAGGCTCCCTTTGCCGACCAATGCGCGAGCGGCGGACATGATCCGCGCGTGTAACGAGCGGCGTTAGCTACTCAGCCGCATCGTCATCGCCGCAAAGGCGGGGATCCAGACGCGCAGGTCCGTCGATAGCGCCGCACGCGCAGAGCTTCTGGATTCCCGCCTTCGCGGAAATGACGGAAACCGCCCGGCCACAGCCGACACGAAAAAAGGGCGGCCGCCGTTTCCGGTGACCGCCCCTCCGTCTCGATAGACCTGCGCGTTACGCGACCTCGCCGGCCTTCTTGCTCTTCTCGGCATAGACGCGGACCGGATCCTTGCGGCCCTCGACCACGTCCTTGTCGATCATCACCTCGTCGACCGAGTCCATGCCGGGCAGGTCGAACATCGTGTCGAGCAGGATGCCCTCAAGGATCGAGCGCAAGCCACGCGCACCGGTCTTGCGCTCGATCGCCTTCTTGGCGACCGTTGTCAGCGCATCGTCGGTAAAGCCGAGCTTGACCTCCTCCATCTCAAACAGCTTCTGATACTGTTTGACGAGCGCGTTCTTCGGCTCGGCCAGGATCTTGACCAGCGCGGGCACGTCGAGGTCCTCGAGCGTCGCGATCACCGGCAGACGACCGACGAATTCGGGGATCAGCCCGAACTTCAGCAGATCCTCCGGCTCGGTCTGGCGCAGCACCTCGCCGGTGCGGCGCTCCTCCGGGGTGGCGACATAGGCGCCGAAGCCGATCGACTTGCCCTGTAGGCGATCGCCGATGATCTTTTCCAACCCCGAGAACGCACCGCCGCAGATGAACAGGATGTTGGTCGTATCGACCTGGAGGAACTCCTGCTGCGGATGCTTGCGCCCGCCCTGCGGCGGCACGCTGGCGGTGGTGCCTTCCATCAGCTTCAGCAGCGCCTGCTGCACGCCCTCGCCCGACACGTCGCGGGTGATCGACGGGTTCTCGGCCTTGCGGCTGATCTTGTCGATCTCGTCGATGTAGACGATGCCGCGCTGCGCGCGTTCGACGTTATAGTCCGACGCCTGGAGCAGCTTGAGGATGATGTTCTCGACGTCCTCGCCGACGTAGCCCGCCTCGGTCAGCGTCGTGGCGTCGGCCATCGTGAACGGCACATCGAGGATGCGCGCGAGCGTCTGCGCGAGCAGCGTCTTGCCGCAGCCGGTCGGCCCGACGAGCAGGATGTTGCTCTTCGCCAGTTCGACGTCGGCACCCTTGGCGCCGTGGTTCAGCCGCTTGTAGTGATTGTGGACCGCCACCGACAGCACGCGCTTGGCCTGCTTCTGCCCGATGACGTAGTCGTCGAGCACGTCGCAGATCTCCTGCGGCGTCGGCACGCCGCCGTCCTTCTTGGCGACCAGCGCGGACTTCGTCTCCTCACGGATGATGTCGTTGCACAATTCGACACATTCGTCGCAGATGAAGACGGTGGGCCCGGCAATCAGCTTGCGCACCTCGTGCTGCGACTTGCCGCAGAACGAGCAATAGAGGGTGCTCTTGCTGTCGCCGCCACTCAGTTTCGTCATTCAGTCCATCCTTCGTCGCGGGTCGTCGACCCGCCATGCGCGGCGCAGGCTACCGCACCGCTCCTTAAGCAACAACGTACAAAGCGACGTTGGCCATGGCGCGCCGCGAGGGTCCCGCCCCGTGCCGCCGTCACCGGATATATCGAACGTCCCGTCACGGGCTTCAAGGGCAGGCCCGGGGCGGTTCGTCGCGAACCGGCATAGCGACGCGGGGTAAGCAATTCGTATCCGCCGCGCCTGCCTCAGGCGGCCGCGGCATCCTCGGCGGGCTGCGGCCGCTTGTCGAATACCTGGTCGATCAGGCCGAACTCCTTGGCCTCCTCCGCGCTCATGAACTTGTCGCGGTCCATCGCGCGCTCGATCTCCTCGAGCGGCTTGCCGGTGTACTTGGCATAGAGCGTGTTGAGGAAATGGCGCATCCGCAGGATCTCGCGCGCCTGGATCTCGATGTCCGCGGCCATGCCCTGCGCGCCGCCCGACGGCTGGTGGATCATGATGCGGCTGTTGGTCAGCGCCACGCGCATGCCGGGCTCGCCGCTCGCGAGCAGGAAGCTGCCCATCGAGGCGGCCTGGCCGATGCACACCGTGCCGACGCGCGGGCGGATGTACTGCATCGTGTCGTGGATCGCCATGCCCGCCGTGACGACACCGCCCGGCGAGTTGATGTACATGTAGATGTCCTTCTTCGGATTTTCCGATTCAAGGAACAGCAGCTGCGCGGTGATGAGGCTGGCCATGCCGTCCTCGACCCCGCCGGTCACGAACACGATCCGTTCGCGCAACAGGCGCGAGAAGATGTCGAACGACCGCTCGCCGCGGTTCGACTGCTCGATCACGATCGGCACCAGACCGGCCTGGGTCTGCTGCATGCCGAGCCCGGCGCTGGCCAGCTTGCCCGCGAAATCGCCGGTGTCGAACGGATTGTGCATGGAAACTCTCTTTTCGTCTGGGAAGGCCCGCAACATCGGTGCTTCCGCGAAACGGTTCAAGCCCCTTCGCGGGTCGGTGCGGCGGGTGCGGAGAGCTGGAGATAGGCGAGCCGCTTCACCTCGCGCCGACCGCGCACCACGGTGTCGAGGATCAGCCCGGCGAAGAAACACAGCGCCGCCAGGATCATGAGCCCGGTCGCCAGGATCGCGGTCGGCAGGCGGGGGACGAGCCCGGTGTGCATGTAGGTGATTGCCAGCGGCACCGCGAGCACCACCGCCAGCAGCGCGAGAACCCCGCCGATCCCGCCGAAGAACCACAGTGGCCGCTCGATCCGATAGAGCGTCACGATCGTACCGAGGATGCGCCAGCCGTCGCGATAGGTGCTCAGCTTCGACACCGAGCCTTCGGGACGCGCGAAATAGGCGGTGTCGACCTCACCCACCGGCATCTTCAGTTCCAGCGCATGGACGCTGATCTCGGTCTCGATCTCGAACCCGACCGACAGCACCGGGAAGCTCTTGACGAAGCGGCGCGAAAATATGCGGTAGCCGCTCAGGATATCGGTGAAGCTGCGCCCGAACAGCCGGGTCAGCATTCCCGTCAGCAGCGCGTTGCCGAGCCGGTGCCCGCGGCGATACGCCGCCGCCGCCTCCCCGACCCGGCAGCCCACGACCATGTCGAGCTGCTCCTCCAGCATCCGCGCGACCAGCGCGGGGGCGGCGGCGGCGTCGTAGGTCGCGTCGCCGTCCGCCATGACATAGACGTCGGCGTCGACATCGGCGAACATCCGCCGCACGACCGCGCCCTTGCCCTGGATCCGTTCGGTGCGGACGACCGCCCCTGCCGCCCGTGCGACCGCGACGGTGCGATCACGGCTGTTGTTGTCGTAGACATAGATCGCGGCGCCGGGCAGCGCGGCGCGGAAAGCGGCGACCGTCTGCGCGATCGCAGCCTCCTCGTTGTAGCAGGGCAGCAGGACGGCCACCCTCGGCGGCGTCGCGAACTCGGTCATTGCTTCTTTCCCTGGCGACCGCACTGGCGCGTCCCGGTCACATGGACCTAGCACCGATCCACCGTCACCTTTCAGCACCGACTTCGTCATCCCCGCGCAGGCGGGAATTCAGATCCGCTAACGTAGCGGCTCTACAAGCAGCCTGAGCGTTTCTGGATTCCCGCCTTCGCGGAAATGACGGCGGGAGTGTTACCCATGCCGTCACACCGAAGGTCAACCCATTTCGGCCCGTCGTTGCGAGCGGAACGATGCTCTGACGACGTGGATCATACCGCTCGCTTCCCGATACGACAACGCCGCCGTCGAGCGGACCCTCGACAGCGGCGTCGTGCGATACGCGCGCCGTGGCGAGCGCGCGGATCGTCATGCGCTTCAGGCAGCCGGCTTCTTCGCGCGCGGCTTCTTGGCCGGGGCGGCGTCCGCAGCCTCGGTGCCCTCGGCGGCTTCGGCCGCTTCCGGCGACGATTCGGTCACCTGGGTCTCGGCCTCGACCGGTGCGGCGGCCTTCTTGGCACGCGGCTTCTTGGCCGGCGCCGGCTCACCCTCCGGTTCGGTCACCGCACCGGCGTCCTCGCCCTTGGCCACCGGCTTCTTGGCGGCGGCCTTCCTGGCCGGCTTCGCCTCGGCATCGCCCTCGCCGCCCTCGACGGCGTCGGCCTTCTTCTTGCGGGCCTGCTTCGGCTTGTGGTTGTCGTGATCGTGGGTGTGCGTGCCGGTCGCGAAACCGTCCTCGCTCTCGATCGCGGCTTCCAGCTCTTCCTTGGTCGTCTCGCGATCGGTGATCTCGGCCTTGTCGAACAGGAAATCGACGACCTTGTCCTCGTACAGCGGCGCGCGCAGCTGCGCGGCGGCCATCGGGTCCTGCTGGACGTACTGGATGAAGCGCTGGCGATCCTCGGGGCCGTACTGCTGCGCGGCCTGCATCAGCAGACGCTGCATCTCGGCTTGCGTCACCTCGACGCCGTTCGCCTGGCCGATCTCGCTGAGCAGCAGGCCCAGGCGCACGCGGCGCTCGGCGATCTTGCGGTAATCGTCGCGCTCCGCTTCCATCTCGTCGAGCGCGGCCTGCGGATCGGGCTCGTGCGTCGCTTCGTGCTGGAGCTGCTGCCAGATCTGGTTGAACTCGGCCTCGACCATCGACGGCGGCACTTCGAAGTCATGCCCCTCGGCCAGCTGGTCGAGCAGCTTGCGCTTCATATAGGTGCGCGTCAGGCCGTTGTTCTCCTGCTCGAATTGGCCCTTGATCAGCCCGCGGAGCTGCTCGAGGCTTTCGAGTCCGAGGCTCTTGGCCATCTCGTCGTCGATCTGGCTCTCACCGGCGGTCTTCACCGACTTGATCGTCAGGTCGAACGTCGCGTCCTTGCCGGCCAGTTCCTTGGCGCCGTAATCCTCGGGGAAGCTGACCTTGATCTGGCGCTCCTCGCCGGCCTTTGCGCCGACGACCTGCTCCTCGAAGCCGGGGATCAGGCGACCCGCGCCCAGCTCGACCGCCATGTCGGTGCCGGTGCCGCCGTCGAACGCCACGCCGTCCATCGTCTTGCCGACGAAGTCCATCACGACCTGGTCACCGGTCTCGGCGGCCTTGTCGCCCGCGTCTTCCCAGCGCTTTGCGCCGTCGGCGAAGCGCTTCAGCTGCTCGTCGATCGCCGATTCGTCGACCGGCACGGTCAGCCGCTCCAGCTTCAACCCCTCGATCGCGGGCGCCGGAACCTGCGGGAGCACTTCCAGCTCGACCTTCAGCTCGGCGTCCATGCCGGAGGCATAGCCCTCGCCCAGCTCGACGGTCGGCTGCATCGCCGGGCGCAGCTGCTTCTCGGCGATCAGCGCCTGGATGCCTTCCTGGATCGAGGTGTTGAGCGCGTCCTGCTCGATCGCCGGGCCGTGCATCTTCTTGACCAGGTTGGTCGGCACCTTGCCCGGACGGAAGCCCGGCATCTTGATCTGCGGCGCGACGCGCTTCAGCTCGGCATCGACCCGCTTGGCGATGTCGCCGGCGGGGATGGTCAGGGTGTAGGCGCGCTTCAGGCCCTCGTTCAACGTCTCGACAGTCTGCATTGGCCGCTTTCGTCAGAAGAATTTCGTGAGTGGTGGCCACCCCGCTTGCGCGGGGACTGGTGCGGGCGAAGGGAATCGAACCCCCACATCTTGCGATACCAGAACCTAAATCTGGCGCGTCTACCAGTTCCGCCACGCCCGCTAGTCGGACACCGCCGGTCGGCGGCATCTATACCGCCCGGCGCGACGGGGCAAGCGGGCAACCCGCGCTTCGGCGAGGCGTTGTGATGGGCGAAGGAGAAAAATGCCATGGCGACCAACCCCGGCGACATTCCCGCCGACGTGCCGCAGCCGACTCAGCCGGCCACGCCCGACGCGCCCCCGCCCGAAATCGCGCCGCCCGGCCCGGACGTCGACGTGCCCGCCCCCGGTACGCCTGCGGGCAATCCGCCGGCCAACCCCAGCATCTGAAGGAGGCGCAAGGCCATGACCGAGAAGACGATCGACCCGATCCCCAACCGCGACGACGACCGCCCCGACATCCAGCAGGCCGTCGAGGCGCGCAGCGACGCGGTGGCACGCGGCGAAGGCGGCAAGGAGCCGGCGCGCTTCACCGACACCGGCGAGTTCGACGGCAACAGCGGCACCGGCGGCGAGGTCAAGAACCAGGACCTGACGCAGCAATAAGCCGCAGCGTCGAAGGCGGGAGGAGCGGCCGGCGCCGCTCCGCCCGTTTCTTTATCCCAGCGCCTTCTTCAGCAGGTCGTTGACCACCGCCGGATTGGCCTTGCCGCCCATCGCTTTCATCGTCTGACCGACGAAGAAGCCGAACAGCGCGACCTTGCCGCCGCGATATTGCTCCAGCTGGCCGGGATTCTTCGCCAGCACCTCGGCGATCACCGCCTCGATCGCGCCGGTGTCGCTGGTCTGCTTGAGCCCGCGTTCCTCGACGATCTTGCCGGGCGCGTCGCCGGTCTCCAGCATCGCCTCGAACACCTGCTTGGCGAGGCTGCCGCTCAGCGTGCCATCGGCCACCAGCGCGAGCAGCTCGGCCGCCTGACCCGGGGTCACCGGGCTGTCCGCGATGCCCTTGCCCAGCCGGTTGAGCGCGCCGAACAGCTCGCTGGTCACCCAGTTCGCCGCCGCCGCAGGCTTCGCGCCCGCCTCGAGCAATGCGTCGAACCAGCGCGCGCTTTCCACCTCGGCGGTCAGCACCTGCGCATGGTACGGCGTGATCCCCGCCGCCTCGTAGCGCTTGCGCTTCGTGTCGGGCAGTTCGGGCAGCGACGCCAGGCACTCGGCGAGGAAATCGTCGTCCAGCTCCAGCGGCAGCAGGTCGGGATCGGGGAAATAGCGATAATCGTGCGCGTCTTCCTTCGACCGCATCGAGCGCGTCGTGCCGGTGTCGGGATTGAACAGCCGCGTCTCCTGCACGATCGTGCCGCCCGCCTCCAGCACGTCGACCTGCCGCCCGGCTTCGTGCTCGATCGCCTGCATGACGAAGCGGATCGAGTTGACGTTCTTCGTCTCGGTCCGGGTGCCGAATTCCTCGCCGGGCTTGCGCACGCTGACGTTGACGTCGGCGCGCATCGAGCCCTGGTCCATGTTGCCGTCGCACGACCCGACATAGCGCAGGATCGAGCGCAGCTTGGTCAGGTACGCCCCGGCCTCGGCGGGCGAGCGCATGTCGGGGCGGCTGACGATCTCCATCAGCGCGACGCCCGAGCGGTTGAGATCGACATAGGAGCGCGTCGGATGCTGATCGTGCATCAGCTTGCCGGCGTCCTGCTCGACGTGGATGCGCTCCACGCCGATCGTCTTGGCATAGCCGTCCGCCTCGATCTCGACCGCGCCCTCGCCGACCAGCGGATGATAGAGCTGCGAGATCTGATATCCCTGCGGCAGATCGGCATAGAAGTAGTTCTTGCGATCGAACCGCGACCAGCGGTTGATCTGCGCATCGATCGCCATGCCGGTGCGCACCGCCTGGCGGATGCACTCGCGGTTCGGCACCGGCAGCATCCCAGGCATCGCGGCATCGACCAGCGACACCTGCGTGTTCGGCTCGGCGCCGAACGCCGTGGCGGCCCCGGAGAACAGCTTGGCATTCGACGTCACCTGCGCATGGACTTCGAGGCCGATGACGACCTCCCAATCGCCGGTGGCGCCCTTGATGCGGAACGAGGTGGATGCGTCAGCCATGGTCGGTCTCGGGTGTAATGAGGGTGAGGTCGGGAAAGTAGGTGGCGAAGCGCTTGCGGTCGCGCGTGACCAACGTCGCGCCAAGCGATACCGCGTGCGCGCCGATCAGGAAATCGGCGAGCACCGATTGCTGCCGACCGCCGGCCAAGCGGTAGCCGACATGCGCATGTCCGGCACGATACGCGATCGCAGGAGTCAGCGCTTCGATCGCGATCCCGAGCTCGGTCAGAAAGACCATCACGGCATCGGACGATCGAAATGCGCGCGCCACCTCCGCAACGACGACGTGGTTCGCCACCAACGGTCTAGCAGCATTGCCAAGCGCCTGCTTGGACCAATTGGTCCACTCGCCATCCTCGACCAGATCGATGACGACGTGGCTGTCGACGAAGATCATTCCAGCGGTTCGCGGATCCACGCCATATATTCGTCGGTGCTCATGCCGAGCGGAAGGGGGGCGGATAGTGCGCGCGCCCGCGCCAGCCGATCCTCGAACGTCTGCGCGGCCGGCTCCTCGCCCTTTACCAGCCGAACGCCGGCATCGGATCGCTCGAACGACACAATGTCGCCGGGGTGAAGCCCCAACGCCTGGCGCACGTCGTCGGGAATGGCGACGTGACCGTTCAGGTTCATCCTGCTCTGCTTGCCCATCAGGAGATTTTAGCGCCAGCCCGAACGAGCGTCCAGCTTACCACCACCGCGCGGGGCGCGCCGTGAAGCCTGCACGTTCCTCGATCGCCAGCGCGGCGTTGAGCACGCCCTGCTCGTCGAGCGGCTTGCCGATGATCTGGAGCCCGAGCGGCAGCCCGGCCGCATCCAGCCCGCCCGGCACGCTCATCGCGGGCAGCCCGGCAAGGCTGGACGGCACGGTGAACACGTCGTTGAGGTACATCGCCAGCGGATCGGCCGACTTCTCGCCCAGCGCGAACGCCGCCGACGGCGCGGTCGGGGTCAGCAGCACGTCGCACGCCTCCCACGCGCGCTCGAAATCGCGCGCGATCAGCGCGCGGACCTTCTGCGCCTGCGTGTAATACGCATCGTAGAAGCCGGCCGACAGCACGTAGGTGCCGATCAGGATGCGGCGCTTCACCTCGTCGCCGAAGCCCTCCGCGCGCGTCTTGGCGTACATTTCCTGAAGGTTCGCACCGTCCGGCAGGTCGCGCAGGCCGTAGCGCACGCCATCATAACGCGCGAGGTTCGACGACGCTTCGGCCGGCGCGATGATGTAATAGGCCGGCAGCGCATATTTGGTGTGCGGCAGCGAGATGTCGACGATCTCCGCGCCCGCATCCTTCAGCCACGCGATCCCCTGCTGCCACAGCGCCTCGATCTCGGCGGGCATGCCGTCGACGCGGTATTCCCTGGGAATGCCGACGCGCTTGCCCGCGAGCGAGGCATTGAGCTGCGCTTCCCACTGCGGAACGGGCAGGTCGAGCGAGGTCGCGTCCTTCGCGTCGAACCCTGCCATCGCCTCCAGCATGATCGCGCAGTCGCGCACGTCGCGCGCCATCGGTCCCGCCTGGTCGAGCGACGAGGCGAAGGCGATCGTGCCCCAGCGCGAGCAGCGGCCATAGGTCGGCTTGATGCCCGAGATGCCGACGAACGCGGCGGGCTGGCGGATCGAGCCGCCGGTGTCGGTGCCGGTCGCGCCCGGCGCGATCCGCGCCGCGACCGCCGCCGACGATCCGCCCGACGAGCCGCCCGGCGCAAGATCGGCATTGCCGCCGTCCTGACGCCGCCACGGGCTGATGACGTTGCCGAAATAGCTGGTCTCGTTCGACGACCCCATCGCGAACTGGTCCATGTTGAGCTTGCCCAACATGCCCGCGCCCGCGTTCCACAGGTTCTGCGAGACGGTCGATTCATACTCGGGCGTGAAGCCTTCGAGGATGTGGCTCGATGCGGTCGTCGCGACGCCCTTCGTGCAGAACAGGTCCTTCATCCCGATCGGCACGCCCGCCATCGGCTTCGGCGTCTCGCCGGCGGCGCGCGCGGCGTCGGCGGCGTCGGCGGCGGCCAGCGCATGGTCGGGGGTTTCGACGAGGAAGGCATTGAGCGGCTTGGCGGTGGCGACCGCAGCGTTGAACGCCTCGGCCACCTCCCGCGCGGAGAAGTCGCCATCGCGCACGCCGTTGCGGATCGCGGCGATGCCCAGGTCGGTCAGTTCGGTCATTATTCGATCACCTTGGGCACGGTGAAGAAGCCGTGTTCGGCCTGCGGCGCGTTCGCCAGCACCTTGTCGCGGACGCCGCCGTCGGTGACGACGTCGTCGCGCAGCCGCAGGCGGTTCGGGATCACCGCGGTCATCGGCTCGACCCCGGCGGTGTCGACCTCGCCGAGTTGTTCGATCCAGTCGAGGATGTTGCCGAGTTCGGGCGCGAGCCGCGCCGCCTCGTCGTCGGTGATGGCGATGCGGGCAAGGCCGGCGATGCGCCTTACGGTTGCGGTGTCAACGGACATGCGCGTGCCGCTACCACCCGTTCCCCCGATCATGCAACACGCGCCTGCGCGGTTGCACGATCCGCAAACCTGGGGCACCAGCTTTGCGGTTGCGGATCGCGCGCTTTTGCTGCACCGCACAATGGTGACACGCTCTTGGCCCGCAAATTCCTCTACGTCGTCGTCGCGCTGATCGTGCTGGCGACCGCGGCTGCCTTTGCCTATCGGCTCTGGGGGGTCGGCATGATGCGCATGGCGATGGTGCCGGGCGAGTCGTTCCGCGACCAGAACCGGCTGACCGCGAAGGATTATGCGCCCGACGCCATGTGGCTGGCGCGCCCGGCGCTGGCGCGCAACCCGGCATTGTGGACCCCGCCCGGATACGCCCCGCGCAAGACCCGCGGCGGCGCGGCGGTGTTCTTCATCCACCCGACATCGTATCTGAACCGCGCGCATTGGAACGCGCCGCTCGGCGACGAGGAGGCGAACAACCGCGCCGCCTTGTTCCTGCGCGGCCAGGCCAGCGCGTTCAACGAGGCGGGCGAGATCTGGGCGCCGCGTTACCGGCAGGCGACGTTCGGTGCGTTCCTGACCGATCAGCGCGCCGCCGAACAGGCGCTGGCGCTGGCGTACGGCGACATCCTGGCCGCGTTCGACGCCTTCCTGGCCGAGGCGGGGCCGACGCGCCCGATCATCCTTGCCGGGCACAGCCAGGGTGCGCTGCACCTGACGCATCTGCTCAAGGACCGAGTCGCGGGCACGCCGCTCGCGAAGCGGATCGTGGCGGCCTATGTGATCGGCTGGCCGGTGTCGGTCGCCAACGACCTGCCTGCGCTCGGACTGCCGGCCTGTGCGCGCGCCGACCAGCGCGGCTGCGTGCTGTCGTGGCAGACCTTTGCCGAGCCTGCCGACCCGTCGCTGATCCTCGACAATTACGACCGCTCGACCGGGTTCGACGGCAAGCCCCGCCGCGGCACGCAGATGCTGTGCATCAACCCGCTGACCGGCACCCCGGACGCGAGCGCACCGGCCACCGCCAATCTGGGCACGCTGTTCCCGAATGCCTCGCTCAGCGAGGCGCGGATCGAGGCGGGGCGGATCGGCGCGCGTTGCGGCGGGCGCGGCTTGCTGCTGATCGGATCGCCGCCCGACGTCGGGCCGTACACGCTGCCGGGCAACAACTACCACGTCTACGACTACAGCCTGTTCTGGGCGAACGTCCGCGCCGATGCCGCGCGGCGGCTGGCGGCATGATCGTCGACTCGGCGGCGGCGTTCCGCGCCGCGTTGCCGGAGGGCGGGCGGCTGCTGGGGCTGGACGTCGGCACCAAGACGGTCGGCACCGCCTTGTGCGACGCGGAGTGGAGCTTCGCGAGCCCGGCGCAGCTGGTGAAACGCACCAAGTTCACTGCCGACAAGGCCGCGCTGGTCACGCTGTCGCAGGCGCAGGCGGTGCGCGGCTGGGTGATCGGGCTGCCGTTGAACCTGGACGGCAGCGAGAGCCCGCGCAGCCAGTCGACGCGCGCCTTCGCGCGCAACTGCCGCGACACCGGCCTGCCGATCCTGCTGTGGGACGAACGCTGGTCGACCGTCGCCGCCGAGCGCGCGCTGATCGAGCAGGACTTCAGCCGTGCGAAGCGCGCCGAGCGGATCGACAACCACGCCGCCGCGCATATCCTGCAGGCAGCGATCGACGCGCTGGTGTCGGTGGAGGGCTGAACGTCACGCGCCGGTCGGGGCGGGTAGATCGAAGCACCAGCCAGCGGCACGCTTGGGACACGCCCTTCGACAAGCTCAGGACGAACCGGGTTTGGGAGGCAAGGCACTCCCCTGTTCCGTTCGTGCCGAGCTTGTCGAAGCACGTGCCTCGTGCGCTGGGCCCTGTGGAGCGACAGCCCCTCCCCGGAAGAGGAAGGGGCTACACGCATCAGAAGCGGAAGCGTCCGCCCAGCGACAGGATGATCGCGCGCGCATCCTCCAGCCGCCCATTGACGAGGATCGGCGTCTGCACGGCCGAACCGACGTATGCCGCGGTCGTCCGGTCGATCGTCGTGTCCTCGAAGTCGACGTAGTTCGCCGCCGCATCCAGCGAGAAGTTCGGCGTAACGTCGAACGAGCCGCCGATCGCGTAATTCCAGCGGTTCGCATCAGGCACGCGCGCGTCGCGCTCGCCGTCGCGGGTCGGGGTCAACGTGCGCTGCGCACCGGCGCGCACCGTCACGCGCGGCGACACCGCATAGTCGAGGCCCGCCGCATAGCTCCAGATGCTGCGGTAATTCTCGGGCAGCGCGGTGTTGAGCGGCGCGCCGAGCCGGATCGCGTCGAACTTCTCCCAGGTGTAGCGGATCGTCTGCGCGTTGAGCGTCAGCCGGTCGGTGGCGCGGAAGCGGCCGCCGACCATGATCTGCGCCGGCGTGTAGAAGCTCGCCTCGACATCGTTCAGCGTGCGGTTCTGCCCGGCAAGCGGCCCCAGCAGCCCGCCGACGGTCAGGTCGCCCTTGAGCGTATGCTTGATCGCCGACTTGTAGCTGACGCCGACCGTCGCCCAGTCGTTGTGCATCTGGAAGCCCGCGGTCCAGCCCACGTCCCAGCCGCTGCCCGCCAGCTTCTGGCTGCCGTCGGGCAGCGCCGCCGACAGATTGGGCAGCGCGTTGGTCAGGCTCGCCTCGGTATGCTCGACGTTCACCGCGCCGCCGACGCGCAGCCAGTCGGTGACCGCGACCGCCAGCGACGGCTGGATGTCGAAGGTGCGCAGATAGGTGCGGTCCGCGCTGTAGCGTGCCCAGCTGTTGTTGTCGTAATCGGTCGTGAAGCTGTACGGCGAGGTCACCGCCAGGCCGACCGCCAGCCGGTCGCCCAGCGGGATCGCGACCGCGCCCGAGGGCAGCAGACCCTTGTTGATCGGGTTGCTCGACGGCGAGGTGCCGCCGACCGGGGCGGGCGCCTGCTGCGGCCGCACGATCAGCGTGCCGTTGTCGACCACGTCTCCCTTGGGCAGGATCAACGAGGTGCTGATCGTCGCCTCCGCCTTCTCGATCCCGGCGATCGCCGCCGGGTTCCACCACAGCGACGCCGCACCGGTATCCGCGGCCTCGCCCGAGAAGGCGCGGCCCGCGCCGCGTGCGGCCTGTTCCTGCAGGTAGAAGGCCTGTGCATCGGCGACGCCGGCCAAAGCGGTCGCGCCGGCCAATGCGGCGAGCGAGACGGCGATCCGGTGATGGTGCTTCATGGGGCGATCCTCGTGTCTTTTTATGTCCGGCCGGTTCCTGCCGATCACCGGGGTGAAGGCAAGCCGAAATCGCCCCCGCCCGGCCGAACGGGGGCGAATTGCGTCAATTGCGCAACGGTTTGCCCGTCATCAACATGCTCTCGACGCGTGCATGGGTACGCTCGTCGTGCGCGCTTTCCATGAACGCGTCGCGCTCCAGGTCGAGCAACTGCTGTTCGGTCACGGTATCGACCAGATCGGCCTCGCCTCCGGTCAGCACGTTCGCCAATCGCCCGGCGACGACCTCGTCATAGGCCGTGGCGACGCCCTTGCGCCGGAAGTCGGCGACCGCGCCGGCCAGCCCGGTGCGGCCGCTGGCACCGGGCAGGCGGAACGTCGGCGGCTCCGGCGGGGTGTAGCCGTCGACCATCGCCAGCGCACGCGCCTTGGCGTCGGCGAGCAACCGGTCGCGGTTCATCGTGATGCCGTCGGAAGGGCGCAGGAACGCCATCTCCTTGGCCTGCGCCGCCGATCGCGACACGTGCGCGGTCGAGATCAGCTCGAACGCCTTCATCACCGCCGGCATCGGCCCGCGCGGCATGCCCTTCGACTTGGCCAGCCGGTCGAGCAACTCGCCATGCCCGCCCCAGCCCGGCACGAGGCCGACGCCGGCCTCGACCAGCCCGATATAGCTTTCGGCATGCGCCTGCACCGCGTCGGAATGGAGCAGCACCTCGCACCCGCCGCCCAGCGCCATGCCCGCGGGCGCGCTGACCACCGGGAACGGCGCATATTTCAGCGCCTTGAACGCCTGCTGCCCGCCGACGATCAGCTTTTCGATCTCGCCCCAGGCACCCGCCTTCACCGCGAACAGCGCCAGGCCCAGGTTGGCCCCGGCCGAAAAGTTGCTGCCTTCGTTATAGACGACCAGCGCCTTGTACTTCTCCTGCACCAGCGGGATCGCCTGCTGGATGAGCGCTGCGACCTCCCCGTCCAGCGCGTTCATCTTGGCAGTGAACTCGAGGCACAGGACGCCGTCGCCGATGTCCCACAGCGCCGCCGAGGCGCTACGGGCGACCGGCTGGGTGCGCAGCTTGATGTCCTCGAGCAGCAGCACGCCCTCGCCGCGCGGCACGTCGCGATAGGTGCCGTCCGTGCCCAGATACTGGCGCACGCCGCCCTCGACCCGGTAGAAGGGCCGCTCGCCCGCCGTCGCCAGGATCGCGGGAACGTCGCGACCCTCGGCGCGCAGCCGCTCGGCCAGCTTGCCCGGCCCGAGCCGGTCGATCAGCTCGAACGGACCGAACTTCCAATTGTAGCCGAGCTTCATCGCGTCATCGATCGCGACCACGTCGTCGGCCGCCTCACCGACCAGCATCGCGGCATAGCTCAGCACATGGCCGAGGATCGTCCACGCATAATCGCCCACCTTGCCGGGCACGGTGACGAGCGCGGCAAGATCCTTCTCCGCCGCCGGTGGCAGCGCCTCCGGCTTGGCTTCGGCGCGATACTCGCCGGTCGTCAGGTCGATCGCCAGCTTGGTGCGCTTGCCATCCGCGCCCGCCGCTCCAGACTTGTCGAGCCGGTAGAAGCCGCCCTTGCCCTTGCGCCCGGTAAAACCCTCCGCGATCATCTTGTCCACCAGCGGCAGCGGGCGGACGGTCGCGAAATACGGGTCGCCCTTTGGCAGCGTGTCGGACAGGCTCTTGGCGAGCAGCGGCATCAGGTCGACGCCGACCAGATCGATCAGCGCGAAGATGCCGGTCTTGGGCACGCCCATCGGCCGCCCGCCGATCTGGTCGGCTTCCTCGACGGTCAGTCCCTGATCGATCGCGCCATTCACCGCCACCGCCAGCCAATAAGTCCCGATCCGGTTGGCGATGAAGCCGGGCGTGTCCTTCGCGCGCACGATCCGCTTGCCCATGAAGCGATCGACGAACGCCTCGACCTTCCCGGCGGTGCCGGCGTCGGTGTCGCGCCCACGCACGATCTCGATCAGCCGCATGTAGCGCGGCGGATTGAAGAAGTGCGTGATGAGGAAGTCGCGCCTGAACTGCTCGGTCCGTCCCTCGACCAGCCGCTCCAGCGGGATCGTCGAGGTGTTCGACGACACCGCCGTGCCCGGTCGCTTCAGCTGCTCCAGTCTGGCGTACAGGGACTGCTTGATATCGAGCCGCTCGACGATCGCCTCGACGATCCAGTCGCATTCGGCGACGCGCGCCAGATGGTCATCGATGTTGCCGGTCTCAACCAGCTTCGCCGCCGCCTTCGACATGAACGGCGCGGGCTCGGTCTTGAGCATCTTGGCGACCGCACCCTTCGCCACCGCGTCGCGATCGTCACCCTCCTTGGCGGGAACGTCGAGCAGCAGCACCGGCACGCCGGCATTGGCGACCTGCGCGGCGATCCCCGCGCCCATCACGCCCGCGCCGATGACGCAGACCTTTTTGATCGACTCGGGCGTGACGCCCTCCGGCTTGATCGGCTCCCCCATCACACGCGCTCCAGCACGGTGGCGATGCCCTGCCCGCCGCCGATGCACTGCGTCGCGAGCGCATAGCGCTTGCCCTCGCGCGCCAGCAGCGCGGCGGCCTTGCCGACGATCCGCGCGCCGGTCGCGCCCAGCGGGTGGCCGATCGCGATGGCACCGCCGTCGAGGTTGATCGTCTCGTCCTTCAGGCCAAGGTCGCGGATGCACGCGATCGCCTGGCTTGCGAACGCCTCGTTGATCTCGACGATATCGAGATCGTTCGCCGCGATGCCGGCGCGCTCCAGCGCCTTCTTCGACGCGCCGATCGGGCCGAGGCCCATCGTCTCGGGGTCGCAGCCGGACACGCTGATCGCCTTGATCTTCGCGAGGATCGGCAGGCCGTGCCGCGTCGCGAACGCCTCCGAGGTGACGAGCACCGCGCTGGCGCCGTCGGTCAGCGGCGAGGACGTGCCGGCGGTCACCGAGCCGTCCTGCGAAAACGCCGGCTTCAGCCCGGCGAGCGCCTCGGCGGTCGTCTCGGGACGCAGCGTCCCGTCCTGGTCGACCGCGCCGGCCTTGGTCTTGATCGCGACGATCTCGTCGGCGAGCCGCCCGTCCTCGCGCGCCGCGGCGGCCTTCTGCTGGCTCTTCACCGCGAACGCCTCCTGCTCGGCGCGGGTGATCTGGTACTTCTCCGCGACGTTCTCGGCCGTCTGCCCCATGCCCATGTACGCACCGGCGCTCTTGGCGGCGAGTTCGGGATTGGGCAGCGGATTGTACCCGCCCATCGGCACGCGGCTCATCGATTCCAGCCCGGCGCAGATATACGCCTCGCCCGCGCCGACCGCGATCTGCCCCATCGCAATGTGGATCGCGCTCATCGACGATCCGCAGAAGCGGTTGACGGTCATGCCGCCGACCGACAGCGGCAGGTCGGCGAGCAGCCCGATCATCCGCGCGACGTTCAGCCCCTGCTCGCCCTCCGGGAACGCGCAGCCGAGCACGATGTCCTCGATCAGCGATGCATCGACACCCGTCTTCTCGATCAGCCCGCGGATCGTCTGCGCGGCGAGATCGTCAGGGCGGACGCGCGCCAGCGCACCCTTGCTCGCCAGGTGGAACGGCGACCGGGCATAGCCCGCAATCACGACGTCGGTCATCGGTAACCCTCTCGGTGGAACTGCTAGCTACCGTTTACGTCAACGTCACTAACCGCTCAAGGGGGGTTGTGTGACCATCCTCGCCGAGACTGCCGCCATTCCCGCGCAGGCCGAAATACACACGCGCAGGTCCTTCGATAGAAGCGTGACCGCCAGGGTTTCCGGATCCCCGCCTGCGCGGGAACGACGTCCTCGAAAACGGGGCTATATGCTCAACGAGATCCGCGCCGCCAGCCGGTCGCCGGCATGTTCCCGCACCGCGAACGGCGATGCATCGGGCACGTCGCGAATGTCCGTCCCGGTATATTCCAGCGCGACGGTCAGCGGCCCCGTGATATGCTGCACCCCGACCGCCCAGTCGTGATAGGTCCCGCCGGGCCGCAACCGCGCGGCGCGGAGCGCGTCGTCGACGCTCCCCGACGAACGTCCTGCACTCGCCGTCAGCGTCCACGGCGTCGCGGGGATCCCGAGCCGGCCGCGCACGCCGAGATACAGGTTGTCGCCGCCGATCGCGTCCTGCGGCGGGGCATAGCGCGCCTCCACCCCGGCCTGTGCCGGGCCGAGCGAATAGCTGAGTCCCGCGCCAAGCTCGCCATAGTCCAGTCGCCCGCGCGCGCCGCTGAAGAAATGCCCGGTCGCGAACCCGTCGAGGCGAACGCCGCCGAGGTCGCGGCTGTAGCCCAGTGTCGGCTCGACCACCCCGTCCGCGCCGCCGTGGCGCGGGTCGCCGCGCGTGGCGAGGACGCGCGCGCCGATATCGAACCCGGCCGGCAGGTCGGCGCGCAGATACGCCGACGGTGCCGCCTTGCCCTCGCTCCAGCTGATCCCGCGACGCCGTTCGTCGGTGGCGAGCTCGACGCCCGCCTGCACCTGCGCCGCCGCAGGCAGTGCCGCCACGCCCGAGAGCATGGCGGCGATCACGATCCACAACCGCACCTTAGCCGCGGACCCGGTCGTGCGCGGCGTCCAGCTCGGCGACGAGGCTGCCCTGGTCGCGTTCGGCCACCGCGAGCAGGTGGTCGCGCACCTTGCCGCTGCGCGCCGCAACCTCCTTGGCGATCGCGTCGCGCTGCTGCGCGCACCACCCCGGTCGGCTGCCGGTCAGCGGCGCGTCGGCGCTGATGGTCCGCGACATCACGTGCCCGGCGGCATGGCGCGCCTCGCGGTGGACGTCGACCGATGCGGTCCAGGCGCAGCGCAGCGCACTGGGCCGGCCCGGCGCGCCGACCGCGCCGACCTGCTTGTGGGTGACATCGACGTCGCTGCGATAGGTGACGTCGACGCGCTGACCGCGATGATCCATCTGCACGCGGTGCGTTTCTTCGGCGATGGGGGTGCCGAGCAACAGCCCGGCGACGATCGAGACGATCATGGCGTTTCTCCTTGCGTCGGCCCCGAACCATGCTGCCCGGTGACCGTGTCCCGAGATACGTACGCGCCCGCCCGCTTCAACGACCCGCGCGCGCGCGTAACAATTTGTCACCCGCCGTTGTCGATCGCACGAGGAGACGCCACAACATGGCGCAATGCATTATGCTCCTGCCCTGCCCTCAATCGCCGAGGCGATCCAGGCCTCGCTCAGTCCGGTGTTCGTGCTGACCGGGATCGGTGCGCTGCTCAACGTGCTGACCGGCCGGTTGTCGCGCGTGATCGATCGCGTCCGCGCGCTGGAAGAGCGGCATCCGCAGATCGGCGTGGACGAACGCGCCCGGCTGGTATGGGAATTGCGGCGGCTGGCCAAGAGGATGAGCGTCATCAACGCCGCCTTGTTCCTGGCGGTGGCGAGCGCGGTGGCGACCTGCATCGTCGTCGCGTTGCTGTTCATCGGCGCGCTGACGAAAAGCCATATCGGGCCGTATGTTGCGATCAGCTTCATCCTGGCGATGTCGTTGCTGATCGCGGCGTTCATCGCGTTCATGGTCGAGGTGCGGCTGTCGAGTCGCGCGATCCGGGTGCGTGACGAGTTGCTGCATTGAGCGCCGCTGCCCCTATATGAAGCCTATGACGAAGATCGGTAAGACGGCCACACGCGTCGGCCGCCGCGACGTTCTGCGCGCCGGCGGCATGCTGGGGGCGAGTGCGTGGTGGCCGGCCTGGGCGCAGTCGGGCACCGCCGGGCTCGCCCCGCGCGCGACGTTGTCCGGCGAGGACATCCGATTGCGCATCGCGCATCAGGCGATGACGATCGATGGCCGCCGCACCCATGCGATCGGCGTCAACGGCACCGTCCCCGCCCCACTGATCCGGCTGCGCGAGGGGCAGAACGTGCGGCTGCATGTCGAGAATGCGCTGGACGAGGAAAGCTCGATCCACTGGCACGGGCTGCTCGTCCCGTTCCACATGGACGGGGTGCCCGGCGTCAGCTTTCCCGGCATCGCGCCGCGCTCGACATTCACCTACGAGTTTCCCGTCCGGCAATCGGGCACCTATTGGTATCACAGCCATTCGGGCTTGCAGGAGCAAATGGGGCTGTACGGCCCGATCGTGATCGACCCCGCCGGCGTGGACCCGGTCGCGGCAGCGCGCGAGCATGTGATCGTGCTGTCGGACCACAGCCCGATCCACCCGCACACGATCTTCCGCAAGCTGAAGCAGCAGGGCGGTTATTTCAATTTCCAGAAGCAGACTCTCGCCGGCTTGCTGGCGGGTCATGACCAGCGCGCGGCCGAGCGGCTGGCGTGGGGCAACATGCGGATGGACCCGGCCGATGTCGCCGATGTGACCGCGTCGACCTATACCTATCTCGTCAACGGCCATGGTCCGCGTGATCCGTGGAGCGGGCTGTTCACGCCGGGCGAGCGTGTGCGGCTGCGGCTCGTCAACGCCTCGGCGATGACGACCTTCAACGTGCGGCTGCCCGGGCTGGCGATGACGGTGGTGCAGGCCGACGGCATGCCGGTACGCGACGTCGCGGTGGACGAGTTGCAGATCGCGGTGGCCGAGACGTACGACGTGATCGTCACCCCGCGCGACGACCGCGCTTACGCACTGGTCGCGGAGAGCGTCGATCGCTCGGGAATGGCGCTCGGCACGCTCGCACCGCGCGTCGGGATGCGCGCCGCCGCCCCGCCGCTACGCCCGCGCCCGCTGGCGACGATGAAGGACATGGGCATGGGCGGCATGGGCGGCAGGGGCGCGATGGCGGCGCCCGGCGAGCACGCCATGCCCGGCCACGACATGGGGGGACATGCCGTGCCGGGTCACACCATGGAAGGCCACGACATGGGGGGCCACGACATGGCCGCGATGGATCACGGCATGCGCGACTTCGCCAACGCCCCGGAGGTGAAACGCACCCCCACCGTCCAGACGATCGCGCCGATGCCCGTCGATCGCACCGGCGAGCCCGGCCAGGGCCTCGCCGATGCCGGCCACCGGGTGCTGACGTACCGCGACCTGGTCGCCACCACGCGCAACCCCGACGTGCGCGCCCCCGACCGGAGCCTGCGCATCCACCTGACCGGCAACATGGAACGCTATATGTGGGCGTTCGACGGCGAGAAGCTGAACGAGGTCACCGCGCCCTTCGCCTTCCTGAAGGACGAGCGGGTGCGCGTGACCCTGGTCAACGACACGATGATGGGTCACCCGATCCACATTCACGGTCACTTCTTCGAACTGGTGACCGGCCACGGGGACCATGCGCCGCGCAAGCACACCGTTCAGGTCCAGCCCGGCGGCACCGTCACCTTCGACATCACCACCGACGCGGTCGGCGATTGGGCGTTCCACTGCCACATGCTCTACCACATGCACGCCGGGATGATGCAGGTCGTCACCGTTCGTCCGCGCGACGAGGCCGCGGCATGAGCGTCGCGCTGGCGCTGGCGATCGCCGCCGCGCAGATGCAGGGCATGGATCACGCCGGACACATGCCGGGCATGGCGATGCCGGCGCCGTCCGCAAAGCCGCGCGCCAAGGCGCGAACGGTGCAGCGTCCGCGCGTCGTTCCGAAACGGGCTGCTCCCCGTCCGTCGATGCGCGCGCCGGAGCCGCCCGCCGCCGCGTGCGCGCCCGAACACGCCGCGATGGGCCATTGCACGATGCCCGCCCCTGACACCGCACCCGGGGGGGCGCCTGCACCTTGCTCTGCCGAGCACGCGGCGATGGGGCACTGCACCGTCGCCGCCGTGCCCCCCCACGCCGGCCCCGCCAGCGCCTTGCTCTGCCGAGCACGCGGCGATGGGGCACTGCACCGTCGCCGCCGTGCCCCCCACGCCGGCCCCGCCAGCGCCTTGCTCTGCCGAGCACGCGGCGATGGGGCACTGCACCGTCGCCGCCGCGCCCGTCGCGCCCGCTCCGCAGTCCTGCCCGCCCGAACATGCCGCAATGGGGCACTGCACCGCCGCCGTGGCGGCGGGTACCGCGCTGCCGCCCGGCGACGCGCCTGCGCCTGCACCGGTCGCGCCGACCTACGCGGATCGCTTCTGGGGAGCGGACGCGATGGCGCCCGCTCGCGCGCGGCTGCGGCATGAGCACGGCGGCATGACCTTTTCGCAGGTCATGCTCAACATCGCCGAATATCAGCCGCGACGCGGCGCGGACGGCTATCGATGGGACGTGGAGGCATGGTTCGGCGGCGATGTCGACCGGCTGGTGATCAAGAGCGAGGGCGACGGCCGCATCGGCGACCGCGCGACCGGCGAGGTACAGGCGCTCTACAGCCGCGCGATCGGACCCTATTTCAATCTTCAGGGCGGGGTGCGGCAGGAGGTCGGCACCGACCGCCGCTACGCCGTCGCCGGCATCGAGGGGCTCGCGCCTTATTGGTTCGATGTCGAGGCGACCGCCTTCCTTTCCGACCGCGGCGACATGCTGGCGCGGATCGAGGGCTATTACGACCAGCGCATCACCCAGCGGCTGATCCTGCAGCCGCGTGCCGAGCTGAACCTGTCCGCGCAGGACGTGCCGCGGGACCGGATCGGCGCCGGGCTGGTCGATGCCGAGCTCGGGGTGCGGCTCCGCTACGAGATCCGACGCGAGTTCGCGCCCTATGTCGGCATCGCCTGGGAGCGCGCATTCGGCGACACCCGCACCTATCGCGGGCGCGGCGACGGCGCGACGCTGGCGATCGGCGTGCGAACCTGGTTTTGATGCCTCAACCGGCTGCGGGCGCCGCCCCGCGCTGCCCCATCAGCATCTGCAAGCCCGGCGGCTGCGACTGCTGAAGCGACAGTTCGCGCAGCGGGTCGCCAGGGTCGGCGCGGAACGCCACCAGCCGGATGTGCGCCGCGACATAGGAGTGGAGGAAACAGCTCTGAAAGATGCTGTCGCTCCACAATCCGTTCAGCACATGCTCCATGTCGAGCGACAGCTGCGCCATCAGCTGCTGCGCGCCGTCCGCGACCACCAGCACGCCCACCCCCGGCCAGCCTTCGCCCACGAACGCCGCCGCCTCGCGGTTGAACGGCACGGTCGGGCCGGCATGTTCCTCGCGATAGGCGATCCCGGCCACCGTCACGCCGCGCGCACGCGCCGCCGCCATGTCCTCGGCGAACAGGTCGAAGACCGCCGGGAAGAGGTCGAACAGCACGATCTCGCGCGCTTCCGCGATCATCGCGCGCACCCGTTCGATCACGTGCTGGACCGAGCGGAGCTGGAAGAACTCCTCGGCGCGCGTCGGTTGATACACCTGCCTCAGCGTGTTGAAGGCGTCCGCATGCCGCTGGTCGAAATCGCGCTTGAGCGAGGCGAACAGCTCGGCGGGCGGGATCGGCGTGTAGGTCACCGGATCGCTGCTGTTGCTGGCGAGCAAAAGTCCCTTCTGCTCCATAACCTTCAGCGCCTGGTAGACGTTGGCAGGCGCCTTGCCGACACGCTGCGACAGACGATAGCCGGTGGCAGGCGCCTGGCGGAGCAGCTCGGTGTAGAGCATGGATTCGAGATCGGTGAACCCGAAAGCGCTCAAGGCGGTGTTCAGCGGCATGGGACGACTCCGGGAAGCATGTCGGCGCGCACCACGGCATCGACGCGGCCAGACGACGACGTTAGCGAATAATCGAAGGCGATCCCAGCGACTTGGAACGTGTCAGGCGCTCAGGGACGCCGCTGGCGCCGCTTTCGCCCAAGGGTCGTCATCGCCGTGCACCGATCGACCGCGAGGTTCGCGCCCGATCGCGGCCCGTCGATCCTGTGGAACATGCCGGCTGATCGTTTCGAGGTATCGGTATGCGCCGCTCGCCCAGGCACGCCACCTCGTGGCCCTGCTTACTCAGGCGACACATCACTTGAGGGGGCGCTGACGCGGATTGCGCCATCCGGTTCGAACCGGAAGAATGGTGCCCAGAAGAGGACTCGAACCTCCACGACCTTGCGATCGCCAGCACCTGAAGCTGGTGCGTCTACCAATTCCGCCATCTGGGCACGGGGTAGGCCGGTGCCTCTATGGGCGGCTGCCGGGGGTGTCAACACGATTTTGTCGCACCGCCGTCACTTTTTTGCGGCGCGGCATCGAAAGCGGCTAAACCTTGTCAACGCCGGTAGCGGCGGGCAAGGCACGCGCACGGCGAACAAGGGCTTTCGGGATGAAGGACGGCATGGACAACAAGCTGGTGACGCTGATCGGCGGCGGGGGCTTCCTGGGTCGCTATATCGCGCAGACGCTGCTGTCGACGGGCGCGCGGGTGCGCATCGCGCAGCGCGATCCGCGGCAGGCGTTCTTCCTGAAGCCGCTCGGCGGGCTCGGACAGACGCAGTTCGTCGCGGTCGACGTGACCCGGGCGGAGACGATCGCCAATGCGGTGCACGGCGCCGACGCGGTCGTGAACCTGGTCGGCACGTTCGGCGGCAACATCGTCGGCATCCACGTCGACGGCGCGCGGCACGTCGCCGAAGCGGCGGCGAGGTCGGGCGCTTCGCTGGTCCATGTCTCGGCGATCGGCGCGGATGCGAACGGCGACTCCACGTACGCGAAGACGAAGGGCGCGGGCGAGCAGGCGGTGCGCGCCGCCTGTCCGTCGGCCACCATCCTGCGGCCGTCGACCGTCTTCGGCCGCGAGGACCAGTTCGTGAACCGCTTCGCGGGCATGATCGCGCGGCTGCCGTTGGTACCGGTGCTGAAGCCGACCGCGCGTTTCCAGCCGGTGTTCGTCGGCGACGTCGCGCGCGCGACCATCGCGGCGCTGTCGGATCCGGAGACGTTCGGCGATCGCACCTTCGAACTCGGCGGGCCGGAAGTGCTCACCATGCTGGAACTGCATCAGCGGATCGCGCGCCATATCGGCCGCTCGCCGCGCTTCGTGCCGCTGCCCGATGCGGTCGGCGGCGCGCTCGCCGCGCTGCCCGGCACGCCGATCACCGCCGATCAGTGGAAGATGCTCGGCCACGACAGCATCGTCGGTGCGGGCGCCGAGGGGCTGGCCGCGCTAGGCGTGGCCGCCACCCCGCTCGATGCGGTCGCGCCCGATTGGCTGGTCCGGTACCGCAAGGCCGGGCGCTTCGGCATGATCGGAAGCGTGGCCGGCTGACAAGCCCGCCGCCGCCCACCAACAACAGGGATCGCGCGTGACCGACCTTCTGACCATCATCCTCCTCGGCATCGTCGAGGGCGTCACCGAATTCCTGCCGGTGTCCTCGACCGGGCACCTCGTGCTCGCCGGCGCGCTGCTGGGCCTGTCGGAAGGTGACGCGACCTTCGACATCGTGATCCAGCTCGGCGCGATCCTGGCGGTGATCGTGCTGTTCCGGCAGCGCTTCCTTCGCGTCGCGACCGGGCTGCTGCGGCGCGATCCGCCCGCGATCCACTTCACGCGCAACGTCCTGCTCGGCTTCCTGCCGTCCGCGATCGTCGGCGCGCTCGCCTATTCGGCGATCCGTGCCGTGCTGGAAGCGCCGGCGATCGGGCCGTTCGTGGTCGCGGTCGCGCTGATCGTCGGCGGGGTCGCGATCCTGTTCATCGAGCGGGTCGCGCCGCGCGCCGCCGGGGGCTCGGTCGAGACCATGCGCTGGAAGACCGCCTTGTCGATCGGCGTCGTGCAATGCCTGTCGATGATCCCGGGGGTCAGCCGCTCGGGCGCGACGATCATGGGCGCGCGCGCGATGGGGGTCGATCAGGAGACCGCCGCCGAATTCAGCTTCTTCCTCGCGATCCCGACGATGATGGGCGCGACGACGCTGGCGCTGTGGAAGAGCCGCCACGATCTGGGCGACGCGCATCTCTCGGCGATCGCGATCGGTTTCGTGGTGTCGTTCGTCGTCGCGATGATCGTCATCCGCTGGTTCATGGCGATCGTGACCCGGCACGGCTTCGCGCCTTTCGCCTGGTACCGAATCATCGTCGGCGTGATCGCGCTCGCCGCGCTCGCCATGCGGTAAATACCGGAACGGACCTAAATACCTCTACTTCATGCGAGCTTGTTGCAACTACGAAGGAAAAGGTGCAAAATTTAGGTAAGCCACCCTGTCGCATTGCGCAGATTGCGCGTGACAGACGGGAATGCATGTGAGAATTCGGCGATCGGAGGACACCGATGGCCGACATGCTCAAGTTCGTTGAACGCCCGCAATCCTATCCCGCCAAGCGCACCGCCGAGGCGCGCGCGGAGGATTTCCGCGAGATCGCCGAACGCTATGCGACCCCCGCTGCCGAGGATCAGGCCGGACGCTGCTCGCAATGCGGCGTGCCTTATTGCTCGGTGCATTGCCCGCTCCACAACCATATTCCCGATTGGCTGCGGCTGACCGCCGAGGGGCGGCTGCGCGAAGCCTATGAGCTGAGCAACGCCACCTCGACCATGCCCGAGATCTGCGGCCGCATCTGTCCGCAGGACCGGTTGTGCGAGGGCAATTGCGTCATCGAGTTCTCGGGCCACGGCGCGGTCACGATCGGCTCGGTCGAGAAGTTCATCACCGACACCGCCTGGGAAGAAGGCTGGGTCGAGCCGCTGGTGCCCGGCCCCGCGCGCGGGCAGTCGGTCGGCGTGATCGGTGCCGGACCGGCCGGGCTCAGCGCCGCGGAATACCTGCGCGGCCACGGGTACGAGGTGCATGTCTACGACCGCCACGACCGCGCGGGCGGGCTGCTGACCTATGGCATCCCCGGCTTCAAGCTGGAGAAGCCGGTCGTCATGCGCCGCGTCGATCGCCTTAAGGACGGCGGCATCGTCTTCCACGAAGGGTTCGAGGTCGGCCGCGACGCGACGCTCGACGAACTGCGCGCGCGTCACGACGCGTTGCTGATCGCGACCGGCGTCTACAAGGCGCGCGCGATCGACGTCGGCGGCAACGAGCTGACCGGGGTCGTCGCGGCGCTCGACTATCTGACCGCATCGAACCGCAAGAGCTTCGGCGACCATGTCCCCGCCTTCGAGGACGGTAGCCTCAACGCCGCGGGTCGCAACGTCGTCGTGATCGGCGGCGGCGACACCGCGATGGACTGCGTCCGCACCGCGATCCGTCAGGGCGCCACGTCGGTGAAGTGCCTCTATCGCCGCGACCGCGCCAACATGCCGGGCTCGCAGCGCGAGGTCGCCAATGCCGAGGAGGAAGGCGTCGAGTTCGTCTGGCTTTCCGCCCCCGCCAGCTTCGCGGGGAACGACGGCACGGTCACGACGGTGCGCGCCAACCGCATGCGGCTCGGCGCCCCCGATGCCAGCGGCCGCCGCGCGCCCGAGGTCGATCCCGGCGCCGCGGAGGACATGCCCGCCGACCTGGTCATCAAGGCGCTCGGCTTCGATGCCGAGGAACTGCCGAAACTGTGGGGCGCAGCGGAGCTGGGCGTCACGCGCTGGGGTACGGTGCTGGTCGACAGCAAGACACTGATGACCAGCCTCGACGGAGTGTTCGCGGCGGGCGACATCGTGCGCGGCGCGTCGCTGGTCGTCTGGGCGATCCGCGACGGCCGCGACGTGGCGGCGACGATGCACCAATATCTGAAGGCGCAGGCGAAGGCCGCGAAGGTGGCGGCGTGATCCGCGTCGCTCTCGCCGCGGCGCTCGCGCTCACGCCGGTCGCTGCCGGCGCACAAGCGCCAGCACCTGCCCGTGCCCCTGCCCCTGCCTCTGCCGTTGCGGTGGAACCGGCACGGCTAGCGGCGGCGACGCGGCTGCTCGACACGCTGTTCCCGCCTGCGTCGCGCACGCAGATGATGGACGGCATGATGACGCCGATGATGGCCAATCTGCGTCAAGGGTTCACGCAGAACCCGCAGTTTGCCGAGATGGCGAAGGATTTGAAGGTGAAGGCCGCCTTTGATCGGTTCATGGACGCCCAGCTCCACCGCAGCATGGACCTGGTTCGCACTTCGTTACCGGGCATGTTCGACGCGATGGCGCATGCCTACGCCCGACGTTTCGACGTGGCGCAGATGACCGATATCGAGCGGTTCTTCCACACCCCGACCGGTCAGGCATACATGCAGGCGTCGATGACGATCTTCAGCGATCCCGACGTCGCCGCCTTCCAGCGCGAGATGATGGTCGATGCGATGACGCGCACCCAGGCCGACACTGCCGCCTTCGTCAAGGAAGTCGCGGCGATCCAGCAGGACAAGAAGTGATGACCGACACCCTTGACGCCCGCCGCGCCCATCTCGCCGAACACGGCATGTACCGCCCCGAGTTCGAGGGCGATGCGTGTGGCGTCGGGCTTGTCGCCGCGACCGACGGCAAGCCGTCGCGGCGCGTCGTGCAGTCGGCGATCGACGCGCTGAAGGCGGTGTGGCACCGCGGCGCGGTCGATGCCGACGGCAAGACCGGCGACGGCGCGGGCATCCATGTCGACCTGCCGGTGCGCTTCTTCGACGATTGCGTCGCCGCCTCGGGGCACAAGTTGATGCCGAACCGGCTGGCGGTCGGCATGGTCTTTCTGCCGCGCACCGACCTGTCGGCGCAGGAGACGTGCCGCACGATCGTCGAATCCGAGGTGATCGGCGCCGGCTACACCATCTACGGCTGGCGGCAGGTGCCGGTCGACGTCTCGGTGATCGGAATGAAGGCGCAGTCGACGCGCCCCGAGATCGAGCAGATCATGATCGCCGGGCCGATGCCCGATGAGGTGTCGGCCGAGGAGTTCGAGAAGAACCTCTACCTCGTCCGCCGCCGCATCGAGAAGCGCGTGATCGCGGCGCAGATCCAGGGCTTCTACGTCTGCTCGCTGTCGTGCCGCTCGATCATCTACAAGGGGCTGTTCCTCGCCGAGAGCCTGTCGGTCTTCTACCCGGACCTGACCGACCCGCGGTTCGAGAGCCGCGTCGCGATCTTCCACCAGCGGTATTCGACCAACACCTTTCCGCAATGGTGGCTGGCGCAGCCGTTCCGCTGCCTCGCACATAACGGCGAGATCAACACGATCCGCGGCAACAAGAACTGGATGCTCAGCCACGAGATCCGCATGGCGTCGATCGCGTTCGGCGAGCATTCGGAGGATATCAAGCCGGTGATCCCGGCCGGCGCGTCGGACACCGCCGCGCTGGACGCGACGTTCGAGGCGATCTGCCGCTCGGGACGCGATGCGCCGACCGCGAAGCTGATGCTGGTGCCCGAGGCGTGGCAGGACGGCGCCGACGACATGCCGCCGGCGCACGCCGCGATGTACCAGTATCTCGCCTCGGTCATGGAGCCGTGGGACGGGCCCGCCGCACTCGCGATGACCGACGGGCGCTGGGTGGTCGGCGGCGTCGACCGCAACGCGCTGCGTCCGCTGCGCTACACGCAGACCGCCGATGGCCTGCTGATCGTCGGGTCGGAGGCGGGCATGGTCGTCGTGCCGGAGAGCACCGTCGTCGCCAAGGGGCGGCTGGGGCCGGGGCAGATGATCGCGGTCGACCTGCACGAGGGCCGCGTCCTGCGCGACCGCGAGGTCAAGGACCGGATCGCCGCCGAGCAGGATTACGCCGCGATGATCGGCGAATTCTCGACGATGGACGATCTGCCCCCTGCCCCCGCGGGCACGCTGACCCGCTACGACCGTGCGGAGCTCGCACGGCGGCAGGTCGCGGCCGGGCAGACGATCGAGGACATGGAGTTGATCCTGTCGCCGATGGTCGAAACCGCCAAGGAAGCGATCGGCTCGATGGGCGACGACACGCCGCTGGCGGTCATCTCCGACAAGCCGCGGCTCATCAGCCAGTTCTTCCGGCAGAATTTCGCGCAGGTCACCAATCCGCCGATCGATCCCTTGCGCGAGCGCTACGTGATGTCGCTCAAGACGCGCTTCGGCAATCTCGCCAACATCCTCGATACCGAGGATCGGCGCGAGCGCGTGCTGGTGCTCGAATCGCCGGTGCTGACGTCGACCGACTGGGCGCGGCTGAAGGCCTATTTCGGCCATGCCGCGGCCGATATCGACTGCACCTTCGAGGCCGGGGGTGGTCCCGACCGGCTGCGCGCCGCGATCCAGCGCATCCGCAACCAGGCCGAACAGGCGGTGCGCGAGGGCAAGAGCGAGCTGTTCCTGACCGACGAGCGCATCAGCGAGGACCGCGTGGCGATCCCGGGTGTGCTGGCGGCGGCGGCGGTGCACACGCATCTCGTCCGGCGCGGCCTGCGCTCCTATGCCTCGATCAACGTCCGTGCGGCGGAATGTCTCGACACGCATTATTATGCGGTGCTGATCGGCGTGGGCGCCACGACCGTGAATGCCTATCTGGCGGAGGCGGCGATCGCCGACCGCCATGCGCGCGGGCTGTTCGGCAAATTGTCGATCGAGGAATGCACCGCGCGCCACAAGAAGGCGATCGAGGAAGGCTTGCTCAAGATCCTCAGCAAGATGGGGATCGCGGTCATCTCGTCCTACCGCGGCGGCTATAATTTCGAGGCGGTCGGGCTCAGCCGCGCGCTGGTCAACGACCTGTTCCCCGGCATGCCCGCCAAGATCAGCGGCGAAGGCTATGCCTCGCTGCACGTCAATGCGACCGATCGGCACGAGGCGGCGTTCGATCAGGCGGTGGCGACGCTGCCGATCGGCGGCTTCTATCGCCAGCGCCACACCGGCGAGGCGCATGCCTATTCGGCGCAGCTGATGCACCTGCTCCAGACCGCGGTGTCGACCGACAGCTATTCCAGCTATCTGCAATTCTCCCGCGGGGTGGCGGACCTGCCGCCGATCTACCTGCGCGACCTGTTGCAGTTCAACTTCCCGAACGAAGGCGTGCCGGTCGATCAGGTCGAGGCGATCACCGAGATCCGCAAGCGATTCGTAACGCCGGGCATGTCGCTGGGCGCGCTCAGCCCGGAAGCGCACGAGACGCTGGCGATCGCGATGAACCGCATCGGTGCGAAGGCGGTGTCGGGCGAAGGCGGCGAGGACAAGATCCGCTACACGCCCTACGACAACGGCGACAACGCCAACTCGGTCATCAAGCAGGTGGCGTCGGGCCGCTTCGGCGTCACCGCGGAATATCTGAACGCCTGCGAGGAGATCGAGATCAAGGTCGCACAGGGCGCCAAGCCCGGCGAGGGCGGGCAGCTGCCCGGCTTCAAGGTGACCGAGTTCATCGCCAAGCTGCGCCACGCGACGCCGGGCGTGACGCTGATCTCGCCGCCGCCGCACCACGACATCTATTCGATCGAGGATCTGGCGCAGCTCATCTACGACCTGAAGCAGATCAACCCGCGCGCGCGCGTGTGCGTCAAGCTGGTCAGCTCCGCCGGGATCGGCACGGTCGCGGCGGGCGTGGCGAAGGCGCATGCCGACGTCATCCTCGTCTCCGGCCACGTCGGCGGCACCGGCGCCAGCCCGCAGACGTCGATCAAATACGCCGGCACGCCGTGGGAAATGGGCCTGTCCGAGGTCAACCAGGTGCTGACGCTCAACGGCCTGCGCGGGCGGATCAAGCTGCGCGCCGACGGCGGGCTGAAGACCGGGCGCGACATCGTGATCGCCGCGATCCTGGGCGCGGAGGAATTCGGCATCGGCACGCTCAGCCTCGTCGCGATGGGCTGCATCATGGTGCGCCAGTGCCACAGCAACACCTGCCCGGTCGGCGTCTGCACGCAGGACGAGGCACTGCGCGGCAAATTCGTCGGCACGCCCGAAAAGGTCATCAACCTGATGACCTTCATCGCCGAGGAGGTCCGCGACATCCTCGCCCGGCTCGGCGTCCGCAGCCTCGACGAGATCGTCGGCCGCACCGAGTTCCTGCGCCAGGTCAGCCGCGGCGCCGAGCATCTCGACGACCTCGACCTCAACCCGATCCTCGCCAAGGTCGACGCGACCGATGCCGAGCGGCGGTTCAGCCTGTCGACGTTCCGCAACGACGTGCCCGACAGCCTGGATGCGCAAATCATCAAGGACGCGTCGGCGGTGTTCTCGCGCGGCGAGAAGATGCAGCTCACCTATTCGGTGCGCAACACGCACCGCGCGGTCGGTACGCGCCTGTCGAGCGAGATCACGCGCACCTTCGGCATGGCGAAGCTCGCGGAGAACCACGTCACGATCCGCCTGCGCGGCTCGGCGGGGCAATCGCTCGGCGCGTTCCTGTGCAGCGGCATCACGCTGGAGGTGTTCGGCGACGCCAACGATTATGTCGGCAAGGGGCTGTCGGGCGGCAAGATCGTCGTCCGCCCGGCGGTGTCCTCGCCGCTGCGCAGCCAGGAGAACACCATCCTCGGCAACACCGTGCTCTACGGCGCGACCAGCGGCAAGCTGTTCGCCGCCGGTCAGGCGGGCGAGCGGTTCGCGGTCCGCAATTCGGGCGCGACCGTCGTGGTCGAGGGCTGCGGCGCGAACGGCTGCGAATATATGACCGGCGGCGTCGCGGTGGTGCTGGGCGAGGTCGGCGCGAACTTCGGTGCCGGCATGACCGGCGGCATGGCGTTCGTCTACGACCCGACCGGCAGCTTCGCGCGCCGCGCCAACCCCGAGAACATCGTGTGGCAGCGCGTGGCCGCCGCGCATTGGGAAGAGGTGCTGCGCGCGCTGGTCGCCGAACATGCGGTCGCCACCGACAGCCGCTGGTCGCGCGGGCTCCTCGACGACTGGGACCGCACGATCGGTTCGTTCTGGCAGGTCGTCCCGCGCGAAATGCTCTCGCGACTCGGCCACCCGCTCGACGATGCCGAAACGCTGGTGGCGGCGGAATAGCCGGCGCCTGCCGCCCCGCCGCCCTTCCCCGTCACCCCGGCCCTTCCCCGTTACCCCGGCGAAGGCCGGGGTGACGGGGAAGGGCCGTCGTCATGACGCGCGCCTGACCCACAACCGCCCCACGGCCCACGCCAGCCCGCCGGCCAGCGCCAGCACCGGCCATCCGCCATCGGTGCGCCACAGATATCCCGCGCCCGCCACCAGCGCCGCCAGCCCAAGCAGCCCCGCCGCCAGCCGCGCATGCAGCCGCCGCGACAGCCATACCGCCAACGCCAGCCCGCCCAGCGCATTGGCCGCCAGCCAGACGTACGATCCGCCCGCCGACAGGGCGCCGACCAGCGGCAGCTTCACCGTCGCATACCCGACCATCGCGTTCGGAAAGGTGTCGGCCGCCAGATGCAGCCCGGTCCCCGCCCCCATGCCGCACGCCGCCGGATGCCACCGTCGCCGCGCGAGCAACGCGCACGCCGGCAAGATGCTGTGCGTGATCGCGCTGCGATGCCCCAGCCACATCCGCAGGTCGAGGTCGGGCAGCGTCAGCCCGATCAGGAACGCGACAAAGCTGACGAGCAAGGCGGCGACGGCGGGCGGCATGACCTCGCAGGTGGCACGCGCGCGCGGCAGCGTCCATGTTCGGCCGACATCGTCCACGCGGGTCGCTTCCCCGATCCCGTTCGTGCTGAGCCTGTCGAAGCACGTGCCCCGATGGCTACCCGTACATGGCGGAGCAAGCCCGACCGCCTACATGGCCGCCCGACGCCCCACGCGTCGAGGCACGTCTCCGTCACACCCGCTTCGACAAGCTCAGCACGAACGGTGGGGTGGAAATCCCAATGCGCGACGGCAGGTCACGCGCAGGCTCGCAATCCGCTTCCTGGACTCCCCGCGTCGGGGATCGTGGTAAGCGCCAACTCGCCCCTCACCCCCGCGCCGCCTCCAGCATCCGGATGATCCCCGAGAAATCCATCCCGCCCTGCCCGCCGTCGACGAACTGGCGATACAGGTCGCGCGCCCGCGTGCCCATCGGCACCTGCGCCGCGGCACCGTCCGCCGCCGCCATCGCCAGCTCCAGGTCCTTGAGCATCAGCGCTCCCGCGAACCCGCCCTGATACGCGCGATCGGCCGGCGATTCCGGCCCCACGCCCGGCACCGGGCAGTACGACGTCATCGACCAGCTTTGCCCGGTCGCCTTGCTGGAGATGTCGTAGAAGGTCTGCGCATCCAGTCCCAGCTTCTGCGCCAGCACGAACGCCTCGCACGTCGCGGCCATCGTCGCACCCAGGATCAGATTGTTGCACATCTTGGCGACCTGCCCCGCGCCGCTGTCGCCGGCATGGATCACCGCCTTGCCCATGTCCTCCAGGAACGGCCGCGCGCGCTCGAACGCCGCCGCCGGCCCGCCGACCATGAAGGTCAGCGTGCCCGCCTGCGCCGCCGAAATCCCCCCGGACACCGGCGCGTCGACCGCCGCGATCCCGCGCGCGGCGGCTTCGCCGGCCAGCCGCCGCGCGGTGGCCAGGTCGATCGTCGAGCAATCGATCAGCACCGTATCCATCGCGACATCGCTCAGGCTCTCGGCATAGACCTGCGCGACATGGGTGCCCGCGGGCAGCATCGTGACCACCGCCTCCGCGCCGTCCGCGGCTTGCCCGGCCGAGCCCACGGCCAGGCACCCCGCCGCCTCTGCCGCGTCCAGCGCCGCCGCCGACAGGTCGAAGGCGCGGACGTCATGCCCCTTCTTCGCCAGGTTGGCGGCCATCCCGCCGCCCATATTGCCCAATCCGATGAAGCCGACCCGCGCCATCACGCCGCCGCCCGGCGGCGCGGGCGCAGCACCGCACCGATCATCGCCCCGATCAGCGCCAGCGCCGCGACGCCCACGAACGTGCCGACGAAGGTGATCGCCACTGCCTCGAACCGCGCCGACACCGATGCCAGCATCGCGACGATCATGGCCGCCGCGCCCACCACGCCGATCGCGGCCGCCGCGGTCACCGGCCGCGCCCGCGTGAAGCGCACCGCGACCAGCCCCGCCGCGACGACCGCCAGCAGCATCAGGATCACCACCGTCATCTCATGTCCTCCTATTTGCCCGTCCACTGCCCGGGGCGCTTGTCGACGAACGCCGCCATGCCTTCCTTCTGGTCGGCGGTGCCGAACAGCCCGTGGAACAGCCGCCGCTCGAACTGCACGCCTTGCGCCAGCGTCGTCTCGAACGCGGCGTTGACCATCTCCTTGTTCGCCAGCACCGCCAGCGGCGCCATGTCGGCGATCGTCTGCGCGGTCTTCACCGCCTCCTCGATCAGCTCGGGCGCAGGAACGATACGGCTGACCAGCCCGGCCCGTTCCGCTTCCGCTGCGTCCATCATGCGGCCGGTGAGGCACATCTCCATCGCCTTGGCCTTGCCGACCGCGCGCGCCAGCCGCTGCGACCCGCCCATCCCGGGCGTCACCGCCAGCTTGATCTCGGGCTGCCCGAACTTCGCGGTGTCGGCGGCCAGGATGAAGTCGCACATCATCGCCAGCTCGCATCCGCCGCCCAGCGCATAGCCCGCCACCGCGGCGATGATCGGCTTGCGCGTTTGCGTCAGCCGTTCGTACCCGCCAAAGAAATTGCCGCCGTACATCTCGGCGAAACCCTGGCCTGCCATCTCCTTGATGTCCGCCCCCGCCGCGAACGCCTTCTCGCTACCGGTCAGCACCGCGCAGCCCTGCGTCGCATCGGCATCGAACGCGGCCAGCGCGACGAGCAGATCGCCCAGCACCTGCGAATTGAGCGCGTTGAGCGCCTTGGGGCGGTTGAGCGTGATCAGCGTCACGCCCCCGCGCCGTTCGACCAGGATCGTCTCGTATTCGGGCATCACATCCTCCATGTCGTCATCCCAGCGAAAGCCGGGATCTCGCGCCACCAGCGCGCGGCCCGAACGTGCCGCATCCTCCATCCGTTCGCGGCGCGCGCCCGTCCACATCAATCCGGCGTCCACGCCTCGTCCTCGGGCAGCGGCGCGAAGATGCGGTCGATCATATGATCGCTCACCCCCTCGACGCGCGCCGGTTCCCACCGCGGCGCATTGTCCTTGTCGACGATCAGCGCGCGGACGCCCTCGGCAAAATCGGGTCGCTGCACGATCCGGCACGCCACCGCATATTCCTGCCGCATCTCGTCGGCGAACGTCGCCATTCCCGCCGCGTCCTTCAGCAGCTTCAGCGACACCTTCATCGACAGCGGCGACTTGGTGTCGAGCGTGGCACGGACGTCGGCGGCGAACTCACCCGCATCCGCGTCCAGCGCGGCGAGCACCTCCTCCAGATCGTCGCTGGCGAACAGCCGGTCGATGTCGGCGCGGTGCGAGAGGATGCCCGCCTCGGGCGCGGACCCCGCCAGCGACGACAGCGCGGCGTCGATCCGTTCCGGCGCGGCGACGATCCGCGCCCTGGCCTCCTCGACCCGCGCGGCGGGCAGGTAATGGGTCGCCAGCCCCAGCGCGAGCGCCTCCGCGCCGTCGAGCCGCGCGCCGGTCAGCGCCAGATACTGCCCGATCCGCCCCGGCAGCCGCGACAGATACCAGCCGCCGCCGACATCGGGGAACAGCCCGATCCCGGTCTCCGGCATCGCCAGCCGCGTGTTTTCGGTGGCGATACGATAACGGCACGGCTGCGACACCCCGACGCCGCCGCCCATCGTCACCCCGTCCATGAACGCGACGGTATCCTTGACGTAGGTGAATAGCCGGTGGTTCATCCGATATTCGGTGCGGAAGAAGTCGCGCGCCGCCGCCCCGTCACCCGCCCCGCTGCCCGCCAGCATCCGGATATCGCCGCCCGCGCAGAACCCCCTGCCCTCGGCATGGTCGATCACGACGCAGCGCACGCCTTCGTCGCCGCGCCATCGTTCGAGCGCTTCGAGGATGCCCTGGCACATGGCGGTGTTAAGCGCATGGAGCGCCTTCGGCCGGTTGAGTCGCAACCGCCCGACCGGGCCATCGACGGTGGTGATCAGGTCCTGCGTCATCGTCTCTCCCGTCCTCGTCCCTTCGCGGGGAGAGGGACCACATCTTACTGCCGCACCAACTCCCGCCCGACGATCATCCGCATCACCTGGTTGGTCCCTTCCAGGATGGAATGGACGCGCAGGTCGCGCCAGAAGCGCTCGATCGGATAGTCCATCAGATACCCGTACCCGCCGTGGAGCTGCAGCGCGCGGTCGACCACGCTCGATCCGGTATCGGTCGACAGCCGCTTGGCCATCGCCGCGAAGCGCGTCTTGTCGGGCGCGTTCGCGGTCACCTTCGCCGCGGCGACGTAGAGCAGGTAGCGCGCCGCCTGCAGCTCTGTTTCCATGTCCGCCAGCATGAACTGCGTGTTCTGGAAATCGCCGATCGCCTTGCCGAACTGCTTGCGGTCGCGGGTATAGCCGATCGCCTCGTCAAGGCACCGCTGCGCGCCGCCCAGCGAGCACGCGCCGATGTTCAGCCGGCCGCCGTCCAGGCCCGCCATCGCGAAGCGGAACCCCTCGCCCTCCTCGCCGACGCGGTTCTCCACCGGCACGCGGACATTGTCGAACGTCACCGCGCGCGTCGGCTGCGCGTGCCAGCCCAGCTTGCGCTCGTTCGCGCCGAACGACACGCCGGGCATATCCTTCTCGATGACGAGGCACGAAATGCCCTTCGCGCCGTCCTCGCCGGTGCGGACCATCGTGACGTAGATCTCGTTCTCGCCCGCGCCGGAGATGAACTGCTTGGTCCCGTTGACGACATAATGGTCGCCCTCCCGCCGCGCCGTCGTGCGCAGCGCCGCGGCGTCGGAGCCCGACGCCGGCTCGGTCAGGCAATAGCTGGCGATCCGCTCCATCGTGACCAGATCGGGCAGGTAGCGCGCCTTCAGCTCCGCCGAGCCGAAGCGGTCGATCATCCAGCTTGCCATGTTGTGGATCGAGATGAACGCGCTGGTCGCCGGACAGCCATAGGCCATCGCCTCCATGATCAGCGCCGCCTCCAGCCGACCCAGGTTGATCCCGCCGCTCTCCTCGCTGACATAGATCGCCGCGAAACCCAGCTCGGCGGCGGCCTTGATCGTGTCGCGCGGGAAGATGTGCTTTTCGTCCCATTCGGCCGCGAACGGCGTGATCCGGTCGGCGGTGAAGCGGCGGGCGAGTTCCTGGATCTCGCGCTGGTCATCCGTCAAATCGAACTGGTCGGTCATTCTCTCATCCTCAGCAGCGGCGATAGCGCTGCGTCGCGGTCGCGCCGGTACGGATCAGCGCGGTGCCGCCGGCGTCCAGCCGATACGTCTCGCGCGCCAAGACGCCCTGACCGTCGCCCGAGAAGCGCAGGTCGGCCACCACCTCCTGCGGGCTGCGGCGATCCATGCGCTGCACGCGCGCGCGGCCTTCGTAGAAGCGGATCGTGTCGGCGTCGATGTTGATGCGCCCCGTCGCG
Organism: Sphingomonas sp. BE138; assembly: GCF_031456125.1. NCBI lineage: Bacteria > Pseudomonadati > Pseudomonadota > Alphaproteobacteria > Sphingomonadales > Sphingomonadaceae > Sphingomonas > Sphingomonas sp. BE138. The sequence continues at coordinate 62,568 of NZ_JAVDUC010000002.1, forward strand.
GCGGTGTTGGCGAGCTCGCAGTCGTTGTCGCCCGCCCCCCAGTAACCCAGGAACTCGGTCGGGAAGGCGCGGTCGCGCGCCGCGGTCGGCGTGCTGCGCGCGATCGGCACGCCGGTACGCGCGGTGGTCGCCGCGCCGTTCTGCGCCACCGATCGCTCGATCGCCGCCTGCGCCTCGGCCTCGCGCTCGGGCACGTCGACGCGGTTGTAGTCGGCACTGCCGCCGCCGCATCCCGCCAGCATCCCCGCCGCCATCCCCGCCGCCATCATCGTCGCCCACCGTCGCATCGCGTCATCACCCCATCGTCGGGATCACGAACGCATCCTGCACGCGGCTGGGTCCGCCGTCCTCGCTGCCGCGGGGTAGCGCCGATCCGTCGGGCCAGCGCTGCGTCACCGTCTTCACCTTCGTCCAGAACCGCACGCCCTCGGTACCGTGCTGGTTGGTGTCGCCGAACGCGCTGCGCTTCCACCCGCCGAAGGTATGATAGGCGACCGGCACCGGGATCGGCACGTTGATGCCCACCATGCCGACGTTCACCCGCGCCGCGAATTCGCGCGCGGCGTGCCCGTTGCGGGTGAAGATCGCGACGCCGTTGCCGTATTGATGCTCGCTGGGCAGCCGCACGGCGGTCTCGAAGTCGGGCGCGCGCACGATCTGGAGGACGGGGCCGAAGATCTCCTCCTTGTACGCCTGCATGTCCGGCGTGACGCGATCGAACAGCGACGGGCCGATGAAGAAGCCCTGCTCGTGCCCCTGAAGCGCGAAGCCGCGCCCGTCGACGACCAGTTCCGCGCCCTCGTCCACCCCGGTCTGGATCCAGTTCGCCACCCGCTCGCGATGCGCGGCGTTCACGACCGGCCCGTAATGCGCCTCGGCATCGGTCGACACGCCCACCCGCAGCGCCGCGATGGCGGGCAACAGCTTCTCGCGCAGCGCGTCCGCCGTCTTCTCACCGACCGGCACCACCACCGGCAGTGCCATGCACCGCTCGCCCGCCGATCCGAACGCCGCGCCCGACAGATCGGCGACCACCTGGTCGAGATCGGCGTCGGGCATCACGATGCCGTGGTTCTTCGCGCCGCCCATCGCCTGCACGCGCTTGCCCGCCGCCACGCCGCGGCGATAGACGTGGTGCGCGATGTCGCTCGACCCGACGAAGCTGACCGCGCCGATCGCGGGATGGTCGAGGATCGCGTCGACCATCTCCTTGTCGCCGTGCACCACCTGCAACACGCCCTCGGGCAGCCCGGCCTCGCGCATCAGCTCGGCCAGCCGCACCGGCACGCTCGGGTCGCGCTCGCTCGGCTTCAGGATGAAGGCATTGCCGCACGCGATCGCGACGCCGAACATCCACATCGGGATCATCGCCGGAAAGTTGAACGGCGTGATCCCCGCCCCGATCCCGATCGGCTGGCGCATCGAATAGACGTCAATCCCCGGCCCCGCGCCGTGCGTATACTCGCCCTTCAGCACATGCGGGATGCCGCACGCGAACTCGATCACCTCCAGCCCGCGCTGGATATCGCCCTTCGCGTCGGCGATCACCTTGCCATGTTCGGACGACAGCAGGTGCGCCAGGTCGTCCATCTGCGCCTCGACCAGTTCCTTGAAACGGAACATCACCCGCGCGCGCCGCTGCGGGTTGGTCGCCGCCCAGGCCGGCTGCGCGCCCTGCGCCGCCGCCACCGCCTGATCGAGCGTCGCGGCGTCGCCCAGGGTCACGCGCGCCTGCACCGCGCCGGTGTTGGGGTCGAAAATATCCGCGGTGCGCGCCGCCGCCGGCACGGCACGCGTCCCCGCGATATGATGGTCGACGCTGCGCATCGCATCTCTCTCCTATGTACCCGGCCGGTGTGGGCGTCCGGCGGTTTGCAGGCAAGGGGCAAATCTGCAACGCTCACCTGCAATGACGCAGCCCCGACCCCACGACAATCTGGCCTGGAACGACCTGCAAGACTTTCTCGCGGTCGCCCGCGCCGGGCAGATCGCGCGCGCCGCGGCGCAGGTCGGGGTCGACGCCACCACGATCGGCCGCCGCCTGCGCCGGTTGGAGGCGCGGCTCGGCCACACGCTGTTCGAACAGACCCGCGAGGGACAGGTGCTGACCGAGGCCGGCGAGGCGCTGCTCGCGCAGGTCGAGGAGATGCAGAACGCTGCCGAACGGATCGTCGAGGCGCGCGGCGGCGCCGGATCGCTCACCGGGCTGCTGCGGGTCAGCGTGTCGGAAGGGTTCGGCACGTGGCTGGTCGCCCGGCACCTCCACGAATTCGCCGCCGCGCACCCGGCGCTGACCGTCGACCTGGCCGCCAGTTCCGGCTTCCTCAGTCCGTCGCGGCGCGAGGCGGATGTCGCGGTGCTGCTCGCACGCCCGCGACACGGACCGGTCGTCGCGGGCAAGCTGTCCGACTATGCGCTGCACCTCTATGCCGCGCGCACGCTGGTCGCGCGTCATGGCCCGGTCACGCGCGAATCGCTCGGGGTCGCGCATCCGCTGGTCGGCTATATCCCCGACCTGCTCTATGCGCCGGAGCTGCGCTACCTCGACGATATCGGTCCGCTACCCGCGCCGACGCTGCGCAGCTCCAGCATCAATGCGCAGGCGCGGCTGATCGCCAGCGGGGCGGGCATCGGCGTGCTGCCGCACTTCATCGCCGTCGACATGCCCGAACTGGTGCGCGTCATGCCGGACGTGACGATCCACCGTTCGTTCTGGCTCGTTACGCACCGCGACACGCGACAATTGCGGCGGGTTCGGGCCTTTTCGGCATGGCTGACCGCGCTGGTCGCCAAGCACCGGGAGCACTTTTGTCCAACCGTTAACTTTTGACCTGCGTCGTTAACCTTTGGATCAATTGTTCGATCGACGCGGCCTCGTCGCCCCGGCGCGGCGTTCAACGGTGGCAGGACGGCCACAGTCGTCCCGTATTGCATCGCCCGGACGATCGGCGTCCAACATTTCACTGGACTCTCATGAGGGGTGAGGCGCAAATGCAAGTCGTGCGTTGGTTCGCCTCATGAAACGACGCAAAGCGGATTGGTCCATCGAATGAAGAATTGGCGCTCCCTTCTGCCCTTCGGTTCGCGCGCATCGCTGGTGCGTGCGGCGGCCGTGCTGGGCGTCGGCGGCGCCGCGATCGGCGGCTACGCGGGCATGGGGATCGTCGGCGGCACGGTGCCGTTCGCGGAAGCGATGAACCTTCCCGCGGCATTGGCGGTGCTGCCCGACCCGTTGTCGATCATGACCGCGCGCTCGCCCGGCGAACGCGCCGCGGGCGCGCTGTACGCGACGAAGCATGCCAAGGGCCCGCGCCGCCGCCAACTGGCCAGCGCGCCGCCGCCGCGCGGCCCCGCTGCACCCGGGGAGCGGGTGCTGAGCGGGGTGCGTGAGCGGGAACCGATCGGCGTCGTGCCTGGCGGCGCGCTGCCGATCACGCCCGCCGGCTTCGTCCCCGACCTGCCCGTCCCGGTCACGCCCGGTGCGCTCGGGCCGCTGCCGCCCGGCGGAGGGACCGGGTTCAATCCGCCGCCGGTCTTCCCCACCGGGCCGACCACCGGCATCCCCGGCGTGACCAATCCCACGCCGACTCCGACGCCCACGCCGATCGAGCCCGCGCCGGCCGTGCCCGAACCGGCGACGTGGATGACGATGCTGCTCGGCTTCGCGATCACCGGTCTGGCCGTGCGCCGTCACAAGCGGACGCGCGCCTCCGCCGCATGATGCACCGCGGCCGGTTCGGCGCACTCGCGCTGGCGCTTGCCGTGATCGGCGGCGCGATATCCACCGCGCACGCGGCCACCACCGCCACCACGGTCGGCAGCTACGGCACCCGCTTCCGCTACCCGGCCGGGCGCGAGGGGATGCTGCCGATGACCGGCGGGCAGCGGCTGCGCGTGCGCAGCCTGCTCAACATCCGGCGGCCGATGCAGTTCGGCGACTACGTATGGAACGATGTGGGCGTCCCTGCCACCGGTGCGGTGCGCGTGCGCGTCGACCTTCCGCGGCAGATCGTGTCGGTGTTCCGCGACGGGCATGAGATCGGCTCGGCCGTCATCCTGTACGGGACCGACCACAAACCCACGCCGACCGGCACCTTTCCGATCCTGATGCGCGCGCGCCAGCACACGTCCTCGCTGTACGATGCGGAGATGCCGTACATGCTGCGGCTTACCAACGACGGTGTCGCCATCCACGCCAGCAAGGTGCGGCGCGGTTCGGCGACCCACGGCTGCATCGGCGTGCCGCTCGCCTTCGCGCAACTGCTGTTCGACCAGGTCGCGCGCGGCGACCTCGTCACGATCGTGGGTGCGTAAGCGGCAATCGCGACGGGCAGGTGGCGAATGCGGCGCCCGATTATCCCCGTTCGTGCTGGGCTTGTCGAAGCGCGTGTCCGGAACACCTCTCCGCCACAAGTGTGAAGACGCCCTAACCAGATTCGCTAACGGCCGGTAAGGAGCGGTCACGGTAATTTTTCCTGGTCATCAGGAAGAGGTTACCCGGTCATGCCGCGCTCCTTGTCGCATTCCGCGCCGCGCCGCCGCCCAATGTTCGCGGCGCTCGCCGCGCTGCTCGCCGCCCCGTTCGTGACGGGCGCGGCCAGCTATTCGAACACCTTCGACGCGCGCGTGCTCGCCGCGCACAATGCCGAGCGCGCGGCGCTGGGCATCCCGCCGCTGCGCTGGAACCCGGAGCTGGTCGAATCCGCGCACGCGTGGGGCCAGTACCTCGCCACCAGCGGCCGTTTCGAGCATGCGCCGGAGCGCCGCATGGACCCGGAGGGCGAGAATCTGTGGGCCGGCACGCGCGGCTATTACTCGCCCGAGGCGATGGTCGACGGCTGGATCCGCGAGAAGCGCTATTTCAAGCCCGGTGCCTTCCCCAACAACAGCACCACCGGCCATGTCGCCGACGTCGGCCACTATACGCAGGTGATGTGGCGCGACACGGTCCAGGTCGGGTGCGCACTGTCGCGCGGCCGTGACGAGGACGTGCTGGTCTGCCGCTACAAGAACGCCGGCAATTACCGCGGCGAACGGCCGTTCTGACGCGACCTTCCCGCACGTGCCGCGCCATACTCCCGTCGTGAGTTCCAACGACGCGTGACGATCGAATCCGGCCGAGAAATGCCGTAGCGTGCGCACCCGATCACGTTCCGGGTGCCGTCATGCCATTCCTTCGTTCCTCGCTCGCCGCGCTCGCCGCGCTGCTGCTCGCCGCAGCCACTCCGCCGTCGCCGGCGCGATTGTACGGCCCGCTGTTCGTCGCCGTGCAGCAGGCGCGCGTCTTTCCGGACGGCAAGACCTTCGCCGATGCCGTACCGCGCCGCGATCCGGCCGCGATCCTCGCCGACTACCGGCGGCAGCGCCCGACCGGGGCCGCGCTCAAGGCGTTCGTGCTCGCCAACTTCATCGTCCGCGGCGAGAACGACCGCGGCGACGTCCGCGCGCATGTCCGTGCGTTGTGGCCGCAACTGGTGCGGCAGCCCGCGCCGGCCGTGCCGGGTGGCTCGGCGCTGCCGCTGACCGCGCCTTATGTGGTGCCCGGCGGGCGCTTCCAGGAGATCTATTACTGGGACAGCTATTTCACGATGCTCGGGCTGCGCGCCGACGGACAGGGCGCGCTGGTCGAATCGATGCTCGACAATTTCACCGCGCTAATCGAACGCTACGGCCACATCCCCAACGGCACCCGCACCTATTATCTCGGCCGGTCGCAGCCGCCGTACTTCGCATTGATGCTCGACCTGTCGGCGCGCCCGGCACCCGCGATCGCGGCGCGGCGCCTGCGCGCGCTGCGGCGGGAGCATCGGTACTGGATGGCCGGTGCCGACTGCCTCGACCGCACGGGAGCGTGTGCGCGCGTGGTACGGATGCCGGACGGATCCCTGCTGAACCGCTATTGGGATGACAACGACACTCCTCGCGATGAAAGCTACACCGAGGATGGTATTTCCGCCGCTGCCGCGGCACCGCGTGCGCCCGCGGCGGTGTTTCGCGACCTCCGGGCGGGCGCGGAAAGCGGCTGGGATTTCTCCTCGCGCTGGCTCCGCGACGGCCGCACGCTCGCCACGATCCACACCACCGATATCGTGCCGGTCGACCTCAACGCGTTGATTTGGGCCATGGAACGCCGCATCGCGTCGGGGTGCGCAGCGGTCGCCGATCGCGCCTGCGCCCGCGATTTCAGTGCCATGGCGGCCCGCCGCCGCGCCGCGATCGACCGCTACCTCTGGCACCCCGCCCAGTCCCGCTACGCCGATTGGGATTTCCGCGCCGGATCAACGACATCGTCGCTCAGCGCCGCGACGCTCCAGCCGTTGTTCGTCGGCATGGCCTCTCCAGCGCAGGCCGCCGCGGTCGCCGACACCACCCGCCGTAACCTGCTGGCAAAAGGCGGATTGCGCACCACGACCGTGCAAACGGGTCAGCAATGGGACGAACCGAACGGCTGGGCCCCGCTGCAATGGGTGGCGATCGCCGGCCTGTCGCGCTATGGTGATGACAAGACGGCGAAAGACATCGCACGACGCTGGATGGGCACGGTTTCTGCCGCCTATGCGGAAACCGGCAAGATGCTCGAGAAGTATAACGTCGAGACGCGCACCCCCGGCGGCGGCGGCGAGTATCCGGTGCAGGACGGCTTCGGCTGGACCAACGGCGTCGCCAGCGCGATCCTTGACAAATACCCCGATCTCGCGGCGCAAAGCCGCTGATCTGGTATTTCGCGGGTTGGGCGCCCACAACCTGTAGCGTATCCGCCGTGCATCGCGTAATATGGCGGCGACCATCTCGTGACTCGGCGGACCGCCGTCGGAACATCGTAAAGGACGGCTCGGGCAGATGAAGCGCAGCGCGCCACGGCAGGCAAACGAAACCCCGGCGCGCCCTTCGGCGGCCGGGGTCGTCGTGCGCGGCCGGTCGCCCGGTCTCGCGGCGAAGGGCTTATTCGGCCTCTTCGAACATGTCCTGCGCGTTCTGCGCGGTCGCGGACAGACGCACCGTCTCGCCCTCGATCTCGGCGACCAGCCCGACCGGGATGTAATGGTGCTTGGCGCCCTGCCCGTCCTGCGTGGACGGCGAATCGTTCTTGGTCAGCTTGATACGGTCGCCCTCGACGTGATCGACGGTGCCGACGTGCACGCCGTCCGCGCCGACGACTTCGGCATGTTCCTTGATCTGGCTGACGTCGACCATCGTGCTTCTCCTTGGTTGGGTTCGGGCGGCAAACGCGCTGCGGCGGCTTTGGTCGCATGATCGACACGGTGCCGCTCGAATCAGCGATCATGTTCGCGGTCGCCGCCGTCTTCGCAGGGTCGGGCGCGTGGTTGCTGTGGCAGCTGCGCGTGCCGCAGGGTCCGGCACGCGTCTATGTCTATCGCATGGTCGGGATCATGGCGCTGTCGGGCGGCGTGGTGCTGGCGATGTCGGCTTGGGCCATGTGGCGCTGGAGCCTGGAAACCTGATCACTTCCCGACCGTCTTTGAACCGCATATTGTCTTCCGGAGTAAACCCATGCCGCTTCTTCAGGCGTCCAAGCAGTACAAGCCCTTCGAATATCCGTGGGCGTTCGAATATTGGAAGCGCCAGCAGCAGCTGCACTGGCTGCCCGAAGAAGTACCGCTCGGCGAGGATTGCCGCGACTGGGCGCAGAAGCTGACCGATCACGAGCGTAACCTGCTGACGCAGATCTTCCGCTTCTTTACCCAGGCTGACGTCGAGGTGCAGGACTGCTACCACGAGAAATACGGCCGCGTGTTCAAGCCGACCGAGATCAAGATGATGCTGACCGCGTTCAGCAACATGGAGACGGTGCACATCGCCGCCTACTCGCATCTGCTCGACACGATCGGCATGCCGGAAAGCGAATACGGCGCCTTCCTGGAATATGCCGAGCTGAAGGAAAAGCATGATTACATGCAGAACTTCGGCGTCGACAGCGATGAGGATATCGCGCGCACGCTGGCGATGTTCGGCGGTTTCACCGAGGGCGTGCAGCTGTTCGCCAGCTTCGCGATGCTGATGAACTTCCCGCGCTTCAACAAGATGAAGGGCATGGGGCAGATCGTCACCTGGTCGGTGCGCGACGAAAGCCTGCATTGCGAGGGCATCATCAAGATGTTCCACACCTTCTGCGCGGAGCGGCAGTGCCTGACCAAGGCGGTGAAGGACGACATCGCCGACGTGTGCCAGACGACGATCCGCCTCGAGGACAATTTCATCGACCTCGCGTTCGAGATGGGGCCGGTCAACGGCATGACCGCCAAGGACATCAAGAAGTATATCCGCTACATCGCCGATTGGCGGATGGGTCAATTGGGGCTGCGCCCGATCTACATGATCGACGAGCACCCGATCCCCTGGCTGACCCCGCTGCTCAACGGCGTCGAGCACGCCAATTTCTTCGAGACGCGCGCGACCGAATATTCGAAGGCCGCGACCCGCGGGCAGTGGAACGACGTCTGGGACAGCTTCGACAAGCGCCAGAAGGCGAAGACCGCCACCGCCGCCGCGAACGAGGAGCCCGGCGACATGGGCGACATGTTCGCGCGCGCCGGCGTCGCCGCCGAATAAACACGCCCCGCCGACACGACGAAGACCGCGGCTCCCGACCGGATGCCGCGGTCTTTTTCCGGTGGCAGGCCGTCTCTGGCCAGGCGGTCCGCAGACAGCAACATGCGAGATCACCCCGCGGCGGCGACGAGTTCCGACGATCCCGGACACGTTGCCAGCGGATCATGCGGCTGTCGGCAGGCGCGGGAGCGGCTCGCCTACTGGCTGCGCGACGGATCTGAAAAGGCGCGCAACGAACGTGCGGATGACTGACGATCGTCGACGGCCCGCCAGCCCCCACCCGCGAGAACTCGATTTGAGAACGGAGCCCGCGGCGCCTCGTGATTGCATATCGTCGCGCAAAGGCAGGCGCGCCATTCAACCGCAGCGTATGTGCGGCCCGGGACACCGATAAAGTCACGGCGGCTGTCATGAGCGCCCGGCGAAGACGAAGCAGCGGTTCGACACGCCGCGTCGAACAATCGTCGCGCCGTCGAAGAACAGTGTCGCGATGCTGCCAAATGAAAAGGGGCAGCTTGCGCTGCCCCTTCAAGTCCACTCACTTCCTCCGTGGAGAAAGTGGCGCGCCCGGAACGATTCGAACGTCCGACCCTCAGATTCGTAGTCTGATGCTCTATCCAGCTGAGCTACGGGCGCCCTGTGGAGCGGCGCTGTTACGCGGCGAATCGGATGGGCGCAAGGGCATTGCGCCACTTTTTTCGTGGCCCTAGGCAAAAAAGATGCGCCGCCCCTTCGCCCCGCTCGCTTCGCTGTCGCTCGTCGCCGCCTGTGCGAGCGATCCGACCGTCTATCCCTCGCTCGCACCGCGCCCGGTCGAAAAGCTCGGGTTCGAGGAGCCGGCACCGCCCCCGGCCGCGCCTGCCGGCCCCGATGCCGCGCTCGATGCAACGCTCGCTGCCAATGCGCAGCAACGCACCACCGCCGCGCGCGATTTCGACCGCGCGGCGGCACGTGCCGACACGCTGGTGCGCACGGCGCGCGGTGCGAAGGTCGGCAGCGATGCGTGGATCGCCGCCCAGACCGCGATCGCCGATCTCGATGCGCTGCGTTCCGCCTATGGCGACACGATCGATGCGCTCGACGAACTGGCGCGCACCCGCGCCGCGGCGTTGCAGCCGGCCTACCCGGCGCTCGACCAGGCCCTCGCGGCGGCGCGCGCGACCGCGCGTTCGCAGACCACGCGCATCGACACGCTCGGCGCCGCGTTGCCCGGCGCGTGACGGCCGCGCCTCAGAAGCGCAGCAGCGGCAGGATCGTCGCGTAATCGTCGCTCCACGCGGCAAAGCCCGGCCGCTGGCGCAATGTCTTCCACGCCGCATCCTCACCCGTGACCAGCGCCAGCGTCCACGGGTCGCGCGTCATCACCACCCATGACGACGGCGTCTCCTCTTCCTGCAGCAACGAGGGGCGATGATCGAGGATCAGCGCCTGCCACCCGCCCGCCCGCGCCGCCGCCGCGACGACGGGGCGCAGGTCGACGATCCGGTTGGAGATATGCACCGCCAGCACGCCGTTGCGCCCCAGCACGCGCGCATAGCCCGCGAACGCCTCGCGCGTCAGCAGGTGCATCGGCACCGCGTCCGACGAAAACGCGTCCAGCGCCAGCACGTCGAGGCTGCCCGGCGCGGCATGCTCCAGCGACAATCGCGCATCGCCCAGCACGATCCGCGCCTGCGGCGCGCAATCGGCGACAAAAGTGAAGCGCCGCGCGCTGGTCAGCGCCGCCATAGCCGGGTCGATCTCGTAGAAGGTCCAGTGCTGCGCCGGTTGCGCGTAGCAGGCCAGGGTCCCGGTCCCCAGCCCGACGACGCCGATCCGCGCGCCCGGCCCGAATACCAGCGAAGCGGCGCGCATCACGTGCCCGACTCCCGACTCGGGCGTGTAATAGGTCGTCGGTGTCCGCTCGCGCGCTGGCGTGCCGGTCAGCTGGACCCCGTGCAGCGTCGTGCCGTGGATCAGCGTGCGGCGCCGCGCATCGTCGGAAACGGTATAGACGCCGAAATAGCTGCGCACCCGCGCACCCGGCTCCAGCGACAGCGAGAGGGAACGCACCCCGCCGAACAGCAGCAGGCCGCTCGCCAGCACCAGCAGGTACGGCACGCGCGCGCCCAGCGACACCAGCCCGCCGAGCGCCACCGCGGTGAAGATCACGCCGGGATGCCGGACCTCGCGAAACCCCTCCGGCTGCCGCGAAATGACCAGCATCGCCAGGCATAAGATCCCGACGATCAACGCCGCGCCGGCCACCGTCATGCCCCGCCGGTGCCAGAACGCACGCAGCCCGATCGTGAGATAGGTCTGCGGCACCAGCGCCCCCGCGGCCAGGATCAGCAGCGGATATTCCCACGTCCAGTCGAACAGCGTCGGGGCGATCAGCCCGGCGAACACGCCACCCAGCGCGCCGCCGAACGACATCGCGAGATAGAAGCCGGTCAGCCGCGCCGGCTCAGGGCGCAGGCGATACAATTGCGTGTGCAGCGCGACCGAGATCATGAAGAGCAGGATCAGCGCCGTCACTGCGCTGAAGGTCGCGCGTTCCGCAAAGCCGCCCATCATGATTCCGCCGAACAGCACGATCGTGACCGGTGCACTGCTCGTCAGCAGGTCGGCCGCGCCGCGGCGTGCGGCGAAGGCGATCGAGAAGCTCAGCAGGTACAGCGCGAGCGGGATCACCCACAGCAGTGGCATCGCGACCAGATCGGTGCTGACGAAGGTGCTGGTCGCCAGCATCATTCCCGACGGCACGAAGCCGAGTGCGATCCATCGCGCCACGCGCCCGCGTCGCGGCGGCGGACCCAGCGCCTGTTCGCGCGCCGGCTCGCGCCCCGGCGGCAGGTGGCGCGCACAGGCGGCGACCAGCACGATCAGCACCAGATAGCCCGCGCTCCACAGCCAGCGCTGGCGCGTCACGCTCAGCAACGGCTCGACCAGCAGCGGAAAGGCGATCAGCCCCGCGAAGCTGCCCAGGTTCGAGGCGGCATACAGCGGATAAGGGTCTCCTGCCGGTCGTCCGCTCGCGTACCAGCGCTGCATCAGCGGTGCCTGCGCCGAGACCGCGAAGAACAGCGGCCCGATCGAGACGACGAAGAGGTACGGCACCCACACCGCCGGCTCGGCACCGGCGGGCAGCACCCGGTCGCTCAACCCGATCGGCAGGAACGCGGCGGCCGCGACCAGCACCCCCAGATGCACCATGCCCTGCCGGCGCGGCGCGATTCGCCCGAGCAGATGCGCATAGCCGTACCCGCCCAGCAGCAGCGCCTGATAGACCAGCATCGCCGAGTTCCACACCGCCGGCGCGCCGCCCAGCCGCGGCAGCGCGATGCGCGCGATCATCGGCTGCACCAGGAACAGCAGGAACGCGCCGGTCAGGATCGTCGCGACGAACAGCCCGCGCGGCGCGACGCCCTTCTGCGCGGCATCAGACATTGTCGGGGCAGCCGATGCGATACAGGACATGGCGACGCAGCGGGCTGTCCGCGGCGAGATCGGGATGATCGAAGTCGCCGCCGCGCACCCGCGCCATGCCCAGCCGCTCCATCACCGCGCGGCTGCGGCGATTGCCGATCGCGGTGACCGCGACGACATGGTCGGTGCCGCGCGCCCATTCCGCGGCGAGCACGGCGCGCGCCGCCTCGGACGCCAGTCCCTGCCCCCAGGCCGTGCGCGCCAACCGCCAGCCGATCTCCACCATGCCGGCGATGGGGCTGCCCGCCGGTCCCGGCTCGACCCCGCAGAAGCCGATGAAGGCGCGGTCGCTGCGCCGCTCCACCGCCCAGAAGCACCGGCCGGATCGCTCGGCGCTCTCGTTCTGCTCGCTCGCCATCGCGCGCGCCCAGGCCAGCGTGGTGGCCGCGCCCAGGTAGCGCATCACCTCCGCATCCTGTCCCATCGCATGGAACGGCGCCACGTCGTGGCTGCGCCACGGGCGCAACACCAACCGTTCGGTGTCGATCACGGCCGGTCGATTCGATAGGTGACGCTGTCCGCCAGGTCGGGGTCGTCGCTGTGCGCCGGGTGTAAGAAGTCCATCGCCGGCACGTGCCGCATGCCCAGCCGCTCCATCAGGCGTCGGCTCGCGACGTTGCGCCGCGCGGTGATCGCATACACCGCCGGCTCCGCGCGATTGGCCCACGCCCAGTCCAGCCAGCCCTGCGCCGCCTCGCGCGCATAGCCGCTGCCCCAGAACGGGCGCGCGACGATCCAGCCGATCTCCAGCAGCCCGACGATCGGCGTGTCGGGTGCGCCCGGCTTCAGGCCGACATGGCCAACGACGCGGCCGTCCGCGCATCGCTCGACGACGCCGAAGCCGAGCGGCGCATAACCCGCATGGCGCGCGAGCGTCGCCGCGCAGGCCGCCTTGTCCTTGGCACCGCCCAGGTCGGCCATGCCCAGCGGGTCCCCCCACATCGCGTAAAGTGCGGGGCGATCGCCGGCGACCGGCGGGCGCAGGATCAACCGCTCGGTGCGGATCACGCGCCCAGCAACCGCGCCGCGAGCGGCGCATGGTACGTTAACACGCCTGAACAGCCCGCGCGCTTGAACGCCATCAGAGTTTCGAGTGTTATTTTGTCGCGATCCGCGGCACCGGCGGCCACCGCCGCCTCGATCATCGCATATTCGCCCGATACCTGATAGGCAAAGACCGGTACCGCAAACGCCTGTTTCACCTTCGCGACGATGTCGAGATACGGCAGCCCCGGCTTCACCATCACGCTATCCGCCCCCTCGGCAAGGTCGAGCGCGACCTCCCGCAACGCCTCTTCGGCGTTGGCCGGGTCCATCTGATAGGTGGTCTTGTCGCCCTTCAGCAGCCCACGACTGCCGACCGCATCGCGGAACGGCCCGTAGAAGGCCGAGGCGTATTTGGCGGCATAGGCCATGATCTGCACGTTGACGAAGCCTTCGCGCTCCAGCGCGGCACGGATCAAACCGACGCGGCCGTCCATCATGTCGCTGGGCGCGATCACGTCCGACCCGCTCCGCGCCTGGTTGAGCGCCTGCTCGACCAGCGCCTCGACCGTCGCATCGTTCATCACATACCCGCGCTCGTCGACCAGCCCGTCGTGCCCGTGCGTCGTATAGGGATCGAGCGCGACGTCGGTCAGAAGCCCGATGTCGGGCACCGCGTCGCGGATCGCGCGCAATGCCTGGCACATCAGATTGTCGGGGTTCAGCGCCTCGGCACCGTCATCGCTGCGACGTCCGGCCTGCGTGTTCGGGAACAGGGCCAGGCACGGAATGCCGAGCGCGTGCGCCTCCTTCGCGCGGGCCACGATCCGGTCGACCGACCAGCGCGACACCCCCGGCAGCGCGGCGATCGGCTCCTCGACATCGCGGCCTTCGGTGATGAACAGCGGCCAGATCAGGTCTGCCGGGGTGAGGACAGTTTCTGCATGAAGCCGGCGGCTCCAGGCGGCGGCACGGGTGCGGCGCAAGCGCAGCGCGGGGTAAGCGGCGTGCATGGAAAGGCGCTTTCCCGCAATCGGCGCGCCCATGCAAGCGTTACGGAGGCGGAACGCGTGCTCGTGCGTTGAGCGGCGCATGACAGAAATTCGCTCCGCCGCCTTGATCGTCAACGCGCGGTCGCGTCGCGGCCGCAAGCTGTTCAAGCGCGCATGTCGCCGGCTGCGCGACCTGCCGTTCGGCGTCACGCCCTACGCAGTCAAGGATCCGAAACACCTCGACCGTACCGTCCGGAAGGCATTGGAGAAGAAGCCCGACCTCGTCATCCTGGGCGGCGGCGACGGGACGATCAGCGGGCTGGTCGACCTGCTGGTCGGGCATGACGTCATCCTCGGCGTCCTGCCGCTCGGCACCGCCAACAGCTTTGCGCGTTCGCTGGGCCTTCCGCTTGATATCGACGGCGCGATCGACGTGCTGCGCGACGGGGTGGCGAAACGGATCGACCTCGGCATGATCGACGACGATTATTTCGCCAATTGCGCGGCGATGGGGCTGAGCCCGCAGATCGCCGAGACGGTGCCGCACAATCTGAAGAAGGTGCTGGGGCGCGTCGGCTATCTCGGCTGGGCGGGGTATCAGCTGACACGCTTCAAGCCGTTCACGCTCTACGTCGACAATGGCGAGGGCGAGAAGAAGCTGCGCGTGGTCGAGGTGCGGATCTCGAACGGTCCCTATCATGGCGGCACCTGGGTGGTGGACGAGGCCGGCATCGCGTCGGGCGAGATCGTCGTGCAGGCGGTGCGGGGGCATTACAAGCGCCGGCTGGTGCGCAACTGGGCGTACAGCTTTCTGGGCCGGAGCGAGCGGCATCACGATACCGTCAGCTTTTCGGGCAAGTCGATCACGGTGCGCACCGATCCACCGCTGCCGATCTCCATCGACGGGGAAGTGCTGGCGCACACGCCGGTCACCGCGCATGTCGCGGCGGGCGTGATCGAGGTAATGGTACCGCGAGGATAAACGTCGTCGTTCCGGCATGCGCCGGAACGATGCTCACGCCCCCGGCATCGCGCCCGCTACCAGCATCGGGTCGATTCGCGCGCCCCGCCACGTCAGCGCCCAATGCAGATGCGGCCCCGTCGCGCGGCCGGTGCGCCCGACCAGCCCGATCGGCTCGCCCTGCCGCACGGGCTGCCCGACCCGCACGTCGATTCGCGACAGATGGAGGAAAGCGCTGGTCAGGCCATGGCCGTGGTCCAGGATCAGCAGCCGCCCCTCCAGCGTAAAAGGTGGATCGGCGGCGAGCGTCACCACCCCGTCGGCCGGCGCCACCACCACCGCACCCTCGGGCTTCGCGACGTCGACGCCGCCGTGGTAGCTGCCCGGCTGACCGGCATAGATGCGCTGGGCGCCGAACAGGCCGGAGATGCGGCCGGTCGCCGGCCAGACGAACCGTTGCCGCCAGCCGTCCGCATCGCTGCCCTTCGCACGCGCGGCCACGATCTGCGCCAGCTCGCCGCCCCGCACCCGCGCGAACTCGGCATCGGGTACGGGCACCTTGCGCAGCGTCGGCAGTCGCTCGATACGCCAGTCGCCAGGCGCGATCCGCAGCGTCGCGGTGAGCGTCGTGCCGTCGGCCAACCCGGCGACCAACAGCGCCTGCGGTGCCGCGTCGCTGTCGAAGGCGATAACGAAGCGCCCGTCGGCGGCGACCGCCACCGGCTTACCGTCGAGCGTCAGCCGCTCCGTACCCGCCGGCACCTGCCCCAGCGCCAATCCGCCCTGCCGCAGCGCACCGACCAGCCCGAACCGGGTCGGCGGCACCAGTTGCGGAGGTGGCGGGAGCATCGGCCGTGGCGCCGGCGTGACGGCGACCGGCGGCACCGGCGCGACAGGGGCGACCGGCGGTGCGCCCACGCAGGCCGTCAGGGTCAGCATGGCGACCGGCACCGGCGTGCGCATCACCGCGGCGCCATCTCCTCCATCGCGATCGCGCCGCTGGCGAACGGTCGCTGCGAGGCGACATCCCAATAGCGCAGATCCTCCAGCGCGATCCGCGCGCCGCTGACCGCGCAGACCACATGATCGCCCGGCGCCAGGATGCGAAAGCCGTTGGCCATGTAATGGAGCTTGGCAGGGCGATCGGTGTGGGACATCAGCATCGGGGCGGGCTTTCCGGTTGTCAGATCAGGCGCGGTTGGTCGGATGGATCAGGATAGGCACGCCGCGCGCCGCGCTCAACCTTCGGCTCCGGTTTCGGCGCGGGCGTGGGGCTACCCTCGACCTGCACAGCGACCGCACCGTCGCGGAAGCGCAAGGACAGCGCCCCCGCCGCCCGCGCTGCATCCGCCGTGGTGACGGTGCCGCCCGTGGCCGCCTCCACCCGCGCATAGCCACGCTGGAGGATGGTGTCCGGGTTCAGGCTTTCGACCAGCCGGCCGACATCGGCGAGCCGCCGCCGCGCCGCCTCCAGCCGCCGCTCCAGCGTCGCCGGCCGGATGGCGCCCGCGGCGTGGCTCAGGTCGCCGCGCGCACGCGCCACGCGCCGCTCCAGCGCGCGGTCGCCGCGCATCCCCAGATCGTCGAGCCGCTGCCGCTGCGGTCCGAGCAGCCGGTCGCGAGTCGGCATCACCCGCGCCAGCGCATCGAGCCGCTCGCGCCCGCGCTCCACATAGCGGCGTGCGCAGCGTTGCGTGCGGTTCGCCATCGCGTCCAGGGTCAGGCGCAGTTCGGCGAGCACCGGTACCGCGATCTCGGCAGCGGCGGTCGGGGTCGGCGCGCGCAGGTCGGCGGCATGGTCGCACAGCGTCGTATCGGTCTCGTGCCCGACGGCCGAGATGATCGGAATCGAGCAGCCGGCGACCGCGCGTACCACCACCTCCTCGTTGAACGCCCACAAATCCTCGATCGAGCCGCCACCACGCGCGACGATCACCAGATCGGGGCGCGGCACCGCACCCCCCGGCGTCAGCGCATCGAACCCGCGCACCGCCGCGGCGACCTCCTCCGCCGCGCCCGCGCCCTGCACCTTGACCGGCCATACGATCACGTGCGTCGGGCAGCGGTCCTCCAGCCGGTGAAGGATGTCGCGGATCACCGCGCCGGTGGGCGACGTGACCACCCCTATCACGCGCGGCATGAACGGCAGCGGCTTCTTCGCGTCGCGATCGAACAGCCCCTCCCCCGCGAGCTTGGCCTTCAGCTTCTCCAGCAGCGCCATCAGCGCCCCGGCGCCGGCCAGTTCCATCCTCTCGATGACGATCTGGTATTTGGAGCGTCCCGGATAGGTGGTCAGCCGCCCGGTCGCGACCACCTCCACGCCGTCTTCAGGGCGAAAGGCGAGCCCACCCGCGCTTCCCTTCCACATGACCCCGTCGATGACCGCGCTCTCGTCCTTCAGGCAGAGATAGAGATGTCCGGAGGTCGCGCGCTTGTACCCGGAGATCTCGCCGCGCAGCCGGACATGCCCGAACTCCCCCTCCACCATCCGCTTGAGACGGCCCGACAGTTCGCCGACGCTGAGCGCCATCGCATTGTCGCCGGGCATCGGCTCGGCTACCAGCCGCCCCGCCTGAGTATCGAAAAGGGGGTCGGCCATGAACATCCTGCTGGTGGGATCGGGGGGACGCGAACATGCGCTCGCCTGGAAACTGGCGCAGTCTCCGACGCTCGATACGCTCTTCGCGGCACCGGGCAACCCCGGCATCGCCGAACATGCGACGATCGCCGAGCTGGACGTGACGGATCACCGCGCGGTGGTGGATTTCGTGCGTCGTCATCGCGTTGGCCTGGTGGTGATCGGACCGGAGGCACCGCTGGTCGACGGTCTGGCCGACAACATCCGCTCGATCGGCGTGCCGGTGTTCGGGCCGGGTCGCGCGGCGGCGCAGCTTGAAGGATCGAAGGGCTTCACCAAGGATCTGTGTGCGCGTGTCGGCATCCCCACGGCACGGTATTTCCGCGTCACTTCGAAGGACGGCGCGCTCGCGTGCCTCGACGATTTCGGCGAGCGCTGCGTGATCAAGGCGGACGGGCTGGCGGCGGGCAAGGGTGTGGTCGTCGCCACCTCCCGCGCCGAAGCCGAGGCCGCGATCGCCGACCTCTATGCACACGGACCGGTCGAGGCGGTAATCGAGGAGATGCTCGAAGGCCCGGAAGCGAGCCTGTTCGTCCTGTCGGACGGCACCACCACCGCTGCCTTCGGCTCGGCCCAGGACCATAAGCGCGTCGGCGACGGCGACACCGGGCCGAACACCGGCGGGATGGGCGCCTACAGCCCCGCCGCGGTGTTGACACCGGAACTGGAGGAGCGCGCGCTCGGCGAGATCGTGCGTCCGACGATCGATGCGCTGGCTGCGTCGGGGACGCCGTATGTCGGAGTCCTCTACGCAGGGCTGATGCTGACCGCTGACGGTCCGAAGCTGATCGAATACAACGTCCGTTTCGGCGACCCCGAGTGCCAGGTGCTGATGATGCGCTATACCGGCGACCTGGCGGCGCTGCTCCTGGCGGTCGCCGAAGGTCGCCTCGCCGACACGCCGGCCCCCGCCTTCTCCGACGATGTCGCGCTGACCGTCGTGATGGCGGCGGAAGGCTATCCGGGCACGCCCAGAACGGGCGGCGCGATCGGGGCGCTCGATGCGGCGCAGGCGGACGGGGCGGTCGTGTTCCAGGCGGGTACCGCGCTGAAGGACAAGCGCCTGATGTCGGCCGGCGGGCGCGTGCTGGCGGTCACAGCCACCGGCAGCGACGTGGCCGCGGCACAGCGCGCCGCCTATGCCGCCGTCGAGAAGGTCGACTTCCCGACCGGCTTCTTCCGCCGCGACATCGGAGCCAAGGCGCTGATCGACGGTTGAGCGATCATTCTTTTGCACGCAGGATCGGTTGATGAACACTGGCAGCTTTGATGTGGACCCGATCTCGCAGGACGGCGTGCTGGTGACGGTCGCGCTGGTGCTGGTCGCTATCCTTGCGGTTCTCACCGTGATCGCGATGCTGTGGGGCGCGCGCCTCAAGCGACAGCGCCGCGTGGCCGAAGCGGAAGAACAGCGCCGGATCGAGGACTTGAAGGCGGACGGGGTCGAAGCGACCAACACCGCCGAGGGAACCCCGCCAATCGTCGCCGCAGCCGCGCCGCCGGTGGTGGCACGTCACGCGGACAACCAGGATCACGTCGGTGGCGGTGACGGATCGCTCGATACCGCACGGCACGTTGCGTCACAGGAGGCGGAGCCGCTTCACCCCTCGCGCAGCCTGCCGGACGAAGCGATCGCGGCCGCGGCGCCGCTCGACGCTTCCCCCGCCAGCGTGGCGGCGGATGCTCCGGGGCATGAGCCCGATGGCGACGGCGCGCAGCCGATCACGATCCTCAAGGGCCTGGGGCCCAAGATTGCGACACGGCTGAACGAACTCGGCATTACGCGCGTCGACCAGCTGGCGTGGCTCGACGACGCCGAGGCGCAACAGCTCGACGCGCAACTCGGCGTGTTCCAGGGACGCATGGAGCGCGATCGCTGGCGCGAACAGGCGCGACTGCTCGCGAAGGGCGATCGTGCTGCGTACGAAGCGCAGTTCGGCAAGCTGGGATGAGCGTCGCGTTTCGCCGTGAAAGCGACGACGAGCATCTCGAGCCGCGCTTCGAATTGCCGATCCCGCCCGGCCCCAACCTCGTGACGCCACGTGGTCGGACGCTGATCGAGGCGCGTGTCGCCGACCTGGAGGCGGCCCTTGCCAGCGCATCAGACGCGGAGGCCGCAAAGCCGATCGCGCGTGACCTGCGTTATTGGAAGACCCGCCGCGCCACCGCCATCGAGACCGCACCGCGTACCGACGACGTTGTCGGCTTCGGCAGCCGGGTACGCTTCCGCCTCGCCGGTAAGGAGCGTGAGATTACGCTGGTCGGCGACGATGAGGCCGATCCGCCCGCGGGGATGCTGGCCTTCTCCGCCCCGTTGGCACGCGCGCTGATGGGCGCGGAGGCGGGCGATACCGTGGCGTTCAACGGTAGGGAGGATGCAATCGAGGTGGTCGAGGTCGGCGCCGCGTGCTGACCCGCAAGATCAGGCTTCGTTGACCAGCAGCTTGTCGATGCGGCGCCCGTCGAGATCGACCACCTCGAACCGCCAGCCCTGTTCCTCGAAGCTTTCGCCCTCCGCCGGCAGCTTGCGGAACGCCGCCAGCGCCAGCCCGGCGACGGTCGCATAGTCACGGTCCTCGGGCAGGTCGATCCCTAGCCGCTCGGCCAACGCGTCGGCCGCCATCGTGCCGGCGACCAGCAGCGATCCGTCGTCGCGCACCACGATGCTGGGGCTCTCGTCCGGATCGACGTCCGACCGGAACTCGCCCGCGATCGCCGCCAGCAGATTGGCAGGCGTCACGATCCCTTCGAAATGGCCGTATTCGTCGTGGATCAGCGCCATCGGCACCTCGGCGCGACGCAGCGCGTCGAGCGCATCCATCGCGTCGATCTGGTCGACGACGACCGGCGCCTTGCGCACCAGGCGCTCCAGATCGAGCGTTTCGCCGCGAAACAGCGCCATCGCGACATCGCGCGCCTGCACCACGCCCACGACCGCGTCGATCGACCCCTGCGCGACCGGTAGACGACTGTGCGGCGTTTCAAGCAACTTGGCGCGGATCGCGGCATCGTCGAGTGCGATGTCGAGCCAGTCGACCTCGGTACGCGGCGTCATGACCTCGCGCACCGGACGGTCCGCCAGCCGCACCACACCCGAAATGATCGAGCGTTCATGCTCCTCGATCACACCCGACTTGCTGGCCTCCGCGACGATCAGGTGCAGTTCCTCGGCGGTGACCTGGTCCTCGTTCTCGCGGTTGAGCCCGAGCACGCGGAACGCCAGCGCGCTGCTCGCATCCAGCACCCAGACGATCGGCTTGGTCAGCTTGGCCAGCCACCACATCGGCAGCGCGACCAGTGCGGCGACCGCTTCGGGCTTACGCAATGCGAACTGCTTGGGGACCAATTCCCCGACGATCAGCGAGGCGTAAGTGGTCAGCGCGATCACCAGCGCGAAGCCGATGCTCGCGGCGGTTTCCTGTGGCAGGCCAAGCGCTTGCAAGCGCGCTGCGACGGGCGTGCCGAGGCTGGCACCGGAAAACGCGCCGGTGCCGACGCCGATCAGCGTGATGCCGATCTGCACCGTGGAGAGGAATTTGCCGGGATCGGCGGCGAGCTCGATCGCGGTCCCGGCGCCGCGCCGTCCGCTGCGGGCCATCGCCTCCAACCGCGCCTTGCGTGCGGAAACGATCGCCAGCTCGCTCATGGCGAATACACCGTTCAGCGCCACGAGCGCGAAGATGATGACGACGTCGGTCCAGGGGAACGGCGGTAACATGGTTCGGCATCTCTCTTGGCGGCAAAGCAGGGCGGCGACAATCGCCAAATTGTTGCTGCGCCTGCTTCACCGCGGGTTCAGTGCGCTGGCGGAACAATGCGGCGGCGCGTCGGGTTGATCGGCGTTGCATCGAGAAAGGGACAAAGATGAAGCTGACGTCGAAGCTGGCTGCCGCGCTGGCCTGCGTGTCGCTGCTGGGCGTGGCGGCGTGCACGACCGATCCGGAGACGGGGCAGCGGACGATCTCGAAGACGGCGATCGGTGGCATCGGGGGCGCGTTGGGCGGCTATCTGCTCGGCGATCTGGTCGGCGGGCGCCGCGATCGCACCGAAAAGATCATCGGCGCGGGCATTGGGGGCATCGCCGGTGCCGGGATCGGCGCGTATATGGACAAGCAGGAACGCGAATTGCGCGAACGGACGCGCGGAACCGACGTCGAAGTCACACGCCAGGGCGACGACCTGCTGCTAAATATCCCTTCAGGAATCAACTTCGCCTACAATTCGGCGAACGTGGAACCGCGATTCCGCGCAACTCTCGACAAAGTCGCCAGCGTGCTGTCGGAATACAACCAGACATATGTCGACGTATACGGCCACACCGATTCGACCGGCAGCGACGCCTATAACCAGGACCTGTCGGAGCGGCGCGCGACGTCGGTCGCCGACTATCTGTCGAGCCACGGCGTGCAGGCGGCGCGGATCGCGACGCGCGGATTCGGCGAGACGCAGCCGATCGAGTCGAACGAGACGGACGCCGGGCGCGCCGCCAACCGCCGCGTCGAGATCAAGATCGTCCCGGTGTCGCAGAACGACCTGCCGCCGCGCTAACTGCGATCAGGGGCGGCGTGCGGCGAAGAAGTCGCGCAGCAAAGCCGCCCCCTCCATCGCCCCGATGCCAGCGAAGATCTCGGGGCGGTGATGGCAGGTCGGTTGCGTGAAGAAGCGGGGGCCGTGCTCGACCGCCCCGCCCTTCGCATCATCCGCACCGTAGTAAAGTCGCGCGACCCGCGCATGCGCGATCGCACCCGCGCACATCGCGCACGGCTCCAGCGTCACCCACAGGTCGCAACCCTCGAGCCGGTCGCTACCGAGCGCCTGCGCCGCCTGGCGAATCGCGAGCATCTCGGCATGCGCGGTCGGATCGTGCAACGCGCGCGGCGCGTTGGCCGCGACCGCCACCATCCGCCCGTCAAACATCACGACCGCGCCGACCGGCACTTCACCTTTATCGGCCGCGGCTCGGGCGGCGTCCAGCGCGGCACGCATCGGGGGAGGCAGCGGGATCATCGCCGACTGCCTACTCCCCCGGCGCCGAGGCGCAAGGCGTCAGCGCGGCTGTTCGCCCGGCTTCTGCACCTTGATATCCGGCACGGCGACGGTCTTGTTCTCGGTACCGACCGTCACCTTGCCGACATCGGCGTCGAACTTCGGCGCCTGCCCACCCTCGAGTCGCGGAAGCTGCGCGGTTTGGGTCTGGTCGAATTTGATGAAGCCGGTCAGCAACGCCGCGAGGAACACCAAGGCCACGATCCCGATCAGTACCAGCAGCGTGCGCATCCGTTTTCTCCCGATTCGTCCGATTCGTTTCCGCAACAACGCCGCTCCGCAGGGCTGGTTGCAGATCGCGCCGCTTGACCGATCGACCGTCGCGGGTTACTGGCGCACACTTTCCGGGCAACCGAAATCAGGATTAGTCTCATGTCGCGCATTTGCGAGCTGACCGGCAAGGGCCGGCAGGTGGGTAACAACGTCTCCCACGCCAACAACAAGACCAAGCGGACGTTTCTGCCGAACCTGCAGAACGTGACGCTGCTGTCCGACTCGCTGGAGCGGTCGATCCGCCTGCGCGTGTCGACGCACGGCCTGCGCTCGGTCGAGCACAATGGCGGGCTGGACAACTGGCTGGTCAAGACCTCGGACGACAAGCTGTCGCTGAAGGCGCGTCGCCTGAAGCGCGACATCGTGAAGAAGCGTTCGGCCGCCGCCGCGGCCTGACGTTTCCGGCTCTGCCCGAACCCGATCGCGGCCCGCCGTCCTCGTGACGGCGGGCCGTATCGCGTTGCGTGTCAGCCGCGCCAGCGAAACTTGGCGAGGAGAGTGCGTCGCCAGAACGCGCCGTCGTTGTCGGTGACCAGCCAGATCATCGTCCGCCCGTTCTCCTGCGCCACTGCCAGTCCCTCGGCATTCTCATGGCCGAGCGCAGCGCCGAGCCGCGCCACCACCGGCCCGTGCAGCAAGGCGCCGCCGCGCACCTGCGCCGCCGGGATTCGCACCAGCGCGGTGTCGAAGGTGAGCGGAAAGCGCCAGCGGCGGTTGAGCACCAGCACGTCACCGTCGGGCAGCACCGCCGCATCGCTGGGCGCATAGCCCGACGGCGGCAGATAGCGTGCCGACGCTACGCGCGTGTCGTGGAAGGCCGGATCGCCCGCGAAGATCAGCGCCGGACGTGACCCGATCTGCCGCGGTCGTCCCTCGCGCAGCGCCAGAAAGCGGCCGTCGCGCAGTTGCACGAGCGACTCGACGCTGCTGTTCACGCCCCAGTCGTGCATCGCGGGCGGATAGGCTGCCGCCTGTGCATGGCGGAAGTCGGCGGTGTAGCGGAAGATCGCGTTGATCCGCTCGTAACCGATCCACGCGCGCCCGCTCGCCGCGTCGACCGCCAGCGACTCGGTATCGCGCGCCGCCTTGCTCCAGCCGGTCTCCGGTCCCTCGTCGAGCGATTCGCTTCGCAGCGTCGTCAGCCTGTCGCCGGCGATCCGCAGTCGCACCACCAGCCCGCCGTCGGTGAGCAGGATCGCGTGTCCGCGATGTAGCGCCAGCGCGGAAAAGCCGCCGAACTCGGGCTCGTTGGCGGACAGCGTCAGCGCGCCGACCGGCTCCAGCGCGCCGATCCGCGCCGGCCAGCCGCCCGCAGGCACGAACGGCCGGGCGACGACGCGCAACGCGGGGGTAAACAGCGGCCGGCGCGGCTCGCCGCTCCACGGCGGGACGCACAACAGTACCAGCGCCAGGGAGACAGGCCATCGCACCGGTCCCGCCTAGAAGGTCGGCGCGGGCGGCGGAAGGATGAACCTTCGATAACGGTCGCATTCAGGCAGTGCTCAAAGCGAATCGGGCAAAAGCACTTTCATCGACGGGAAACCGCCGACCGAAATACGAGACGGGAGACGACCAATGTTCAAGAATATCGCTCTTGCCGGTGCCGCCCTCGCGATGGGTGCCGCCGCCGTCGCACCGACCACCGCCGATGCGCAGCGTTACGACCGTGGCCGCTACAGCCGCTACGACGACGGCCGCGGCTATTACGACCGGCGCGACTATCGCGGGTACGACCGCCGCTACGAGCGCAGCCGTCGCTGCTCGAACGGCACGACCGGCACCGTGGTCGGCGCGATCGCCGGCGGCCTGCTGGGCCGGGTGATCGACTCGCGCGGAGACCGGACGCTCGGCACGGTCCTGGGCGGCGTCGGCGGCGCGGTCGCGGGCAACGCGGTCGAGAAGTCGAACAACCCGCGGTATTGCCGCTGACGGGCGCAGGCCGGGAGCGAGGCTCCCGGCCGGTGCGCGACGCGCATCGCCCCGCACGGCCGGCGGGTCGGCTGAGCCGACCCGAGCGACGGCGACTTCGCCGCCGTCCCACCCCTTCCCTCGCGTAGCGTATCGAGGGCGCGAGCCCGGTGCCGGATGGTGCCGGGCTCGTGTTATTTCGATGTCGTGTCGCGGCGAGCGCCGCGGCAGGAGCCCGCGTCGTCGGTCGGGTCGACCGCGCCGACCCGCCGGCCGTGCCGGGCGCTGCGCCGATGGCGCACCGGCCCGCGGGGCGCGGGCGTGCGCCCGTCAGTACATATGTTGCCCGCCGTTGATGCTCAGCGTCGAGCCGGTGACGAACCCGGCCTCTTCCGAGCACAGGAACGCCACGCCGCGCGCGATCTCCTGCGCCTGCCCCAGGCGGCCGACCGGGATCTTGGCGACGATCTTTTCCAGCACGTCGGCGGGCACCGCGGCGACCATGTCGGTGTCGATATAGCCCGGCGCGATCGCGTTCACCGTCACTCCGGCGCGCGCGCCTTCCTGCGACAAAGCCTTGGTGAAGCCGTGGATGCCGCTCTTGGCAGCGGCGTAATTGACCTGGCCGTATTGGCCGGCCTGCCCGTTGATCGAGCCGATGTTGACGATCCGTCCCCATTTGCGGTCGCGCATGCCGGGGAACACCGCCTTGGCCATGTTGAAACAGCCGCCGAGGTTGGTGTCCATGACCTCCTTCCACATCTGATAGGTCATCTTCAGGATCGTGCCGTCGCGGGTGATGCCGGCGTTGTTGACCAGCACATCGACCGGGCCGAGTTCGGCGGCCACCTTTGCGCAGCCGTCCTGGCAGGCGTCGTAGTCGGCGACGTCCCATTTATAGGCCGCGATGCCGGTCCGTTCGGTGAACTCGCGTGCGCGCTCGTCATTGCCGGCGTAATTGGCGGCGACGGTCATCCCGGCATCCTTCAGCGCGACGCTGATCGCCTCGCCGATCCCGCGCGTTCCACCCGTGACGATCGCCACACGTGCCATATCTTCCTCTCCCGAACCGCCGCCCCGACATGAGGCGACCTACCTTTTGGCGATGAGCCTAAGCGGCGCGTATCCACCCTTCAAGTTCACGTGCCAGTAACCCGCGCAGCATCGCGATGCCGGCGTCGCTATCGTTCAAACATGGCAGATATGCGAAATGCGTGCCGCCCGCGGCGATAAAGCTTTCGCGACCGCGGATCGCCAGCTCCTCCAGCGTCTCGAGGCAGTCGGCGGAGAAGCCCGGGGCGAGGATCGCGACCTTGCGCGTGCCCGCCGCCGCCAGCGCCTCCAGCGTGGTGTCGGTCGCGGGTTCGAGCCATTTGGCGCGGCCGAAACGCGACTGGAAGGCGACGGTCAGCGGACGGCCGAGCGCCTCGCCGAGCAGCCGCGCGGTCTTGCGGCAATGGCAATGATAGGGGTCGCCCAGCTCCAGCGTCCGCTGCGGCATGCCGTGGAAGCTGGCAACGATCGCGTCGGGGGCGAAGTCGAGCGTCGCCAGCCCGGCGGTGACGCTGCGCGCGAGCGCGTCGATATAGGCCGGGTCGTCGTAATAGGGCGGCAGCGTACGGATCGCGGGTTGCCAGCGCATGGTCGCGAGCGCACCGAACGCCTTGTCGTTGGCGGTCGCGGTCGTCGCCGCGCAATATTGCGGGTAGAGCGGTGCGAGCAGGATCCGCTCGCACCCCGCCTCCTTCATCGCGCGCAGCCGGTCGCCGATCGCGGGGTTGCCGTATCGCATCGCCCAGTCGACCAGCACGTCCGCGCCGAAGGCATCCTTCAACGCCGCCGCCTGCGCGCGCGTCACCGCGGCGAGCGGCGAGCCGGCCTCGGTCCAGACCTGCTGATAGGCGTGCGCCGATTTCTTCGGGCGCGTGGTCAGGATCGCGCCGCGCAGGATCGGTTGCCACAGCAGCTTGGGGATTTCGACGACGCGCGGGTCGGACAGGAACTCGGCGAGGTAGCGGCGGACGGCACGCGTGTCGGCGGAATCGGGGGTGCCGAGGTTCATCAGCAGCACGCCGATGCGCGGGCGGGGGAAGAGCGGGTGGTTGGGGGGGTAGTCGGGGGACAGCATCACGCCTCGCTGAACGGCAGGTGCCGCCACCGCGTTCCGCCCGCGGCGAACAGCGCGTTGGCGATCGCGGGGGCGGCGGCGGGAACGCCCAGGTCGCCGACCCCGCCGGCATCGGCGGTAGAGGCGATCAGCTCGACCGTGACCTCCGGCGCGTCGGCGAGCGTCGGCAGCCCGACCTCGCCGTAGCGGCGCACGGTGGCCAGGCCGTCGCGGTAGTGCGCCGCTGCGCCGCGCGTCGTCGCCGCGCCGAAGATCAGCCCGCCCTCGATCTGCTGGCGGACGACGTCGGGGTTGATCGCGCGCCCGCAGTCGACCGCCGCGACCAGCCGCTCGATCCGCGCGCGGCCCCCGGCATCGGTACCGGCCTCCGCCAGCACCGCGATCGCACTGCCCGCCAGCATGTGGCAGGCGATCCCCTGCCCGCCGCCCGGCACGCCGCCGTTCCAGCCGCCGAGCGCGGCGGCGGTCGTCAGGCAGCGCGCGAGCCGCGGCTGATCCCCGAGCATGCCGACGCGATACGACATCGGCTCGGCACCGGCGGCGCGCGCCAGTTCGTCGAGGAAGCATTCGGTGAAGAAGGCGGTGTAGCCGTCCGCCCCGCCGCGCAGATGCCCGGTCGGCAGATCGAGCGCGACCGGGTGGTGGTAGATCGCCGAGGCCGCGAAGCGATAGGGCGGCACCGTGCCGCTCATCGCGTAATCGTCCGCGCCGGTCGGCAGCATCGCGCCCACGCGCCGCAGCGGATCGCCCGGCAGCAGCCGTGCGGCCAGATCACGCCCGGTCGCCGCCACCGCGATCCGCGCACGCCAGCCGAGGATCGCGCCGTTTGCCGCCAGCCGTGCGGCCATGCGCGCCTTGGCGGGGGCGCGGACGCGGTCGTGGAGCAGCGCCTCGCCGCGCGACCAGGCGAGCTGGACCGGGCGGCGCAGCTGCTTCGTGAGCACCGCCGCCTGGGCGACGACATCGACCTCCAGCGCGGCGCCGAACGATCCGCCGGCCAGCATCGGATGAACGATCACCTGCGCCTCCGCGACGCCGATCGCCCGCGCCGCGGCGGCCCGCGCCAGCGACGGAGCCTGCGTCGCGACCCACAGTTCCAGCCGTTCGTTCTGCCATTGCGCGGTCGCGGCAGGCGGCTCGACCGCGGCGTGGAGCGCGGGAGCGACGCGATATTCCGCCTCCACCAGCCGCGCGCCGGCGAACGCCGCCTCGACGTCGCCGACGCGCGCGACCCGGTGGCCGTCGGCATCGAGTGCAGCATCGAGCGCGCGCTCGATCGCCGCATCGTCGGGGGGAACCGGCCCTTCGAAGCGCGGTGCCAGCGCGGTCAGCGCGCGGTTGGCGGCCCACCAGTTGTTCGCGACCGTCGCGATCCACCGATCGTTGCGGACGACCTGGAGCAGCCCGGGCACGCGCTCCGCCGCCGCCATGTCGGCCGACAGCAGCCGCGCGGCGGGGTGCGGCGCCTGGCGGATGCTGGCGAAGACCATGTCGGGAAGGCGCACGTCGGCCACGAAATTGGCCGAGCCGTCGACCTTCGCGGGCACGTCGATCCGCGGCAGCGACTGCCCGGTCAATCGGCCTTCGTCGCCGATCCGGTACGGCAGTTCGTCGGGCACGGTGCCCGCCGCCGCCGCCTCGGCCAGCGCGCCGAAGCGCAAGCGGCGCGGGCCGTTCACGACGAAGCCGTCGGCGGTGGTGCAGTCGCGCCAGTCGACGTCCCAGCGCGCCGCCGCCGCCTGGCACAGCAGGACGCGCGCCGCCGCACCCGCCGCGCGCAGCGGCGCCTCGAAGCGGCGCACGGAGGTCGATCCGGCGGTGAGCAGCAGCGCGTCGCGGGTCCAGTGTTCGTCGCGCGCCCCCGCGGGCACTCCCGCGAAGGCGGCGCCGAACAGCCGGTCGGCGGCCAGCGGGTTGGCGTAGAGCGGGGAGATCGGCGTGGCCTCCACCCCGATCGTCCGCCAATCCGCGCCGAGTTCGTCGGCGACGATCTGCGGCAACGTGGTATAGACGCCCTGCCCGTGCTCGCATTGCGGAACCGCGACGATTACCTTGCCGCTGCGCGCGATCTTCACGAACGCGCCGAAGACATGCTCGTCGGGCGCGGCGGCGAGGCTGGGCACATAGGTCCGCGGCCACGCCGTCCAGGCGACGATCAGGCCGACGCCGACGCCGCCCGATACCAGAAGCCTGCGCCGCGTGATCTCCACCATTCCGGCGGGACTAGCGGGCGGCGCGACGCGACGGAAGGGCTATCGGCCCCACGCGGTGCTACCCGGCGACGGTTTCGCCGTACAGGCGGCGGACGGTGCGCTTGTCGATCTTCTCCGTCCCCAGCCGCGGCAGCGGTTCGGCGCTGAGCCACAGGCGGTGCGGCACCTTGAAGGCGGCGAGATGCTCGCCGACGAACGCCAGCAGTTCCGCGCCGGTCACGGCATCGGGCGCGGAGAGGTGCACGACCGCGCACGGCACCTCGCCCAGCCGGTCGTCGGGCAGGCCGAACACGGTCGCCTCCGCCACCGCCGGGTGCATGTAGAGCGCCGATTCGACTTCCTGGCAGCCGATGTTCTCGCCACCGCGGATGATGATGTCCTTCTTGCGGTCGACGATGAAGAGGTAACCGTCGTTGTCGAGGTAGCCGAGGTCGCCGGTGCGGAAGAAGCCGTCAGCGGTGAAGCACCGGGCGGTGTCGTCCGGCCGCCCCCAATAACCCTCGAAGCACGCGGCCGAGCGGATGCCGATCTCGCCCACGCCGCCGTGGCGGACGGGGCGCCCCGCGTCGTCGAGGATCGCCAGTTCGGCGAGCGGCGCGGAGGCGCGGCCGGTCGACGACGGCTTGGCGAGATAGTTGGTGCGCCAGTTGCCGGCGCCGACCGCGTTGGTCTCGGTCAGGCCGTAGCCGATCAGCGGCGCGCCCGGCAGCTCGGCGTCGATGCGGTTCACGTGCTCGACCGGGCGCGGCGCGCCGCCGGCGGCATAATCCGCGACGGTCGACAGATCATAGGCGCCGCGCCGCGGATGGTTGAGTATTTCCAGGCTCATCAGCGGCACGCCGACGAAATAGGTGACGCCCTCGCGCTCGATCAGCCGCATCGCCTCTTCCGCGTCCCAACGCGACATCAGCACCAGCTTGCGCCCTTGCGCGAAGCTCTGGAGGAAGGTGGGCACCATCGCGGTGACGTGGAACAGCGGCAAGTTGAGCAGGGTGGCGGGCTGTGCGGTGATCGGCTTGCCGTCCTGCGCCGACAGCGTGAGCATGATCATCGCCGACGTCAGGAAGTTGAAGGTGCCCTGCACTACCTGGAAATGCGTCGACAGCGCCCCGCGCGCGCGCCCGGTCGAGCCCGACGTGAACAGGATCGTGGCGTGATCGTCCCCCGCGACCTGCGGCAGCGCGGCGCCCTGGGCGCGCGCGAACACCGGCGCCAGCGCGCGGTCGAGCGGCTGGGTATCGTCGAACGGCTGCACGGGCACGTCGATGCCGTCGAGCCGCGCCGCGCGCGGGGCGTCGGCGAAGACTAGGCACGGCGCGACTTCCTTGATCGCCGCCGCCAGTTCCTCGTTCTGCCACCAGCCGTTCAGCAGGGTGGCGATCCCGCCGGCCATCACGACGCCCATGTAGAGGACGATCCACGACGGCGAGTTGCGTGCGGCGATGCCGACGCGGTCGCCCGGCCGCACGCCCCAGCCGTCGACCAGCGCCTGCGCGACGCGCGTCGCGGCCTCGTGGACCTGCGCGAAACTCAATCGCTCCTCGCCGGCGACCAGAAAGTCCTTGGCACCATGCTCGCCGCAGAAATGCGCGAAATAGGCCGGCAGCGTCGGCGGTGCGGCGGCGATGCAGGGGAGCGTCCGGCCAAAGCGGGTCACCGATCCCAGCGCGAGCGGACCGCCCTCGCCCGTCAGGGCCGCAACGGTGGCATCCATGCGCGCGTCAAGCTCGGTCCGCATCACTCTCTCCGCTTGGGTTTGTCTTATTGCCCCCTTATGGAGGCGCGATTCACGAGGGGAAAGCCTTGATCCTGCCCGCGCTCACGGCTGCCGTAGCGGCAAGCCACATACATTTTTCCGATCTCGGGCTACACCCGGACGTGTTCACGATCGGGGTGTTCACGCTGCGCTGGTACAGCCTGGCCTATATCGCCGGAATCGTCATCGGCTGGTGGTATCTGCTGAAGCTGCTGGCGCAGCCCGGCGCGCCGATGGCGCGGCGGCATGCCGACGATCTGGTGTTCTATGCGACGCTCGGCATCATCCTGGGCGGACGCATCGGCTACGTGCTGTTCTACGCGCCGGAGATGCTGACGCGTCCGCTGTCGATCCTGCGGCTGTGGGACGGCGGCATGTCGTTCCATGGCGGGGTGATCGGCACCTCGCTGGGTCTGATCTGGTTCGCGCGCAAGCACGGTCTGAACTGGCTGCGCATCCACGATTATGTCGCGTGCTGCGTGCCGTTCGGACTGTTCTTCGGACGGCTGGCCAACTTCGTGAACGGCGAATTGTGGGGCAAACCCGCCGACGTGCCGTGGGCGATCGTCTTCGAGCGGACGGTGCCGTTCGGCGTGCCCGAGCCGGCGCGCCACCCCAGCCAGCTCTACGAGGCCGGGCTGGAGGGAATCATCTTGTTCGCGCTGCTGTGGTTCTTCTTCTGGCGCACCGACGCACGTTATCAGCCGGGCAAGCTGGTCGGGCTGTTCCTGGCCGGGTACGGCGTGGCACGCTTCACCGTCGAGTTCTTCCGCGAGCCCGATGCGCAGCTGCGCCAGTTCGCCGAGGCGACCGGGCTGCACATGGGACAGTGGCTGTGCGTGCCGATGATCGCGGCGGGAGCATTCCTGATCGCAACCGCGCCCAAGCGCCGCACCCGCGTCGAGCCGATCGCCGGCCCGGACGCGGTCGCCTGATGCCGCCAGTGCCGCCCCCCGCGCCGCTGCTCGCCGAGCGGCTGGCGCGTGCGATCGCGCTGGGCGGGCCGATCCCGGTCAGCCAGTATATGGCGGCGGCGAACGCGCATTATTACGGCACGCGCGACCCGTTGGGTGCCGACGGCGATTTCACGACGGCGCCCGAGATCAGCCAGATGTTCGGCGAGCTGATCGGCGCGTGGGCGGCCGACCTGTGGGATCGCGCCGGGCGGCCAGCGGTGGCGTGGGTCGAGCTGGGACCCGGGCGCGGGACGCTGACCGCCGACGCGTTGCGCGTCATGGCGCGCGCCGGGCTGACGCCGCCGGTCCACTTCGTCGAGACCAGCGCGACGATGCGCGCGGCGCAGGGCGAGCGCGTACCGGACGCGACGTGGCACGATGCGCTCGGCACCCTGCCCGACGATGTGCCGCTGATCGTCATCGCCAACGAATTCTTCGACGCGCTGCCGATCCGCCAGCTCGTGAAGCGCGGGGACATCTGGCACGAGCGGCTGGTCGCGTGCCAGGACACGCTGTTCCTGCCCATCGCAGGCGCGAGCGTTCCGGACACGATCATACCCCCCGAACTGGCGACCGCCGCACCGGGCGCGATCGTCGAGACGTCGCCGGCCAGCGTGGCGATCATGGCCGACCTGGCGGCGCGGATCGTGGCGCAGGGTGGCGCAGCGCTGGTGATCGACTATGGTTACGACGGCCCGGCAGTAGGGGAAACGTTGCAGGCGGTGCACGATCACGGCTATGCGAACCCCTTCGAGGCGCCGGGCGAACACGACCTGACCGCCCACGTCGACATGGCGACGCTGCGGCTCGCGGCGACGGCTTCGGGAGGGGCTGCATGGGGTACGGTGACCCAGGGTGCGTTCCTGCGCGCATTGGGGATCGACCAGCGCGCCGCCGCGCTGGGTGAACGGGTGGCCGGCGACCGCCGCCGGCTGGTGGACGACATGGGGGAGTTGTTCAAGGTGATCGCACTGACGCACAAGGACTGGCCGCGCCCGGCGGGGTTCGACGCATGACCCGCCGCGCGACGCTGCGCCGCGCGACCGTGAAGGACGCCGCCGACCTCGCCGGGGTGGCGCGCGCCACCTTCACCGAGACGTTCGGCATGCTCTATTCCGCCGCGGATCTCGCCACCTTCCTCGAACAGCACACGCCTGAGGACTGGGCACGCGAGGTCGCCGACCCCGCCTATGCCGTGGCGGTCGTCGAGGACGGGCGTATCGTCGTCGGCTATGTCAAGCTCGGCCCGCCGCGGCTGCCGTTCACGCCCCGGGAGGGCGCGATCGAGCTGCGGCAATTCTATCTGCTCCAGCCGTGGCAGGGCAGCGGGATGGGGCCGAAGATGATGGAATGGGCGCTGGAGGAAGCGCGCGCGCGCGGCATGCGCGAGATGTACCTGTCGGTGTTCGTCGACAACGAGCGGGCACGGCGCTTCTACGTCAAATACGGCTTCCAAGACGTTGGCCGCTACGCGTTCATGGTCGGCAACCACGAGGACACCGACATCGTCATGCGGCGCGCGCTGTGATCGCCGCATCGTGACCGTCGCGTCGCCGATCCGCGCCGCCGTGCTGGAGCGCGTGCCGCACGGCTTCTTCGGGCGGACCGGCGGCGTGTCGACGGGGCTGTACGCAGGGCTGAACGTCGGGCTGGGATCGGACGACGACGACGCGGCGGTGCGCGCCAACCGCGCCGCGGCGGTGGAGGCGGTCGCACCGGGGACGTGCCTGCTGACACCGTATCAGATCCATTCCGCGCGGTGCGTGACGGTGCGCGAACCGTTCGCCGAACGGCCGGAGGCGGATGCGCTGGTCACCGACCGGACGGGGCTGGCGCTGGGCGTGGTGACCGCGGATTGCGCGCCGGTGCTGCTCGCCGATGTGGCGGCGAACGTCGTCGGCGCGGCGCATGCCGGGTGGAAGGGCGCGCTGGGCGGGGTCACCGATGCGACGATCGCGGCGATGATCGCGCTGGGCGCACAGGCGGAGCGGATCGTCGCGGCCGTCGGACCGTGTATCGCGCGCACCAGCTATGAGGTGGACGATACGTTCCGGCGGCGGTTCGAGGATGCCGATCGCGACAACGAACGCTTCTTCGCCGACGCGCGCGGGGGCCATCACCGCTTCGACCTGGAGGGCTATGTCGTCCATCGGCTGGCGACCGCGGGGGTGACCCGGGTCGCCGCGCTGGGGCTGGACACCTATCCCGACGACCAGCGCTTCTTCTCCTATCGCCGGGCGACGCACCGCGGCGAGCCCGGATACGGGCGGCAGATCGCGATCATCGCACCTGCCGGATAGCGGCGGCGGATCGTTCTGCGGTGCCGCCGGTTGGTGGGCGACACAGGAGATTTGCCATGGCCGACGATGCCGCCGCCGAAAAGTTGACCCAGGGCCCGACGTTCGATCGAAAGGCCAAGCGCCCGATCACGGGCGGCCTGTACTATCTCGCCTTCCTGCTGGTCGCCGCGATCCTGATCCTGTTCATCGCCGGCAACCTGATCTGATCCGACGGGAGGCGGGCGGCCCCGCCCCCCGCGCGCCGCCTGCCTACAGCACGAAGCGGCTGAGATCGGAGTTGCGGGCGACGCTGGCCAGCTGCTGCTCGACATATGCGGCATCGACGGTCAGCGCCTGACCCTGCCGGTCCTCGGCGTCGAAGCTCACGTCTTCCAGCAACTTCTCCATGACGGTCTGCAAGCGGCGGGCGCCGATATTCTCGATCTCGCCATTCACTTCGGCGGCGACGCGCGCCACGGCGCGGATGCCGTCCTCGGTGAAGTCGACCGCCACGCCCTCGGTCGCGATCAGCGCCTTGTATTGCGCCGGCAGCGACGCCTTGGTGTCGGACAGGATCGCAACGAAATCGTCCTCGGTCAGCCCCTTCAGCTCGACGCGGATCGGCAGGCGGCCCTGAAGCTCCGGCAACAGGTCGCTGGGCTTGGCGACGTGGAACGCGCCGCTGGCGATGAAGAGGATATGGTCGGTCTTCATAGGGCCGTATTTGGTCGAGACGGTCGTGCCCTCGATCAACGGCAGCAGGTCGCGCTGCACGCCCTCGCGGCTGACCGAACCGCCGCGCACGTCGCTGACCGCGATCTTGTCGATCTCGTCGAGGAAGACGATGCCGTTCTCCTCGGCGTCCTGAAGCGCGACGCGGCTGACCTCATCCTGGTCGAGGCGCTTGTCCGCCTCTTCCTCGACCAGCTTTTCCCACGCGGCGGGGACCAGCAGCTTGCGGCGCTGCTTCGGACCGCCGCCGAACGCCTTGCCCATCATCTCGCTGAGGTTGATCATGCCGACCGAGCCCTGCCCACCGGGCAGTTCGAACGGCATCTGCGGCGCCTGTTGCAGCTCCAGCTCGACCTCCTTGTCGGCGAGGTGACCCTCGTTGAAGCGCTGGCGGAAGCTGTCGCGGGTCGCCTGGCTGGCGTCCTTGCCGACGAGCGCGTCGAGCAGCCGGTCCATCGCTGCGGCCTCGGCCTTGTCCTTCACCGCCAGGCGGCGGCGTTCCTTTTCCAGCCGCACCGCTTCCTCGACCAGGTCGCGCGCGATCTGCTCGACGTCGCGGCCGACATAGCCGACCTCGGTGAATTTGGTCGCCTCGACCTTCACGAACGGCGCGTCCGCCAGCTTCGCCAGGCGGCGGCTGATCTCGGTCTTCCCGCAGCCGGTCGGGCCGATCATCAGGATGTTCTTGGGCGTCACCTCGTCGCGCAGGTCGGGCGCGAGCTGCTGCCGCCGCCAGCGATTGCGCAGCGCCACCGCGACCGCGCGCTTGGCATCCTTCTGCCCGATGATGTGCGCGTCGAGCGCGGCGACGATCGCCTTGGGGGTCAAATTATCGTTCATGGTTTTTCAAAGCCTTGGTCGGCGAATGTTGCGAATGTTGAGACGGTGGCGCCGAATGTTGAGAGCCTGTCGTCATCCCGGCGAAAGCTGGGATCTCGTGTGGCAAGCGCACCCGCCCCGACCCGGAGGCCCCAGCTCTCGCCGGGGCCGCACGAAGAGGTCAGGTGGTCGACTCCAGCGTCTCGATGGTGACGCGGTCGTTGGTATAGACGCAGACCTCGGCGGCGATCTTCATCGCCTTGCGGCACAGCACCTCGGCATCGTCCTCATATTCGACCAGCGCGCGCGCCGCAGCGAGCGCGTAATTGCCGCCCGAACCGATCGCGGCGACACCCGCCTCCGGTTCCAGCACGTCGCCGTTGCCGGTCAGGATCAGCGTCACCTCCTTGTCGGCGACGATCATCATCGCCTCCAGGTTGCGCAGGAACTTGTCGGTGCGCCAGTCCTTGGCCAGCTCCACCGCGGCGCGCATCAGGTGGTAGCCGTGCCGCTCCAGCTTGGCCTCCAGCCGCTCGAAGAGCGTGAAGGCATCGGCTGTCGCGCCCGCGAAACCGGCGATGACCTTCCCGTCGCCGAGCGTGCGGACCTTGCGCGCGTTGGGCTTCATCACGGTCTGGCCCATCGAGACCTGACCGTCGCCGATCACGACGACCTTGCCGCCGCGCCGGACCGAAAGAATGGTGGTGCCATGCCAGACGGGCATGGAGTGGGGATCTTTACCGCTCATAGCGCCGCGATTTGGGGGGCGTCGTGCTTCCCGGCAAGAGCAACGAAAGTTTGTAAAGCCGGCAATGGTAGCGACACACGAAAAGCGCCATATCGCGCGCCGGAGAGTGAGTGGCGTCAAGATGATCACCGACAAGGACCGTTTGTACTTCCAGACCCGCGCCGAAGCCGAATTGCGGCTGGCTGCCGAAGCGGAAGATCCCGCCGTCTGCCAAGCGCATTATGCGATGGCGACCGAATATCTCGAGGCGGCGCATGGTGCCGGCCTGCGACTGCCGCCCGATCCGCAGCGGTTGTCGCGGGGGTAGGTTCGCGCTTCCCCACCCACGCCGTCTTGCGCCCCCGTCGCGTTCGTCGGCCTCCTGCCCAACGGCGTCATCCCCGCGGAGGCGCGGATCCAGACACGCCGCCGCTGCGCCTCCATCGCTGCGACATGGGTTATGGGTTCCCACCTTCGCGGGAATGACGGAGGGGTGCGAAGAGGACGGAGGGCGGCTACCGCCCCCTCGCCTTCCCCCATTCGCGCGCGACGGTGTAGCCGAGGTAGCCGGTGCCGAAGAGCGCGTAGAGCGGCTCGGGCAGGCCGTTCAGATAGGCGTTCATCCCGCGCGCGATCGCCAGCGCGGCGTCCGGCTTCACCGCCGCGATCAACCCCATCGGGATGCTCCACAACAGCAGCGCATACATGACATAAAGGAAGCTGGGGCGCGCGCGGGTGGTCCACGGATCGGCGGCCTGCGCCTCGGCGAGGATCGCCGCCATCTGCGCCTTGACCCGCTCCAGTTCCTGCGAACCCTCCATCCGCAGCAGCTCGCGCTGCGCCGCCTCCCGTGCGCGGGGATCGGGGATCAGCTTGTCGAGCAGGCCCGCGACGGGGCCGAGGATCGTGTCGAGCATGGCCATCCCCTCACCCGATCCGCTGGGCGAGCCAGCCGTACAGGAACGCCTCGTTGGCCGGGCGCCGCTCGGCGAGCGTGAGGTAGCGTTCGCCCTGCAACGTCTCGACCGCGCGGAGCAGCACCGTCTCGGCCGCCGCGCCGCGCGTGGCGAGGAAGCCGGCAAGCGCGTCGAGCGTCTGGGCGCCGACCCGGCCGTCGCATGCGAGATCCGGATAGTCGCGCGCGCCGCGATTGAGCGCGTTCAGCGCGCGCTGGAGGAAGCGGGCCGCAACCTCCGGCCCCATGTTCACGCCCGTGTCGAACAGTTCGGCGGCGAGCCGCGGCGCGTGCTGCGCGATGCGGTCGAACGCGGGGCGCTGCCAGTAGAGGCGGCGATAGATCGCGGCGGCGGCGGGTCGCGCGAAGTGACGCATGTCGCCGGCGTAACCGTTGGCGCGCGCGACCGCCTCGGTGATCCCGTAGCGCGTCGCGCCGCCGCGGTCGGCGGAATGATTCACGTAACCGCCCTCGCGGTCGATCACCGCGTCGATGAGGTCGTCGATCATTGCTGTCTCCTTGATGGATGGAGAACATATCAGCAACATGGGTTTGTAGGACAGCGCCGGAGATGCATGACGGCCGAAGTCATCGTCATTCGGGCGAGGTCGGGAATCCGGAACCTCCGACCTAGCGGCCTCTGCGGGAGCCTGCGCGTCTGGCTTCCCGACTTCGCGGGTATGACGTCAGGAGCGCCGCCGCACGATCTCGCAGCCGACGCGCGCATCGGGGAAGACGTCGGGCTTCATCGATCGCACGCGCACCTCGCGCACGCGGGGGTCGGCGAGGCAGAGCGCGGCGACGCGCTCCACCAGCGTTTCCTGCAACGCGAAGCCTTCGCCGGCAGCCAGCGCGTGGATGCCGTCGCGGATGGCGTCATAGTCCAGCACCTCGGCGATCGTGTCGGCCCTGGGCATGCGGTCGTAGGCCACGGTGAGGTGCACCGACAGCAGCACGCGCTGCGGCGCAGCCTCGTGCGGGTGGATGCCGAGTTGCATCGCGACCGCCAGATCGTCGAGGATGATCGTATAGTCAGCCACGATGTCGCCCCTCGAACATCACGTCGCGGTCGCGCGGGCAGAAACGCTGCCCGCTGTCGACGTACAGGGTCTGCCCGGTCACGCTCGGCGCCTCCAGCAGGTAGACGACCGCCGCCGCGACCTGCTCCGCGCCGACCGGGCGGCGGAGAAGGTTGGCGCGTGCCACCGCCTCGAACTCGGCGGCGCTCTGGTCACCGCTCGGCAGCGTCAGCCCGGGCGATACCGCATTGACGCGGACGCGCGGCGCGAATGCCTGCGCCATCAGTACCGTCGCCTGCGCCAGCGCCGCCTTGGTCAGCGTGTAGCTGTAGAAATCCGGGTTCGGATTGGCGAGCTTCTGGTCGAGCAGGTTGACCACCGCGCCCCCTCGCCCCTGCCCCGCCAATGCGGCGGCGAGCAGCGACGGCGCGACGACGTTGACCGCATGGAGCCGGGCGGCCAGCGCCGCATCGGGCCCGGCGGGCGCGTCATATTCGAACAGCGATGCGCTGTTGACGAGGCCGTCGACCGCACCGCCTTCGCAGGCGCGCGCGAACAGCGCGGGCACGTCGGACGGGTCGGCGAGGTCGCCCGGCACGGCATCCCCGTTCAGTTCCCCGGCGAGCGCCTCCGCCTCGGCCTGCGACGTGCGATAGTGGATCACCGGCACATGCCCCGCCGCCGCGACCGCCCGCGCGATCGCCGCGCCCAGCCGCTTGCCGCCCCCGGTCACCAGCACGCGCATCGCGTTCAGGCGAGCCCCATCAGCGACAGCACTTCCTTGCGGCTGCGGTCGTCGTCGCGGAACACGCCCATCATGCGACTGGTCACCATGCCGACCCCGGAGGTGCGGACGCCGCGCGCGGTCATGCACGCATGGCTCGCCTCGATCACCACCGCGACGCCGAGCGGCTTGAGCCCGTTCCAGATGCAGTCGGCGACCTCGGCGGTCAGCCGCTCCTGCACCTGCAACCGCCGGGCATAGCCGTGGAGCACCCGCGCCAGCTTGGAGATGCCGACGACATGGTTGCGCGGCAGGTACGCGATGTGCGCCTTGCCGATGATCGGCGCCATGTGATGTTCGCAATGCGACTGGAACGGGATGTCCTTCAGCAGCACGATCTCGTCATAGCCGCCGACCTCCTCGAACACGCGCGACAGATGCACGCCGGGGTCCTCGCCGTATCCGGCGCAATATTCCTTCCACGCGCGCGCGACCCGCCTGGGCGTATCCACCAGCCCCTCGCGCGTGGGATCGTCGCCCGCCCAGCGCAGCAACGTGCGCACCGCCTCCGCGACATGATCGGGCACCGCGATCTTGCCGTCCGCCGCCACCAGATCGCCGTCGTCGGGAGTTGCCGTCTCGTTCATCGCGTCCTCGTTCGTATCGTGCCCGGCTGCCGCAGGAATTGCTCTGGCGCAACCCCGCGCGGTCGTCGCGGGTTGCAGCGCGGGTTACAGGCAAGGAGACGGACGATGGCCGACAATCTGAAGAAGGGCGACGAAGTGACGTGGAAGTCGCACGGCGGCACCGCGCACGGGACGGTCGAGAAGAAGCTGACGTCCGAGACCTCGATCAAGGGCCACAAGGTCAAGGCAACGAAGGACGATCCGCAATATCTGGTCGAAACCGAAAAGGGCAGCAAGGCCGCGCACAAGCCCGACGCGCTGAAGAAGGCGTAACGCCTACACCGCGACCGGCGTCGCCTGCCGCTCGGCATCGCCGAACACGCGCAGGTAGCGCGCGATCTCGGCGGGCGTGCCGGTCGCCTTTTCCGGATTGTCGGACAGCTTGACCGCCGGGCGCCCGTCGGCGCTGACGACCTTGCAGACGAGCGAGATCGGCTCCAGCCCGGCGGCGCCATCGGGATCGCAGCCGCGAAAGTCGTTGGTCAGGTTCGTGCCCCAGCCGAAGCTCGTCCGCACGCGGCCATGGAAGTGGCGATAGGTGGCGGCGATCGACTCGACGTCCATACCGTCCGAGAAGATCAGCAGCTTCTCGCGCGGGTCGCGGCCGTGCGCCTGCCACCAGGCGATGATCCGTTCGCCCGCCTCGACCGGCGGCGCGCTGTCGGGGCGGAAGCCGGTCCAGTCCGCCACCCAGTCGGGCGCGTCG
This sequence comes from Sphingomonas sp. BE138, assembly GCF_031456125.1. NCBI lineage: Bacteria > Pseudomonadati > Pseudomonadota > Alphaproteobacteria > Sphingomonadales > Sphingomonadaceae > Sphingomonas > Sphingomonas sp. BE138. The sequence continues at coordinate 103,109 of NZ_JAVDUC010000002.1, forward strand.
CGCAGGAAGGCGGCAGTGCCGAACGCATCGGGCAGCGCGATCAGCAGGTTGCCCCCATAGGCCTGCCGCCACTCGTCGAGCACCCGGTACGGCGCCTGCGCCAGCGCGGCGTCGTCGGAGGCGAGCGCGGCGGCGACCATCGGCAGCTCGTGCGCGTTGGTGCCGATCGCCTCGAGATCGTGATCCATCGCCAGCAGCACATTCGACGTGCCGATGAAGCGCGCGTCCAGCCCCTCCTTCAGCGCCTCGACGCACCAGCGCTGCCACAGGAAACCGTGGCGGCGGCGGGTGCCGAAGTCCGACAGCGCGAGGTCGGGCAGGTCGCGCAACCGCTCGACCTTCTCCCACAATTTCGCCTTGGCGCGCGCATAGAGCACGTCGAGCGTGAAGCGCCCCTTGCCACGCAGCGCCGCGCGGGCGCGCAGTTCGTTGACGATCGCCAGCGCGGGGATCTCCCACATCGTGGTGTGCGTCCACGGCCCCTCGAAGTGCAGCTCGAACTGGCCGTCCACGCTGCGCAGGTCGTAGTCGGGCAATTGGAAGTCGGCGAGCCAGGCGAGGAAATCGGGCGCGAACATCCGCGCCTCGCCATAGAAGCTGTTGCCCGCCAGCCAGATCAGCTCCTTCTTGGCGAAGCGCAACCCGCGCGCATGATCGAGCTGCGCGCGCAGTTCGGCCGCGTCGATCACCTCCGCGAGCCGCACGGCCTTGGTGCGGTTGATGAGCGCGAAGGTGGCGTGCGTGGTCCGATGCCGCCGCCAGATCAGTTGCAGCATCAGCAGCTTGTAGAAGTCGGTGTCGAGCAGGCTGCGCACGATCGGATCGAGCCGCCAGCCGTGATCCCAGGTGCGCGTCGCGATGTCGGTATAGACCATGCTCACGCCTCCCAAGGCGTGACGTCGGGCTCGGCCCCGATCAGCGCGAGGCCGTGCGCGATCGAGGTCAGCTCGCCGCCGGTCGCGATCCGCTCCGGGCCGAAGCGTCGGTCGAAGATCGCGCGGATCGCGGGGATCAGCGACGAGCCGCCGGTCAGGAACACGCGGTCGATCGCCGTCGCCTCCACCCCCGCGCGCACCAGTGCGGCGTCGAGCGCGCCCTCGATCCGCACGAGATCGTCGGCGATCCAGCGCTCGAAGTCGGCGCGCGTCACATCGGCGGCGATGGTCACGCCCCCGCCGTCGAAGACGAATTCGGCATGGTCATTGCCCGACAGCGCGCGCTTCAACCGCCCGACCGCGTCGTAGAGCGGGAAGCCCTGTTCCTCCTCCACCAACGCGATCATCCGTCCGATCGCCTCGGGGTCGAGCGCGTCGCGTTGCAGCTTGCGCAGTTCCTCCAGCGTGCGGCGGTTGCGCATCATCGCCAGCCGCGACCAGTCCGCCACGTCGTTGAAATAGCCGCCGGGGATTTCCAGCACCTTGCCGAACGAGCGATACTGCCCGCCCTTGCCGAGCAGCGGCAGCACCAGCTGCGCCACGATCCGCTGGTCGAAGCGATCACCCGCGATCCCGACGCCGGTCGAGGCGAGCGGGACGCAGCGCCGCGCCGCGCCGGGCGCCGCGACGCGGACGAGCGAGAAGTCGGTCGTGCCGCCGCCGAAATCGGCGACCAGGATCGTCGCGGGCTCGGTCAGCCGCGCCGCGAAGCTGTGCGCCGCGCCGAGCGGCTCAAAGACGTAATGCACCTCCGCGCCGAACTCGCGCAGCATCAGGTCGTAGCGGGCCCGCGCCAGCGCTTCGTCGGGACGCGCGCCGGCATATTCGACCGGGCGGCCGACCACGACGCGCGCCGGACGATCGTCGAGCTGCCCGCCGGCATGGCGCACCAGCTTCTGGAGCAACGCGCGGCCGAGATCCTCGAAGCGCATCTGGCGGTTGAAGATCGTCGTGCGCTCGAACAGCGCGCTGGCGGCGACGGTCTTGAACGACTGGACGAAGCGGCTGTCGAGCGGCGCCTCCAGATATTCGGCGATCGCCCACGGCCCCGCTTCGTGCGCAACGCCGTTCCAGCCCTGCTCGTCCTCCCAGAAGCACAAGGCGGAGCGAAACACTGCGCCGGTCGCCGCGTCGCCGACGAACTCCACCAGCCTTGCGTCATCGTCCTCGGCGAGCGCGACGACGGTGTTGGTGGTGCCGAAATCGAGGCCGAGCGCACGCGCCACGTCTTGCTCCGTCGCAGGTGTGGTGCCCCGTGCAGGACAAACATAACGAATATGTATCGCCGCTCATACTATCTTAGAACCGCCCGAAGCCGCCGCTCTCCGCTCTTCACCGCCAACTCTGGCCGCGAGCGCTACTGCTTACGCCCGTACGCGGAGCGTTGGGTCACGAGCGAAGGAGGCGCATAAGCGGACGTGCGAGCTTCATGCGGTGCTCCACCCGCCACCTCAGGAAGAAGAACGCAGGATTTGGTCAACGTCCGGATTTGTGGCGCTTTTGCCCTCGATCTGCCTTGAGCGGCTCATCTGATTCAAACGTACGCGGCTCTCATAAGCGCCGCTATCGCCTGCCTTCAGGCACGCACAAGTCCGTCGATGACGCGGGCGCGGCTGCTCTCGGGGAACAATGCCGCCATCGCCCGCGGTCCCTCGATCCCAAAATGCCCGGCGACGGCGCTGCCGATCAACGCATTGAGTTCGAGCGTTGGCCTGAGATCGCGCCCCTCGTAGAGCGCCGCATCGGAGAGCCCCGGCCAGTCGGCGACGACGCGCCCTCCCTGCACCGCGCCACCGAGCAGCATCGCCATCGAGCCGGTGCCATGATCGGTTCCCTGGGTGCCGTTGATCTTCACTGTGCGCCCAAATTCGGTTGCAACGAGCACGGCTGTATTCCCCCAGAGCGGCCCCAAGCCCTGCTTGAGCGCCGCTACCATGCCGTCCAGTCCGCGCAGCTGCGCCGCAAGCCGCCCGCGCTGCTGGGCATGAGTGTCCCAGCCGCCGGATTCGATCATCGCAATCCGCGCCCCGCCAGGGGCGCTCAACAGCCGGGCGGCGAGCGCGCCGGTCGCGGCCGCGTTGCGCCCGGCGCCGCCCGCCATGTCGCTGGTCAGCATCCGTGTCGCCGTGGCCTGTTCCCACACCGCATGGAGCTGCGGATCATTGGCGTAGAGCAACGCTACGCGCGTGAGCAGATCGTCCGAAGCATCGGGTAGCGTCGACGGCGCATAGCTCGCCACCTCGACCGGCCCGCGCAGCGCCATCGGCACGGTTGCGGCGATGGCGATGCCCTTGGCCTCGTCGCGCGGCAGCAGCGCCAGCATCCGGTTGAGCCAGCCGTTTTTGACGCTGTAGGCGGCGCTGCCGCCGGTCTCGAGCACATTCTGCCCGTCGAAGTGTGAACGGTCGCGATAGGGCGATGCCACGGCATGCGCGAAAAGCGCCTCGTTGCTGGCATAGAGCGCGCTGATATTGCTGAGCGCCGGGTGCAGCGCGAACATCGAGTCGAGCTTGGTCGCCTGCGCGAAATCTTCCGCCAGCACGCCGCGCTGGCTGGCAAAGGCGGGGTCGCCCACCGGCGCCAGCGTTGCCAGGCCGTCGGCGGCACCCCGCTGGATGACAAAGACGAAGCGCCGGTCGGTCGCCGCCTTGGCGAAGACCATGCTCCCGCCCAGGCCAGGCAAGAGGATGGCTGTCGAGCCGAGCGCGGTAACGAAGCTGCGCCGATTGAGCATGGTCTTATCTCCGCATCGATTCGGGCGCGACGAGCAGCAGCGCCAAGCCCTGGCTGGGGCTTTCGGCGCGCGCGATCGCCTGCGCGGTGGTGTCGCTGAGCGCGGCGGGGAAGAGCTGGCTAGCCCGGGCACGCGCATCAAGCGTGTCGCTGATCCGGCCAGCCATGCGCTCGGCCGCCTCGACGCGGCGCATGACCGCATCGGGGCCGGCCCAGCTAGCGGCAACGTCGTCCCAGCCGGCCGGCGAACCCGGGCGCCACACCGGCTGCCCGAGCTGCGTGAGCAATCCGGTCACTGCCTGCGGCTGGACCTCGCGGAGCCCAAGCGCACGCATCGCGCCGATGCTCCATTCCCAGGGATTCTTGAACTTGACCGGCGGCGCGATCCAGCATTCGGGCGCGTCGACGAGCACGCGGTAGAGGCTCGGCAGATCGCCGCCGGTCTTGAGGAACGCGGTTTCGAGCCGCGCGACGAGTGCGACGGGCGGATCGTCGCCGGCGAAATGCCGCGCCAGCTTGGTGGTGATATGTCGGGCGGTCGCCGGATGGGTGCCAAGGAAGTCCAGCACGGCTGCCGCCTGATCTTCACCCGCTTGAGCGAAGGGCCGGCCGAGCACCGTGCGCGAACCCGGCTCGTGCAGCCGCGCGGCAAACACAAAGCTGCCGGGTTCTCCATCGATGCCGACGAACCGCGCGCCGGCGCCGCGCCCCAGCCCCGCGACCGTCCAGCCGGTGAGCGCGCGGGCAAGCTCGGTCACGTCGCCCTGGCCATAGCCGGTACGAACACCGAGCGTGTGCAGCTCGAGAATCTCGCGCGCGAGATTCTCATTCAGCCCGGCATTCTGGCGGCGCGCTGCGATCTGGCCGCCGGTCGAATTGGGCCCGATCGACGCTGCCTGATCGAGGTAAAGCAGCATGGCGGGATGACGCTCGACTGCCTGCAGCATGTCGCCGAACTTGCCCATCACATGCGGGCGGATCGCCTCGAACTCGAGCTGACCGGCCAAGCCGATAACGACGAGCTTGTCGACCGAAACCGCGAAATGGTTCGCCCAGAAATGCACGAGCCGCTCGGCGAAGGGCGAAGGACTGGTCAGCGCCGTCTGCGCGCGCGCCGCGACCGCGCCCATATAATAGCTGCGTGCCTGATCGCGCGCGAAGCGGCGTGCCTGCGCGACCGGATCGCGCGGCGCGGCCGTGCCCCGCTCGGCCATTGCCCCGATTCCACCCTTGTCCTGCAGGCCGGCCTCACCGGCCATCGGCTCGCCGCTCATCGGCGGCGGCGCATAGCCGGCCGCGCGGCGACGCTGCGGCGTTTGCGGCCGGTCCGCCATCGTCCCCGGATTTTCGTCCCTTTTTTGGCACCGGTTCTGGCGTTGCATTTCCAGATAGTCGCTGAGGTTTCCGGCGATCGTGGACGTCGGCGGAAGCGCCGCGATCGCAGCCGGCCGCGGCTCGTAGCGGTCGAGCTGGGCGAGCAGCCAGGCTTGGGGGCGGTCGAGCGCCGCCTGATCGGGACGCGCGCCCAGGCCGAAGCGGTTGAGGGCAATGGCAGCTGCGGTCACTCCGGTCTCCTTCCCGCCTTCAACGTTGGCAACGCGTAAATCCGTCGCGGCGAAAGCGATTTTCCTCAGGGCCGGTTCGGCTGGGGTCGCGCCTCCCTCGAGCGGCGCAGCGTGCCCGACCGGTCGAGACCTTCGGCAAGGGCGATTCGCTCGTCGGCCGGAAGTCGCGACGCGACGTCGACAACCGCGGTTTCCAGGCGCGTGCGAATGGCGATATCGGCGGCGCGCGCGCGGCCCAGCGTGGCATCGAGCGCGGCGCGGTCGAGCTCGGGCTGGACGAGCAGCCGTCCGGCTTCGCGCCGCGCCCCCCGTGCGCGCTCCACTTCGGGCTTGAGCGACTGGGCGGCGGCGCGAACCGCCTGGCGCAGCGCCCGCCGGTTCTCGGGCGCGAGCGCCTCGGCCGCCTGGCGCAGCCGCGCGGGGCGGCCGATCCCCGCGAGCGGGCGCTGCGCATCGACCCGCTTCCACATGATGGCCGCGCCAACCACGCCGCCGATCACGAAGACGTTGAGGATCAGCGAGACGATCAGCACGATGCGCAACGTGCGGCTGCTCATGGGGCGGTCCCGTCAAGGTCGACTTCGCCGAAGATGGTCTGTTCCTCCGCCAGTCCGGTGCTGCGATGATCGAGCAGCGCCGGCGTCGCCAGCGACAAGGCGAGCGCGCCGGTCACGGCGCCGGCAAGCCCGATGCCCGCCAGACCAAGCCCGGACCACCACAGCTTCGCGCGCGACCAAAGCAGGCCGGGCTGTGGCGCGGATGACAGGATGCGGCCGATCAGCGCCGACGATGGCGCGGGGACCCGGTGCCGATCGAGCAGTCCGTCGAGTGTCGCGGCGCGCGCGAGAACATCGCGGGCATTTGCGGGATCGGTCGCAAGCATGGCCTGGGCCGCGTCCTGCTCGTGCGATGGCCAGCGGCGCAAATCCGCGCCATAGGCATCGGCCAATGCGGCGAAGCGCTCGGGCGTCATCGCTGCATCATTGGTCATCGGCGTCCTCCTTGAGCAGGGTACGCAACGCGCGCCGGGCGCGCGACAGCAGGCTTTCGAGCGCTTCCACGCTCACGCCCATCGCCGCGGCGGCCTCGCCATTGGACAGTTCCTGATAATATTGCAGCACGATCGCCTCGCGCTGGCGTTTTGGAAGAGCCTGCAACGCTGCCGCGACCGCCGCCGAAATACCCGCTTCCTCCAGACCGGCGTCGGGCGCCGGCCCCGGGTCGAGCCGGTCGAGCGCGTTGTCCGTCGCCACTTCGCGCCGCCGCCGCAGCCGGTCGTAGCACAGGTTGAGCGCGACGCGGTGCAGCCAGGTGTCGAAGCGTGCCGCGCCCGGCCGCCAGTGTGGCGCTTGCCGCCAGAGGCGCACGAAGCTCTCCTGCGCGACATCTTCCGCCTCCGCAGCGTCGCCCAGCATCCGCGTCGCCAGCGCGAGCAGGCGCGGCAGCTTGCGCGCGACCATCTCGCGCGCCGCACCGCCGTCGCCCTTCCCGACAAGCGTGAGCAGCGCCGCATCGGGATCCTCGCCGGGAGGAGCGGTCAAGGACCCGGACTCCGGGCGACCTCAATCGCCCACTCTCCCCCGGACCGCGCGGCGTTCGTCGGCAGTGAGGAGGCCGTCTTTGTCAGCGTCCATCCGCACAAAGCGGCGGGCCAGCAGAGCGTCGAGCTCGGCAGTATCGAGCGCGCCATCGCGGTTGGCGTCGATCCGGTCGAACATCTTCGCCGGATCGCCTTTGACTTCGGCCCCAGCGGCTTGCCGCCGCGCGGTCCATTCGGCCTTGGCAAGCCGTCCGTCGCCGTTGGTGTCGGCCTGGAGCAGCCGCGTGCGCGCCGCCGCCTGGAATGTCGCCAGGTCGACGCCTTGCGGCGCGGCGGCGGCGGGGGTGGCGAGCGCCATCACGCTCGAGAATATCAGAGGTATCTTCATACGCATCAGCGGCACCTTCCATAGCGATCGGGCGAGGCTCCGGGTCCGCCGCGCCAGCCGGGCGGATTCTCCCAGTTCGTCCCGGGTCCGCCACGGGGGCCAGGCGGGTTGCCGTCGCGGTCGAGCCAGCAGCGGCGCGCCTGGTTCCACCAGCCCCAACGGGGGATGCCAGTAGCCATGACCGGCGTGATAATAATAGCCGCCCGGGCGAAGCACAAACACCACCGGCCGGCCGCGGATCACGAACCGCCGCCGGTCGGGCGACGCGCCAAGACCCCCGCTCGGACCCCGCGGATTTTCCCAGTTGGTGCCCGGTCCGCCGCGTGGCCCCGGAGGATTATTGTCGCGATCTTGTGCCTCGGCCGGCGTCGCGGCGATCATGCCCGCAGCCATCAGGACACTCGGCGATACTCTGAGCCCGATCATGTCAACGGTCCCGGCGATTGTGCTTCTTGGCGTAGATGCTGGCGCTTGCCCGATCCTGACGGGCGTGCAGCCGTGCGCGCTCGCGTGGGCCAAGCCCGCCGCCATCAGCCCGCATCCGTGCCTCGGTGCGACCGATCCGATACTGTTGGCGGCCGAGCCGCGTCGCCTCGCGGCCAGTGAGTTCGCCCGATTTCCAGCCCTGCGCGATCCGGTCGCGCTGGTGGTGCTGGCGTCCATTGACCTGCGCCGACGCCGGCACCGCCGCGACGATGCCAAGCCCGGCCAGGGCCGCGATGACCATCTTCATGTCCAAGTCTCCCATGACGCAATTACCCGCCGGCACTTGCGCGACCGACAGGGCTTGAACGGATCAGCGCCGGCCATCCGTCGCGCCGATCGAAAAAAATCGACCCGCGCGCTGCTCGATTGCCCGGGAAGGCCGGCCTGCCCGACCTGTGGGCCCGATGCCTGCCACGCCATCGGCTCAGCTCTCCGTTCGGCGGTGAGCAAGGCGACCTCGACGTGTAGTCGGCTGCCGGGTCGGACCGGAGGCGACGGTGCCGCCCATCGCCTCGGCCAGCGCACGCACGATCGCGAGGCCGAGCTCGGCGCCGCCGCTCCCGCCGGCGCGCAAGGGATCGAGCCGTGCATAGGCGGCTCCGAGCCACGCCCGATCAGCGGGAGCGACGCCGGTCCGTCGTCGATGAGCGACGGTAGGGTCTGCTGTCGGCTCGTTCGATCCAAACCGTGACCGTGGAAGCATTACCGCAGCGCGTTGTCGACCATAGCCGAAGGCGACGCTAGAATAGGCGATGGCGGTCTTCCGCGGTTTTCGCGCCCAGCGCCGGACAGGCCCTCTTACTGCTCCAATGCCGCCAAGGCGCCGTCTGCCTCAGTTCACCGCCGCAAGCTGGTCGCAAACACGACTGCTTGCAGCGCAGTCTCCTGCCCACGCCAACCGACAGCAATAGATCACCGCCGCCGCCTTCTCGCTTTAATGATCTGGAGAGCCTCTTCGGCGACAAAGCCACCGTCCTGATCCTGATCGAGATATTGGAACCGCTGCTGGGCAGCTTTCAGAAATTCAGCTTCGGTGATGCCGCGATTGAAGTTGGTGTCAGCCGATGCGACGGGTTGCGGAATGGGCAACAGTCCGTAGAGTTCTAGGCAGCGTGGACGAATTTAAGCAGGTAGCGGGTGGCAGCGATCTGGATCATGCTGAGGAAGCTTTCGGCGAGTTGGTCGTATCGGGTGGCGACCGCGCGATTGATCTTGAGATGACCAAACATGCGCTCGATACGATTGCGTTCCTTGTAGAGAGTGCGGTCGTGGATGATCGGCTTCTTACGGTTGGATCGTCCCGGGATGACGGCGTCGACCCCGCGGCCACGTAGATCGTCACGGATGGCGTCGGCGTCGTACCCCTTGTCACCCAGCAGCGCGGCCGGCTCGATTTCGGGCAGTGCTATCAGCGTGTCGTACGCCTTGCAGTCGGCGGCCTGCCCACCTGTCAGATGGAAGGCGAGCGGTCGCCCACCGGCATCGGCGATGCAGTGAATCTTACAGCCGAACCCGCCCCGCGAGCGGCCAAGAGCCTGTCGATGAGTCCCCCTTTTACCCCCGCTGCCGAAACGTGAGCGCGGATGGTGGTACTATCGATGCTGTAGTGGCCGGTGTCCGCCATCATCTCGGCCAGGGTGATCGACACGATCTCCCAGGTGCCGGCCTCGCTCCAGCGCCTGAACCGCCGGTAGATCGTGTTCCACTTACCGTACTTCTCCGGCACGTCGCGCCACGGAGCACCGCAACGCAGCCGCCACAAAATGCCGTTCAAAACCGAACGGTTCTCGGTCGGACGCCGTCCGCGACCACGCATCGATGGCTCGATCGGCAACAGATCCTTCAAGACCCGCCACTCTGCTTCGCTCAGATCGCCCCAGCTCAATCACGCCTCCAAAAGGAAGCCTTGAATCAACCGCCCGATCCAGCGTCAACCAATTTGTCCACGCCGCCTAGCCCCTGAGGCCTATTGGCTGCCATCTTCTGCGCCTTCGCTATCTTATCCGCAATATCGCCTCGAGCACCCATACCACGCATCGAGCCCATGCCGCCCGCGCCACCGCCGCCCATCGAGCCCATGCCGCCCAGGCCACCGCCGCCCATCTTACCCTTACCGGCAGGCATGCCCGGCCTTGGGATAGAGCGACCGCGCAACGGATCGCGGATCTCCGGAACGATCTCCTCTTCATAGCGCGTGATTTCCGCGGGTCCGATCTCTTCATCGCCATCCACGTTGAGGACCTTGTAGAAGCGGAGAGCGTCAGCCCCGAATTCCGCCGAGTCGAGTCTGCCATTGTGGTCGAGGTCGGCGGCCGTGAACCACATCATGAACGGTCGCTCGGTGCTGTCGGGTGACGGGCGAAATGGCTCTCCCATCGGGCTGACAAACATTGCCTGGGCCTGAGAGGCATTTTTGGCGCTCGCCGCCTGGGGATTGCCCAAGCTTGAGAGTCCGCCAAGAAGCGCAATCACTATGATCCTTTGTCGCATATGACATCTCCGAACTCGAAGACGCACATTTGAATCCTTCTATTTCGCCCGAATGAGGTTGTGTAACAAAGGGTATTCAGCATGCTTTGAGATTGTCCTTAGGACAGATTCGTGCTGTGAGATCGAACCCGGCCGTCGGCATCTGGCTGGCCTCGGCACCGTAGCAGCCCGCTCTCATACACTTTGTTACCTGCTGTTACCGTGCGGTATTATTGGGATTACCGCGCCACTCCATAGACGAGGCTGACAGGGATCAGTTTTCGCAAGGAGTCAGCATCATGTTCAGATGGTTGGTGCCCGTTGTGGCCGTGAGCGCGTTGGCGCTGTCCAGTTCGCCCAGCTTGGCGCAGTCGAGGGAGAGATCGGTGAGCGTACAGGGGCCGCACGGGCGCGGCGGAACCGTTCAGCGCTCGGTCGAGCGTCGTCCGGGTGGCGCGTCGGTCGAGCGTAGCCTCGACACCAATGATGGCCGTCATTTTGAAGCGTCGCGGAGCGCAGCCTGGGGCGGCGGCTACTATTCCGGAAGCCGAACCGTGACCGGCCCGAACGGCGGCACGGTGACACGCAGGGCGACCGTCGACGCGTGGCACAGACCGCTGCCACCAGCCGGCTATTGGGGACCTCGGCGCGGATACTATTTCGCGCCCGGCTATGGCTATTTTCCGGTGACCGCGCCTTACTATGCGCGCCCATGGACGATTGGCGCGATCGTACCAGTTTCCTTACGCCGCTACTATGTGCCGGTGCCGGCGGTCTACGGGCTCCCGGTCGCACCGGTCGGCCATAGCTGGATTTTCGTCGGAAACCGCACTGCCCTGGTGGCGGGACGCACCGGCGTGATCGTCCGCCTGGGCCCGGTGTTCTGGTGAGCGTGCAAGCTGAAGGGCTCGACGATCACGGAGCGCCGCGGCCTGCCGTCATCGATCCTGAATCGCCCTTGCCGTTCGCGGCGCTCTACTTCTGGGATGTCGAGGAAACGCGGAAGGGCGAGTTCAAGATGGCGTGGAACATTGCCATGCTGGCAATGCGGAAACAGAGCGGCGCCGCCGCATCGCTGCTCGCGACCGCATCCGATGGGACATTGATCGCGACGATCCTGTGGCCGGAGGGACAAGCCAGGGCGGCCGCTCTAGTGGACGGCGGAACGCTCTCCGATCTGCCTTGCAGATCCATGAGAGAGGAATGCTTCCTGCTCCCACCATCGGTGAAACAGCTGTCGCGCTGACAGAAGGGGTTCAAAGGGCCGGACCCGTGGGCGCGATCGATTTCGTGCGGAGTCAGCTATGTTCAAGATGCCGTTTGCATATCGTACGGGCCGGTGCGTCGATACGGGCTCCGTGCCAGGGAGGGCGCGTATCGGCGCTGCGTCGGCAACCCTCTTGCTGCTGGCGGCCTGTGCCGGCGCGAAGATTACCGATATGTCTGCGCGCTCGCCGATGCCGCCGCGTTCCGTAGAGATCGTCGTCCATGCCGCGCTCGCGCAGCAGATCGCTCCGTCGCTTCAACGTATCGCTTCGGCGCTCGAGCGCCAGGTCGTCGAAGACCTGGGCAAGCGCGGCGTACAGGCGAGGAGCGCGTCTACTTTCCCAGACGCCGCCTATGGTGACGTGCGGCTCGACTTGAGCATTGTGGAACAAAATCGTGGCGCGGGAGCGAAGCGCGTGATCGTCGGCCTGGGCGCGGGCGAGTCGACGCTTGTTGTCGTTGCTCGCTTGTGATCGCGGGACGGCGCCATCCTTGACCTCGCCGCGCGTGCGACAAGCGGAAGCAAACCAGGCTTGATCCTGCCGGCCGGCGCCACTGCCGCGACCGGAAAGCTGCTCCATCTGGTCATCGGCTCGGTCATCGGCATTGCCGCTGATGCACGCGGAGGAACAGCTGGCGACGTTCGGAACCTCTCGCGCGTCATCGCGCGCCAAGTTTTGATTGTCATCGATCCCGCGACTGCGCCTGAATCATCGGAAATGGAGACAGGCGCGAAAATATACCCCCTTGAATCCCCGACATCGCCAAATAGCGCGCAGGTTGATGATACCATGTCGGGGGGCACCGCTTCTGCAGTGTGGACCTGCCGACGAGCCGCAGAACCCGGGAGGACCGCGGCGTCCCTGCTCGGCGGCTGACATTGCGGCATCGAGCGATCATGATCACACGGGCGGGTGCCCTCTGGCCTGCTACCGCGAACTTGCCTCACCGCGGATCGGACTGCGGTTCTATCTGATAATCCCTCGGCGTCGCGGACTCGAACGGCTGAGGGGCCGGCGCGTCGGCCCCGGTCGGCCGGAAAGCGAACGGATAGTCGGCACCGTTCCAGCGGACCGTGAGCCGGATATCCGGCGCAAGAGGCTGCCGCCGTTCGATCGGAATGATCGCCATCCCGCCGAAGCTGGCGCCTGGATCGACTGTGTTGGTCTGGAGAATTTCGCTTTCGAACTGGTCGAGCGTATGGCCGAGGCGGCGGTCGATGGCGTGGATGGCAAGCGCTCCTCCGCCGACGGCGGCCGCTGCGCCGAGCACGCCGACACTATGGTCCTCCCAACGGATCGCGGTCGGAACCGGCCCGCGTGGTGTACGAGCCCAACCATAGTAAGTGCCGTGGCTGGAGGCGGTGGACGCCACCCCCGCCAGCGTGCCCGCGATGATCACCGTCGCGATTTTGGCGCCCCTCGCCCGGCGGCGCACACCGTCTTTCAGCTGCTCCTTGGTGAGCACGGGACCGATCGAGCTCCAGACATTCTCCGGCCCGAAGTTCGCGGGCGCGTCGCCCTTGTTGTAGACGGCAACGGCGAAGGAGAGCTGCCCATCGCGGACAGGCAGCGGTCGCACCTCTACCGCACCGGTCGGCGTCTCGAGATGCAGGGTCGGCACACCCTGATGATAGCGGGCGGTCTCGGCTCCAAGCTGAACGGGAACGAGCATCGCCGGACCGCGCGCCTGAACCGCCGATGGCGGCACAGCGATCAGGCACAGCGATCAGGCACAGCGATGCGGCTGCCATTGCGCTCATTCGACCGCGGGCATGTGGACCTCCAGGCATTGACCGCTGGAGCGAGAGGAGAGGAAGCATTGATCAAGATCCTTTCTGCTGAGGATCCTGATCGCCTAGATTCGCAACGCCGGCATGTTCGCTCGGTAAGGGATCGTATCGAAAGGTAACGGGAGCGTGCTGTGATTTGCTTGATCCGGTCGTTCAGCCCGCCTCGGGGCTATCGGGCAATCCGAATGTGAGCGTGACCCGGAAGCCTGTCGGCACCTTGTTCTCGAAGCGCACGCCGATGTGGCTGCGCTCGGCCAGCGCGTGAACGATCGCCAATCCCAGCCCAGCACCACCCGTCGAGCGATCTCGCGATGGATCGATGCGATTGAACGGCTCACCCAGCGTGGCGATCGCTTCTGGCGGGACGCCCGGGCCATCATCCTCGACGATCAGCACGATTCCAACCGTCGTTTGCTCAGCCCGCAGTTGGACGTTGTGCGCATAGCGCAGGCCATTGTCGATCAGATTGGCCAGGATCCGGCGCAGGCCCAGCGGCGCGGCGCGAACGACCAAGTCCTGCTCGTTCGGATCGAGGCGCACATTCTCGCCCATCTCCACTCTGGTCTCGACGATGCGCGCCAGCTCCTCGCCCAGATCGATGATCGAGAGTTTGGTTTCCGTCGACGAGGCCTGTTGCGCGAACAGCAGCGTGTCCTCCAGAAGATCGTGCATCTCGGCAAGATCGCTTGCTGCCCGGGCACGATGGCTCTCATCATCGATGAATTCCGTACGAAGGCGCAGTCGCGTGAGATAGGTGCGCATGTCGTGGGCAATGGCGGCGAGAAGCCTCGTCCGTTCCTCCATGAGCCCACGAATTCGTGCCTTCATGTCGTTGAAGGCGGCGCTAAGCTCGCGCAGTTCCTGCGCGCCTGTTACCGGCAGATCGGGCGCGTCGAGCTCCGCCGCGAACGTCCTGATGCGACGCGAAAGCCGCACGAGCGGGCGCGTCGTCTGCCGGACTGCAAGCCAGAGCGCAAACAGAACGACCGCTCCGAACGCGACCGAGAGGAAAGCGCGCCGCCGTAGGAATGCCTGAAGGAGCAAGGAGGGACGGCTGTCGATCAGCAGCCATCGCCCGTCGCTGAGTCCGACCGCCAATTGCGTCGGATCGATATAGTTTAGTGGACCAGGTTGGTCGCGCAGCGGCCGATGAATGACGGCCTCGTCGCGCCAGAGCAGCACCGGCCGATCCGACAAGGCGGCCAGATAGGCGCGCCGCTGTTCCGACAGCCTGCCGGACTGCTCCCGCTCGACGCTCGGAAGTTCCGCAACCACCCGCACCTGGAACAGCGAATCGTCGAAGGCTGCGAGCGCGGCGGGCCGCAGCTCGGGCTGGATGTTCTCCAGCGTGGCTGCCATCGCCCGCACCTGGTCGGGCGGCGGCAGGTTCGAGGCTCGCCGTTCGTAGACCTCGCTCGGCAGCAGCATCACGGTTCCCACCACCAGCTGCAACAGCACGAAGCCGCCGATGAGGACCGCGGCGATCCGGAAGGAAAGGTTGGCCGAGACGCTCACCCGCTCAGGCCTTCTCGACGCGTGCGGCGAAGATGTAGCCGCCGCCGCGCACGGTCTTGACGAGGAGGTCGCCCGATGGGTGCTGTCCCAGCTTGCGGCGTAACCGGCTGAGCTGGACGTCGATCGACCGGTCATAGGGGATGGCGTTGCGTCCGCGGGTCCAGTCGAGCAGCTGATCGCGGTTGAGCACGCGCTGGGGATGGGTGACGAAGCTCAGCAGCAGCTCGAACTCGCCGCCGGTGAGATCGACGGGCTCCCCGTCCGGATCGACGAGCGACCGGCAGCCTGCGTCGAACAGCCATTCGCCAAAGCGGTATCGTTCGACCGAAAGCGGTGCACTAACGCGGTTGACGTCGCGGGTTCGGCGCAGAATCGCGCGAACGCGCGCAACCAGCTCGCGCGGGTTGAACGGTTTGGTCAGATAGTCGTCGGCGCCGATTTCGAGGCCGACGATCAGATCAACGTCCTCGCTCTTCGCCGTGACCATCAGGACCGGTACGTCGCCGCGCGCGTGCAAGCGGCGACAGAGCGAAAGGCCGTCCTCGCCCGGCATCATCACGTCGAGGATGGCGAGGTCGACCCGCTGCCGCTCGAGCAGCCTATCGAATTCTTCCGCCGACTTGCATCCGGCGGGCGTGAAGCCCTCACGGGCCAGCAGCTCGACGATCATCGTGCGTATTTCCCGATCGTCCTCGACGACCGCAATGAGACTATTCTCCATGGGCACCTTTTTGCCTTGCGTGAGCCGCCAGGGAAATAGGCGAGGCGCTCCGTTACTCTTCGATACATTTCGCAACGGATATGTAGCCGGCCGCTTACACGGTCGCGTCATTGCCCATTTCCGGAAAAATGCCTCGGACCGAATGGACGCGGCCCTTCGTATCATGGACCGCGCGACCCGAATGACCGACGACCCGTCCGCCAATCGCTTGACACTCCAGCGACCACCCCCCCGGACGCGGCGCATCAGTCCCGTGCTTTTCTGGTGCGCCGCAGGGATGATCCTGCTCGCCCTAGTCGCGCTCGCCTGGCGCTATGCCTGGCCCCAGCAGGTGAGCAGCTATCGTGTGAAACGGGAGGCGCTAGAGGTCTCCGTCTCGGGCCCTGCGACGCTCGATGCGATCAACAAGGCCAATGTGAGCTCGCGCGTGGCCGGGCGGCTGACGCAGATACTGATCGATCGCAACGATAGGGTCGTGCCCGGCCAGCTGATTGCCACCATCGAACAGGAAGATCTGCGAAACATCCTGTCCGCCTCGCGCGCCAATCTCCAGGGGGCGCAGGGTGCGCAGCAGGAGGCGGACGCCAATGTCGAGAGCGCGCAGGCCACGCTCACCAACGCCCGCTCCGCGTTCGGTCGTCAAGCCGAGCTGAAGGAAAAGGGCTGGGTGTCGCGGGCGAGCTACGAGCAGGCCGAGGCGACGTTGCGCGAAAGCGAGGCGCGCGTCGCCGGGCTGCGGCAGGCGGCGCAGCGCGCGCGGGCGCAGACCGACGCAGCTGCGGCCAGCGTTCGCGTCGATGAAGCGCAACTCGGGCTGGCGAGCGTCAGGGCTCCGTTCGGCGGGATCGTATCGGTACGAAACAGAAATGTCGGCGACGTGCTGAGCGCCGGCGCATCCATTCTTGAGATCGTCGATCCTGAAAGCATCGTCCTCACAGCCCGCTTCGATGAAAGCGCGATCGGCGCGGTGCGTCCGGGACAGCCTGCCCGCATTCGTTTCGCCTTCGATGCCCGCCGCGCGGTTACGGGCAAGGTGCTGCGTCTCGGCAGGTCGGTGGATCCCGAGACACGCGAATTCACCGCCGACATTGTCGCCGATCGGCTCCCATCCAACTGGGCGATCAACCAGCGCGCCAATGTGGAGATCGTCCTTTCGGCCAAACCGCGCGCCCTCGTCGTGCCCGCCGCCTTCGTGGAGTGGAACGGGATTCAGCCGAACGTCTGGGTCCTGGAGGGAGGTCGGGCGCGCCGCAGGAGCATCGAACTCACGGGCACGCGGGGAAGCAGGCTGGAGGTGCGCCGTGGTCTCGCGCCGGGCGACATCCTTCTTTCGCCCGAGGATAGCTATCCGTTCATGCCCGTGGCCCGTCAGGGTGACGACGACCGATGAACCTCGCAATCAAGGACATCCGGTTCAATCTGGCGCGCTTCGCGCTTACGGCGCTCGGCATCGGCTTCCTGCTGATGGGCGCGATCGGCGCGATCGGCCTTTATCGCGGAATCGTCGCCGACGCACTGCTGGTGATCGACCATATCGGCGCCGATCTCTGGGTTGTTCAAGGCGAACGGGTCGGCCCTTTTGCTGAGGGGTCATCGATCTCCTCCACGATGGACCGCCGGGTCGAGGGGGTTGAGGGCATCGCCTCGGTGAGGCGCTTCGTTCAGTTCAGCCAGCAATTCTCCTTTGCCGGGAAGGTTCGCCGCGCCACCATCACGGGGCTCGATTATCCCAGGGACGATGGCGCGTGGTTCGAACTCAAAGCGGGCCGCCATCTTGAGGCGAGTCATTTCGAGGCTATCGCCGATGACAGCGTCGGCCTTCCGCTCGGCGCCACGATCCGCCTCGCCAAGGACGATTACCGGATCGTCGGCCTCACTCATGGCCTTGTCGATTCGGCGGGCGACGGGCTCCTGTTCGTATCGATCAACGATGCCACCGCAATCGCGTCGCGCCGACCGAGCGAGCAGGTACTGCTCGCCCGCGAGACATCGGGCAACGCCGCACCCCAAGGGGACGGCGCCAGCCCGAGTTCAGTGCCGCAGGACAGCAAGATCGCGGCGGTCCTGGTCGGCCTCGCTCCCGGCGCCGATGTGGCCCGCATCAAGGCGGCGATCCTCGCTTGGGGCGACACAAATGTCCTGAGCAGCGCCGAGCAGCGTGATCTCCTTCTCAATCAGCGCTTGTGGCGGCTTCGCCTGCAAATCCTCGCCTTCGCCTCGGTGCTCCTGCTGGTTACCGCGATCGTCATCTCGCTGATCATCTACATGCTGACGATGGAGAAGCTGCACCAGATCGCCTTGCTCAAGCTGCTGGGGGCGCGGAACTCGGCGATCGTCGCGATGATCCTCCAGCAGGCGGGGTTGATCGGCCTGTTCGGGTTCGGGCTCGCGATGCTCCTTTCGCATCTCACTTTCCCGAACTTCCCGCGGCGTATCGTCATGCTGCCCCAGGATCTCGGTATATTTTTCGCGATCCTGTGCGTGATCTGCCTGGTCGCCAGCTGGTTCGGCATCGCCCAGGCCTTGAAGGTCCGGGCGCAAGAGGTGCTCTCGTGACTGGAGCGCCGTTGCTCAGCGTCCGCAACGCCGCGCGCCATTACCAGAGCGGCGAAACGGTTGTGCGCGCGCTGGACGGCGCATCTTTGGAGGCCCATGCCGGCGAGCTGATCGGCATCATGGGACCAAGCGGATCGGGCAAGAGCACGCTTCTCCTCATCTGCGGGTTGCTCGAGCCGCCGAGCGCCGGCGAGATATACATTCGTGATCGCCTCGTCTCTTATCCGGGCGCCGATCTCGACAAGCTGCGGGGTTTTCGGCGCGATCATATTGGCTTCGTCTTTCAGAAGGCGAATCTCATCCCGTTCCTGACGGCCACGGAGAATGTGTCGATCGCGCTCGAGATCGCGGATGTCGAGGCCAGGGCTGCGCGGGGCTATGCAACCCAGCTGCTGGGGGCGCTCGATCTTGGCCATCGCATAGACAATCGTCCCTCGCGCCTGTCGGGGGGCGAACAGCAGCGCGTCGCGGTCGCGCGTGCGCTCGCCAATGATCCGCCCCTCATTCTGGCCGACGAGCCCACTGCGGCGCTCGACAGCGTGCGGGGGCGGCAGGTGATGGAATTATTCAGGCGCATCGCCGTCGAGCGCAGCGCCTGCGTCATGGTCGTCACCCACGATCCGCGCTCGCTGGATCTGTTCGACCGGGTCATCGAGCTTTCCGACGGTCGCATCCTCTCCGAGCCCTCCCAACCGGTTCAGGCGCATCCATAGTGGCCGGTTACGCTTCGTTACTCTTTGCCTTCCCGATGAAGCACGCCGCTTACGCAGCCCAGCTACTTCGAGGTCCGGCGCAGGATGATCGCCGTTTCAAAGGAGTGTGATATGAGAAAGCAGATTTTGATCGCAAGCAGCTTCGCATTGCTAACCTCGGGGCTGGCGGTTGCAGCCGAGGCACAGCCCCGGTCCCGGTCGGTGAACGTCCAGGGCGCGAACGGCGGTGGCTTCGTGAAGCAGCGTTCGATTAGCCGCGGGGACGGCAATGTGGCCGCGTCGCGCAGCGTCCGGACCAATGGCGGCCATGGCTATGATGCCAACAGGTCTGCTTCGCGCCAGGCCGGCAACACCTCGACCAGCGGGCAGATCACCACCATTGATGGCCGCAGCGCATCGACCAGCGCCGGGCGGACCTGGGGTGACGGCAGCTATTCCGGCGGTCGCACGACGACGCTCGGCGACGGCACCAGCTTCGGCCACTCGACGACGGCGACGCGCAATGCCGACGGGAGCGTGAGCTACTCGTCCTCCCGGACCGGCGTTGGCGGCGACACCGCCACCGTCGAGGGTACCACCGTCCCGCGCTAATTTCCCCAGACGCGGCAGCCCCCCTCCCTGGGCCGCGTGAGGCCGCGCCGCTCAGCCCCCGCGCGGCGCGGCCTCCTTTTCGAAAAAGGACATTTGATGAAAGCCCGTCTTCTGATTATTCCCGCAATCCTAGTCTGCTCGACGCCCGCCATGGCCCAGATGGGCCAACTCGACGTCTTCGAAAGCGCCGATACTAACGGTGACGGGCAGGTGTCCCAAGCCGAATTCAGGGCGGCGCGCGCGCAGCAGTTCAGCCGGCTCGACCGCAACGGTGACGGCACCGTCGCCCAGTCCGACTTCGGGCGCATCGCGCAGATGCGTCCGCAGCTCGGCGCGCGCCTCAACGCCTTCATCGCGAGCGCGGATACGAACCGCGACGGGCGCGTCACGCGGGCGGAATTTGGCTCGGCTCCGGCCCCGCTGTTCGACCGGGCTGACGTCAACCGCAATGGGCTGGTCGACAAGGCGGAGCTTGAGCGACTCCGCGAAGCCATCGGCCGGGAGAGCTGACATGGATCCGCTCGGGCGATCGCCGCTCTGGCTCGGCTTCGTCGTGACGATCGTTGCGGCCGAGGCATTGTCGCGCCTTGGCGCCGGGCATGGCTATGACCGCCGCACGGCGCTCACCTCGCTGGGGCTAGTAATGGGCGGCCTTCCGTTCGCGGCGCTCAACGCCTTCGTGATCGGCGGGGTCTTCGCCTGGCTATGGTCGCTGGCGCCGGTCCGCCATTCGCTTGACGATTGGTGGAACTGGCTCGTCGCCTTCCTGCTAGTGGAATTCGCCTATTACTGGTTCCATCGCGCAAGCCATCGGGTGCGCTGGCTCTGGGCGACCCATTCGGTGCATCACTCGGCTGAGCAGCTCACGCTCCTCTCGTCGTTTCGGCTTGGATGGACCAACCTGTTCTCGGCAGGATGGGTCTTCTATGCGCCGCTTGTCTTGCTTGGCTTCGATCCACGGCTCGTCCTCGGTCTGCTCGCGCTCAATCTGCGCTATCAGCTGTTCCTCCACACCGAGCTGATCGGACGCCTCGGGCCCGTTGAATGGCTGTTCAATACGCCGGCGCACCACCGGCTGCACCATGGATGCAACGAGCCCTATCTCGACAAGAATTATGGCGGCGTGCTTATCATCTTCGACCGCATGTTCGGCACCTTCGTCGCCGAACGTCCGGGCGAGCCGATCCGCTATGGGCTTGCGCATCGCGAGGCCACGGCCAACCCGCTCAAGATCGCCTTTCGCGAATGGATCCTGATGGCGCACGACCTGCGAGCAACGCGGTTTCGCGACATTGGCCGAACGCTGTTCGGAGCGCCTTGACCAGTGAATGCTAGCGGAAGTTCATTTTGCGGGGAGCACCCTGGTCCTCGCAAACAGGTCGTTGATGACTCGATGCAATTGCCTCACGCGGCCGAAACCGTCGTTCTGGGGCGCGCTGTCGAGAACGCCGACGGCAGCTGCTTTCAGGCAGGACGACTCGTTCGGCGAAGGTCAGCGAAAGGTCGCGAAGGCGGAATTCTCCATCCTTAAGCGCAGTTTGCCTGTGCCGAGGATCGCGACGACCGGTGTTCCGTGTCGCACGGTCAGCTCAATCGTCGCACTCAAGCGTAAATTCAGGAAAACGGCTCGGTGACTTTCGATATGCGACAGCTTCGTTATGCGATAGCGGCAGCGGACCACGGGAGCTTTTATCGCGCCGCACGCGCACTTGATGTCGAGCAATCGACGTTAAGTCGCAATATTCTGCGATTGGAACGGATGATCGGCGCCAAGCTGTTCGACCGCTCTCGTGCGGGAGTGACGACGACGATCGCGGGCACGCGCTTCATCCGCAGCGCCCGGCCGATGGTCGCCAATGCGGATCGGATGGTGGCGGCGACCAGGGACGCAGGCCAGGGCCGTGCTGGCGCTTTGATGTTGGGACACAACAGCTCGGTCTCCGCGGGCAATCTGCGCGCCACGGTACTGGCTTGGCAGAGCGATAATCCGGATGTCGATTTCGGGAGCGTGGAAACCGATCGTGGTGCGCTACTCGCCGGATTGGACACCGGCGAGATCGACATCGCAATCCTGATGGGCGACGCCGGCCATGAAGGCTATCGGCGCGAGCCTTTCTGGAGCGAGCGCATCGTGGTCGCACTGCCGGCCCAGCATCCGTTAGCGGGCCACGAAATTGTGCATTGGACCGATCTGCGATCAGAGCGCTTTGTCCTGCCCGCAGCGGATCCCGGCTCCGATATCCGCGACATGCTGCTAGGACGACTGTCTATGTCCGGCGCGCACCCGGACATCAGAATCGACCAGACCACGCGAGAGACCGTGCTGAGCCTGCTCGGCGCCGGCCGGCGCATGTCGATCGTGTGCGAAGGTTCGACAGGCGTGCGCTACCCGGATGTCGTCTACCGGCCTATCCACGGCGAACAGGGGCCGGCGCTGACGGTCTATTCCGGTTGCTGGCGCGAAGACAACGGCAATCCGGCCCTGCGACGGTTTCTTGGATTCATCAAGGCGCGCTATGCGCTGTCTTTTGATTTCTCGCAGCGATCCGAGTAGATTAGAAGCCAAATTCTTGGAGTTGCCGCCATGTGGCATGGCAAGACAATCATCCTCCTGCTCGTTACCTTGGTCGTCGGCTTCGCCGGTGGATTCATCTTGCGACCGGTGATCGCACCAATGCAGCAGGCCGACACGATCGCTGCCGGCCCACCTGCGGCGTTGGTGACGAGCGAGGCGCGCGGCACGCAGTATTTCGTCGCGCATATCGACGAAGCACGCCAGGTCGTCGCGGGGTGCCGTGACGGTTCGGTTCGGGGCGGCGAATGCGCCAATGCCGATGAGGCGATAATCAAGGTCGACGCCCAGGAGCGCCGGAAGCGGTTTCTGGACAATTGATCGCACGGTGGCGCTCAGTTTTTCGCGCCACCTCGCCGGCGCGCGAATCCGCGATCGCTCGCCATGAATCGCTCCAGCATCGGCGCGACCAGCTTTTCCGGCGCGACGGGTTCGCCGCCGGTCTCGGCCGCAAGCGCAGCGGCGTAGGCGACAAGATCGCGGTGGACGGCGGCGGGGACCTCCGCCGCCAGCTTCACCGGCCGGTCATCGGCGAGCGGCCCCAGTTTCAACTTCGTCATCGGGTCCCTCCGATCGGTTCGAGCACAAGGTCGCGGGTGAGAACGACGCGCAGCGGATGGCCTGGCCGGATGGTGAGCGTCGGCTGCACGTTGAGCTGCCGTCTCACGATCTGCTGGCCGGTCTGATTGATGGTGTCCTGCGAGCCGCGCCGCAGGGCACGGGTCAGGTCGTCCTCGCTGTCCGCACCTAGCTCGGCGCCTACGCCGAGCAGTGTCGAGACGGCTGCCGCCTTGAGGAGATTGCCCCAATGCTGGTTCACGCGGTCCTGTAGCCCCGCGAATCCGGCTCCGTCCGCGCCGGGCGGGCGCTCGAGAACGATCGAGCGCCCGTCCGGCATGATGAGCCGATCCCAGGCGAGCAACACGCGCGTCTGCCCGGCGGCGATCTCGCTATCATACTCGCCGATCAGCCGCGCGCCCTGCGGAATAAGCAGGATGCGCCCGGTCGGGCTGTCATAGACGTTGGCCGTCACCTGGGCGGTGATCTGGCCGGGCAGGTCAGAGCGGACGCCGGTGATGAGCGCAGCCGGGATGATGCTGCCGGCCTGCACGATGTTGGGCGATGCCGGCGCCGTCAGCCGCTCAACGCTGATTGTGCGCTGGTTGGACGGCTGCGCCATGAAGGCGCGCTTGGCGGCCTGGTCGCCTTGCGCCGCCTGCTGCGCCGGTTCCTGCGCGGAAGGCGCCGGCAAACCCGGCGTTGAGGCCGGCTCCGCACCCGCACGCGCGCCGCCGCTGCCTAGAAAAACCGAGCTGGTGCGGGCCGCATCGCGCTCCTGAGCGGCGCGCTGCCGGGCTGCCTCCGCCGCCTGCGCGCGCGGATCGGGCGGGCCGGGCTGCACGCCGATCGGCGGCACGGTAACGTCCTCGCCGCGCTGCTGCGCCGACACGATTGGACGGCCGAGGTCGCCCGGAAGCGGCGGGCCGAGCCGTGGCGCCCGTGCGTAATCGCGCGGGCCGGACGTGATGGTTTCGGCCGTGGCGCGGCTGTCGGTGTTGTAGAGTTCCTGCGCAGCCTTCTCGCCCGGCGGCCGCAGCGCATAAATCAGCGAACCACCTATGCCGAGGCCGGCGGCGACGCCGACGACGGCAAGCGCTTTACGCGAGAGCCGCATGACGCGGGGTGGCTCGCCGCGAAGCTGGAACGCGGCGGGATCGGGGCGAGCGGCCTGCGGCTCCGGCCGCGCTTCGGCTGGCGCATCGTGGCTTTCGGTCACGGCCGCCCCCTCCGTCCATCGTCGCGCACGATGCGGACGCGCTGTTCGGTGCGGCGGTCGCCCAGGCGCAGCTCGGCGGCGGCGAACAGGCGATCGACCACCATGTAGCGGCCCTGCACGCGGTAGTTGACCAGTTCGGCGTCACCGCGCGCGCCGGTCACGAACAGCGGCGGCATCTCACCCTGCGAGATCCCGGCCGGAAACTCGATGAACACCTGCCGCCCGTCGTCGAACGCACGGGCCGGCGCCCACGACACGCGGTCGCCCTCGATCCGGTAGCGAAAGTTGAGCGCCGTCACGTCCACGCCGGTTGCGGCCGGTATGGCAGCGGCGGCAGCCGCGTTGCGGCCTTGCAAGGCGATGAGCTGGTCCTGCGGATAGGTCCAGGACACGGACGCCATGTAGGTCGCGGGCGTGGCGCGCAGCTCCAGATGGTAGGTGCGCCGGTCGGTGTTGATAACAAGGTTGGTGGCGAGGTCGGGCCGGGTGGGCTTGACGAGGATGTGGGCGCGCGCGGTCGCACCGCTGCCGCTCACCGTGTCCCCGATGATCCACCGCACCGTGTCTCCGGCTGCGACCGGCCCTGGCCCCACGAGCTGCTCGCCTTCCTGCAAGGCGATGTCCGTCACCTGACCCGGCGCGGTATAGACTTGATAGAGCGCGCCTTCGGTCCACGGATATTGCTGAATGGCGTTAAGGAATCCATCGCGCACCGGCTGAATACGGGCGGCGTTGTTGGCATCGCCGACACGGCGGCGCGGATCGGCGGACTCTGGCGATCGCGCGCTCTCCGTCACCGGCTTCAACTGGCCGGGCAGCGGCAACGGCTCGGGGATCGTGACGATCTCGACCGCGCGGGGCGGCTCGGCCGCGCGCGTCGCGACGATCGCCCGAGGCGGATCATCCAAAGCGATCACGGGCGGCCTGGCCGACGTAGTGGCGCAGCCCGCGAGCGCGGACGCGGAGACGAGCAACGCGGCCGTGGCCGCGCGGCGGATGGGTATGCCGGTCATTGCGACAGCTCCTTCGACCAGTTGAGGGCATTGACGAAGACGCCGAGCGGATTCTTGCGCAGAGCGTCGGGGGTGCGCGGCGGCTGGACGACTATGGTGAGGATCGCGGACCAGCGTTCGGTGGCGGCAAGGCTGCCGTCCTGATAGCGGCGCTCGGTCCAGGCGACGCGGAAGCTGTCGGGTGAGGCGCGGATGACGCTCGACACTTCCACCGCGACCTGCACCCGCCCGACATTGGCGAACGGGTCGTTGGCGCGCGCATAGTCGTTGAGGAACAGGGCGCCTTTGTCGGTCGTGAAGTCGTAGGCCCGGAGCCAATTCTGCCGCACGATGACCGGATCGGCCGGGATGCTGCGCACCTGTTCGATGAAGCGGGCGAGATGAAACGCTACTTGCGGATCAGTGGGACGGTAGCCGGCCTCGGCGGGCGCAACCGCCTGAGCTTCGCCCAGCCGATCGACCTGCACGACCCAGGGGACGATGTGGCCGCGTGTCGATTGCCAGACGAGGCCGCCGGCCAAGCCGCTCGAAAGCGCGAGCGTCCCGAAGAAGGCGAGCCGCCAGTTCTTCGCCTGCACGCGCGCGGAGCCGATGCGGTCGTCCCATGCCTGCGCCGCGCGCTGATAGGGTGTGGCTGGCTCGGGCGCCTGGCCGTAGCGGATGCTGGGGCGCTTGAACATGGATCAATCCTTCTGGCTGGTGTCGACGGACGCGCCGCCACCGCCGCCATCGCCGGAGCGCAGCGTGTGGGCGGCGATGGTCGCGCCGTGGGTCATGGTCTGGCGGTTCTTCATCGCGGACGCCCAAGCGGGCGCGCCGGCCGGCGCGTCCGGCGACGGCGTGGAACTACCGCCTGAAATGGTCCCGCCGGTGGCGGTGACGGCGGCGCGGCCGCCCGAGCGGTAGCTGTTCTTGAGCGAGGCGGCCGCCTTGCGAAGCGGCGACATGGCTGCGCCCACGGCGGCTTGACCGACGCCGCCAGCGCCGCCGGCGACTGCCGCCGCACCGCTCTTGCCGGCCGAGCCGAGCGCATAGGCGCTGTTGGCCGCGCCGGAGGTGAAGGCCGCCCCTCGGGCCGCACCGCTGACCGCGCCTGCCGCCGCGCCGACACCGAGCCGGGCGGCAGCAGCGCCGCCAGCCAGTGCGCCGCCGGCCGCAAGCACGGTTCCCGCCGCCGCACCCGCGCCCAGCGCCGGGCCGCCGGACACGATGCCGTTGGCGATCGATGGGCCGAAGATGCCGAGGCCCAGCAGGCAGAGCGAGGCGAGCGCTACTGCCAGCGCGTCCTCGATGCTTGGCTGCGCGCCGCCGAACCCGGCGCGGAACTCGTCGAACAATGTCGAGCCAATGCCGACGATGACGGCGAGCACCAGCACCTTGATGCCCGACGAGATCACCAGCCCCAGCACGCGCTCGGCCATGAAGGCGGTTTTGCCGAACAGGCCGAACGGGATGAGGACGAAGCCGCAGAGCGTCGCCAGCTTGAACTCGATCAGCGTGATGAAGAGCTGGATCGACAGGATGAAGAAGGCCAGCACGACCATCACCCAGGCGAACAGCAGCACCGCGATCTGGATGAAGTTCTCGAAGAAAGCGACCCAGCCCATCAGGTCGGAAATGGATTCTAGGATCGGCTGACCAGCCTCCAGCCCGACTTGGGCGACGCGGCCCGGCTGGAGCAGTTCGGCGGCCGTAAAGCCGGTGCCCGACGCTTTCAGGCCCAGGCCGGCGAAGCTCTCGAAGACGATCCGCGCCAGGGTGTTCCAGTTGCCGATGATGTAGGCGAAGACGCCGACGAATAGGGTCTTCTTGACGAGGCGCGCGATGATGTCGTCGCCTTCGCCCCAGGTCCAGAAGAGCGCGGCCAAGGTCACGTCGATGACGATCAGCGTCGTCGCGATGAACGCCACCTCGCCGCCGAGCAGGCCGAACCCGCTGTCGATGTAGCGGGTGAAGACGTCCAGAAAGCGATCGACGACGCCAGTGCCGCCCATATCAGTTCTCCTGTGCCGAAGCGTCTTCGGCGATGCGGGCGGCGGGCCGCGCGCCGGGCGCGAGGAACCGGCGGCGGTTCTCGGCCCAGGCGCGCAGGCAGTCGGAGTCGCTCGCCCCGGCCGCTCCGATCGACTGGCAGCGGCGCAGTTCGATCAGCAGCGGATCGACTGTCTCCGAGCTGTCAGCGACGGCCGCCGGCTCCTCGCGCGCAGGCTCAGGCGCGCGGCTCATCTCGATCGCCGTCATCGTGATGGCGATGGCGACGAAGATGATGGCGCCGATGCGCGCGAGGAGCTTGGTGTCCATCGGATCAGTCGTGGAACATGCTTGCGTTGCCCGGCTGGTAGCCGGTGGACCGCGTCAGGAAGCGGCGTCGCCGTTCGCGGCTTTCGGCCTCGACCGCCGCATCACGCGCCGAATCCAGCGCCTGCGCCCGGCCCTGCGCGGCGAGCAGCGCCGTCAGGTCCGCGAGCTGCTGCGATTGCAGCGCGAGAAGCTGGTTGCCCGCCTGTGCCGCCTGGAGCGCGCCCGTCGCCGACTGGCTGGACGTAACCAAGCCATCCATCGTCGTGCGCGCGCCGTCGATGTTGCCGACGACGCCGGCCTGAACGCGAAGCGCGTCCTCGAACGCGCCGACGCTATCCTCCCAGCGCGCGTTGGCGTTGGCGACCATCTGCGCGTGGGTGCCGGTCAGCGCCGCGCCCTTGTAGCGTCCGTTGAACACCTGCTGGACGTTCTGCACGTCGTAGGCGATCCGCTGCGCCTCACCGAGAAGCTGCTGGGTGCGCTGCACCTGCTGCTGCAACTGCTGGAGCGAGCTGAACGGCAGCGAAGCCAGGTTACGCGCCTCGTTGATGAGGCTGGTCGCCTGCTGCTGGATTTGCTGAATCTGATTGTTGACCTGCTGGAGCGACCGGGCGGCGGTCAGCACGTTCTGCGCATAGTTGGTCGGGTCATAGACGATCCCGCCGAACTGAGCCTGGGCCGGCGTGGCGACGGTGATGCCGATCATGCTCGACGTGGCGATGGCGCCGGCCAGCATGGCACGGCGCAGGATATTGGGTTTCATGGGGTCATGTCCTTCAAGGCAAGGGGGAGCTGGCCGGTATCTTCCCGGCCACCGGCCAGCGGATCGGATTGGGGTTCGGGAAGAAGATCGACCGCCCAGGCCAGGCCGCGATGGCGCAGCCATTCGGCGGCGAAGCGCTCGCGGCCATGGGTCTCGACCAGCTCGGCGATGCGGAGCTGATCGGTCTTGGAAGACGCGGCGGCGAAGGCCAGCGCGACCTCGCCCAGCCCCAACTCGAACAGCCGGTTGCCGCGCCGCGATTGGCAGTAGTAGTCACGCTTGGGCGTCGCCCGGCTGAGGATTTCGATCTGGCGGGCGTTGAGGCCGAACCGCTCGTAGATCGCCGCGATCTGCGGCTCGGCGGCGCGCTCGTTCGGCAGGAAGATGCGCGTCGGGCAGCTTTCGATGATGGCCGGCGCGATGTTCGAGGTTTCGATGTCGGCGAGGCTCTGCGTGGCGAAGACCACGCTGGCGTTCTTCTTGCGCAGTGTCTTCAGCCACTCGCGGAGTTGTGCGGCGAAGTCCGGGCTGTCGAGAACCAGCCAGCCCTCGTCGATGATGATGAGCGTGGGACTGCCGTTGAGCCGTCCCTCGATCCGATGGAACAGGTAGGACAGGACCGCGGCGGCCGAGCCGGCGCCGACCAAGCCCTCAGTCTCGAACGCTTGGACCGATGCCTCGCCGAGCCGTTCCGCCTCGGCGTCGAGCAACCGGCCCCATGGCCCGCCAAGGCAATAGGGGGCAATCGCCTGCTTGAGCTGCTGGCTCTGCAGCAGCACGGCCAGGCCGGTCAGCGTGCGTTCCGTGACGGGCGCACTGGCGAGCGAGCCGAGCGCGGACCAGATATGCTCCTTGGCCTGCGGATCGACCGCGACGCCTTCGGACGCGAGGATCGCCGCCAGCCATTCGGCCGCCCAGGCGCGCTCTGCGGACTCGTCGATGCGGGCGAGCGGCTGGAGCTGGACACCGTCACCGGCCTCGTCGGCAAGCATCCCGCCCAAGTCCTGCCAATCGCCGCCCATGCCGATCGCGGCGGCGCGGATGCTGCCGCCGAAGTCGAAGGCGAAGACCTGGCCGTTCTCGTAGCGCCGGAACTGCATCGCCATGAGGGCGAGCAGCACCGACTTGCCCGCGCCGGTCGGCCCGACGATCAGCGTGTGGCCAACGTCGCCGACATGAAGGGAAAACCGGAACGGGGTCGAGCCTTCGGTCTTGCCATAGAGCAAGGGGGGAGCGCCGAAATGCTCGTCCCGTTCCGGCCCCGCCCATACTGCTGACAGGGGGATCAGGTGGGCGAGATTGATGGTGGAGATGGGAGGTTGGCGGACATTGGCGTAGGTGTGGCCGGGCAGGCTCCCCAGCCATGCCTCGATCGCGTTCATGCCCTCGGGGATGACGGTGAAGTCGCGGCCTTGAATGACCTTCTCGACCAGCCGCAGCTTCTCGGCGGCAATGGCGGGGTCGCGGTCCCACACCGTCACCGTCGCGGTGACATAGGCCATGCCGGCATAGTCGGCGCCCAGCTCCTGCAGGGCGGTGTCGGCGTCGGCGGCCTTGTTGGAGGCGTCGCTGTCCACGAGGACCGACGCCTCGTTGGTCATCACCTCCTTCAAGATCGCGACCACGCTCTTGCGCTTGGCGAACCACTGGCGGCGGATGCGGCTCAGCAGCTTGGTCGCATCGGTCTTGTCGAGCATGATGGCGCGGGTCGACCAGCGATACTCGAAGGCGAGCCGGTTCAGCTCGTCGAGCAGACCGGGGAAGGTCACGCTCGGGAAGCCGACGATGGTGAGCGTGCGAAGATGTTGGTCGCCGAGCTTCGGTTCGAGCCCGCCGGTCAGCGGCTCGTCGGCTAGCAGCGCGTCGAGGTGCATGGGGGTCTCCGGCACACGGACACGCTGGCGGTGGGTCGAGATGGTGCTGTGCAGGAAGGTCAGCGTCTCGGCGTCGTCGAGCCAGCGGACCTCGGGCACGAAGCCCTCGACCAGGTTGAGCACGCGGTCGCTGCGATCGGTGAAGCCTTTGAGCAACTCCCACGGATCGACGCCGGTCGTGGCCCGGCCTTCGTAGAGCCAGCCTTCGGCCCTCGCGGCTTCTTCGGCCGGCGGCATCCACAGCAGCGTGAGAAAATAGCGGCTCTCGAAATGCGCGCCTTCCTCGCTGAATTGCTCGCGCCGCTCCCAATCGACCAGTTCAGATACGGCATCGGGGAAGCTGGACGTCGGATAGTCAAGCGCTGGCGTCCGCTGCGCCTCGACGAAAATCGCCCAGCCCGAGCCTAGGCGCCGGAGCGCCCCGTTCAGTCGCGCCGTCGTGGCGACCAGCTCGGCCGGGGTGGCGCTGTCGAGATCGGGACCGCGAAAGCGCGCCGTGCGCTGGAAGCTGCCGTCCTTGTTCAGAACGACTCCCTCGCCGACCAGCGCGGCCCAAGGCAGGAAGTCGGCCAGGTGCGCAGCTTTGCTGCGATACTCGCGCAAGCTCATCATGGCCGCATCCATGTCGGATAACGGAGATGGCGGCGCGCCACGTCCACGAATTGCGGATCGCGGCGCGCGGCCCAAACGGACAGCGCATGGCCTACGGCCCAGATGGCCAGGCCGGCGATCCAGAGCCGCAGGCCGAGACCGATCGCGCCCGCCAGCGTGCCATTGACGATGGCAAGAGAGCGCGGGGCGCCGCCGAGCAGAATCGGCTCGGTCAGCGCCCGGTGGACCGGCGCCAAATAGCCGGGGATGGGCTCGACCCCGTCCGACATCAGACCAGCGCCCCGCCGCCGAAGCTGAAGAAGCTGAGGAAGAACGAGCTGGCCGCAAACGCGATCGACAAGCCGAACACGATCTGGATCAGCTTGCGGGAGCCGCCGCTCGTATCACCGAACGCGAGCGTCAGGCCCGTAACGATGATGATGATGACCGCGACGATCTTCGCCACCGGTCCCTCGATGCTTTCGAGGATGCTTTGCAGAGGCGCTTCCCACGGCATCGACGAACCACCCGCATGGGCGGGGGCGGCGATTGTCAGCGCGACGACGCTGGCGGTGGCGGCAAGCATGGCGCGGCGTGCGCCACGCGACAGAACGTGGATCATTGTTCGTCTCCAAGGTTGGGGGCTGTGAGGGAGGTCAGGCGGTAGTCGCCGGTGGCTGAGTCGAGCCCTTCGACACGGGCCAGCTCGGCGAGGCGGCGGCCGTGTCCATCGCGGACCAGCACGGCGATCAGGTCGATCGTCTCGGCGAGCAGCGCGCGCGGGACCGTGACGACGGCTTCCTGAATGAGCTGCTCCATCCGCCGCAGCGCCCCGAGCGCCGAGCCGGCGTGGATCGTGCCGACGCCGCCCGGATGGCCGGTGCCCCAGGCTTTGAGAAGGTCGAGCGCCTCGGCGCCGCGAACCTCGCCGATCGGGATGCGGTCCGGCCGCAAGCGCAGCGACGAGCGGACCAGCTCCGACAGCGAGACGACCCCATCCTTGGTCCGCATGGCGACGAGATTGGGCGCCGCGCATTGCAGCTCGCGCGTGTCTTCGATCAGAACGATGCGGTCGGTCGTCTTCGCCACCTCGGCGAGCAGCGCGTTGACCAGCGTCGTCTTGCCACTGCCGGTCCCGCCGGCGACGAGGATATTGGCGCGGGTCTCGACACCATGCCGCAGCGCCTCGGCCTGAACCGCCGACATGATCCCGGCACGCGCATAGTCGTCGAGCGTGAAGACGGCGACGGCCGGCTTGCGGATCGCGAAGGCGGGCGCGGCGACGACGGGCGGCAGCAGCCCCTCGAACCGCTCGCCGCCCTCGGGCAGCTCCGCCGAAACTCGCGGCGCGCGGGCATGAACCTCGACGCCGACATGGTGCGCGACCAGACGGATGATCCGCTCACCATCGGCGGCCGACAGCAGCTCGCCGGTATCGCTGATGCCTTCGCCGAGCCGATCGACCCAAAGCCGGCCGTCCGGGTTGAGCATCACTTCGATGACGGCGGGATCGTCGAGCCAAGCCGCGATCGCCGCGCCCAGCGCCGTGCGCAGCATTCGCGCGCCGCGTGTCTTGGCTTCGGATCGGATCGGCTGGACGGTCAAGGATCGGCCCCTGGATCAGGCCGGGCGAACCGCCGCCCGGCGTCAGGAGCACATCAAGAGACGCAGAAATATTCGATCTGCAACAGCTACTTGGCGGGGTAGTAGAGGCGGCGGTAGATACGGCGCCGGCGGCGGATTACTCCTCGTCGATTTGGATCCGCCGCGTTGAATTGGCCCGTTGCCAACGAATCGGCGAACGGTGGAAAGTGGTGGATTGTTGCCAGACCGCCTTGCAGCTTCCATGATGCGGATAGCTGTCGTTCTATTCGCGAGAGATGATGAGCAACCAAGGCGTCGATCCGCTGATCCTAAATGCATGGCTCTCAGCTCGGTCGATCGTACGGGGGTTGCCGTCGCCAGTCCCCGAATACGGAGGCTTTCGCGTCGATACTAAGTCGGACGCCGAAGTCGCCCGCTGGGTTTTCCCCAGGATAGGGTCGGGTCTCGAACAGCTTGCTCGTTCCATCAGCGAGCCGCGCTTTCTCCTTAAGCTCTGCGGTGCCGCCGACGAACTGCGAGCGGTGCTACCAATGGGCTGGGAGCTTCACACCCCGAGCTATTTCATGCAGGCAACTGGCAAGCCTCCCGCAAGGCGCCTAGCCGACGGGTATAGGATCGAGGCTAAGCGGGTCGGTATGGTGTTTGAGGCGCGGATATTCTCTGAAATAGGCGCACTCGCGGCGAGCGGTTATGCGGCGGAGACGCGGGGCGTCGTAATATACGATCGGATCGTGACGGAGCCTGAGCATCGCCGAAAAGGCTTGGGGCATGCCCTAATGCTAACGCTGCATGACGCTCGCCAGCATCCCAGCAGCCCGGAATTGCTCGTGGCCACGGAAGACGGCCGAGCGCTCTATTCGGCGCTAGGATGGGAGACGATCTCGCCATATTCGACGGCCTCGATCGTCACGCCGTAAAGTCGGCTTTTGGCGGTCGCCGCATCATTGCCGAGAGGCTGCAACTTGGCGCTTCTGGCCATCTTGCTACGAGTTTGCACTCACTCCGTCTCGGCGGCGGACCTCGGCCAGACATCCTCGGGGATTTCGTCCATCAAGCTCTTGCCGCTGGCGTAGCGTCGGCCGAGCGTTTCCACGAACCCCTCGTAGCGCTTGCGGCCCTTCACCTGCGCCGCCGCCTGATCCTCGTCGGGCAGCGGCGGGGTCACGGACAGCCAGAACCGGACGAACAGGCTCAGCGCCTCGGTGGTAAGCCCGGTGTTGCGCTCAAGCCGCTGGACCTGACGCGACAGGCGGTCGAGCCGCCGCGCGAACGCGGCCTCCATCCGGTCGGCGCCGTCCGGCGACAGGTAGGACGCCACGGCAGCCTCCACGATCGCCGAGCGTGATATGCGCCGCCGGATCGCCAGCTCGTCCACTTGCTTGGCGAGCGCGGGCGGGAAATAGACGTTAAGCCTGGTTCGCATGGTGCCCTCCTAAAGCTCGATGCCGTCGCCGGGATCGAGCGACGCCTGTCGCGCGAGCCCCTGCATTCGTCGCCGCACGGCAGCCTGGCGGACCGCGTCGTCCTGCTCGTCGTCGACGATCGAAAACTCCTGCGCCGCAGGTACCGGGGTTTCCGGCACGATGGCGACATGCTCGGGCAGCTCGGGCTCCCGGCGCAGCCCGCCATTGCCGACGTCCTCGGCGTCGCGGATGATGCGCGCGACCTGCTTCGGATCGGCGACAGCCTGCCTCCCGGTCCAATCGTCAGGACGGATCGCAGCGGCCGCGGACGCTGGTGCCTGCATGATCCGCTCGGACAGGCGCCGGTCCTGAAAATAGCGCGCCTTCTTCGCGCGGATCGGATGGACGCCCGCCACCATCACGATCTCGTCATCGGGCGGAAGCTGCATCACCTCGCCCGGGGTGAGGAGCTGACGGGCTGTCTCGGAGCGCGACACCATCAGATGCCCGAGCCACGGCGAAAGGCGATGCCCGGCATAGTTCTTCATCGCGCGCATCTCGGTGGCGGTGCCGAGCGCATCCGACACGCGCTTGGCGGTGCGCTCGTCGTTGGTGGCGAAGCTCACGCGGACATGGCAGTTGTCGAGAATGGCGTTGTTCGGGCCATATGCCTTCTCGATCTGATTGAGCGACTGCGCGATCAGGAATGCCTTGAGGCCGTAGCCCGCCATGAACGCCAGGGCGGACTCGAAGAAGTCGAGCCGGCCGAGCGCCGGAAACTCGTCGAGCATCAACAACACGCGATGGCGGTTGCCCTTCGGGGTCAGCTCCTCGGTCAGCCGGCGCCCGATCTGGTTGAGGATGAGGCGGATGAGCGGCTTGGTGCGGGAGATGTCGCTGGGCGGCACGACCAGATACAATGTCGCCGGCCGATCGCCCTCGACCAGATCCGCTATGCGCCATTGGCAGGCTCGCGTAACCTCGGCCACGACGGGATCGCGGTAGAGGCCGAGAAACGACATGGCGGTGCTGAGCACGCCCGATCGCTCGTTGTCAGACTTGTTCAACAACTCGCGCGCGGCCGAAGCAACGACGGGATGCACGCCTGCTTCGCCGAGGTGCGGCGTCGCCATCATCGCGGCCAGCGTTTGCTCGATCGTGCGCGCCGGGTCCGAGAGGAATCCGGCGACACCGGCCAAGGTCTTGTCCGCCTCGGCATATAGGACGTGGAGGATCGCGCCGACCAGCAAGCTATGGCTCGTTTTCTCCCAATGGTTCCGACGCTCCAGCGATCCTTCGGGATCGACCAGCACGTCCGCGACATTCTGCACGTCGCGCACTTCCCACTGGCCACGCCGCACCTCCAGCAACGGATTGTAGGCCGCCGAGGCGGCATTAGTCGGATCGAACAGCAGCACGCGGCCGTAGCGCGCCCGGAAGCCGGCGGTTAGCGTCCAGTTCTCGCCCTTGATGTCGTGGACGACCGCCGACGCCGGCCAGGTCAGCAGCGAAGGCACGACCAGGCCGACGCCCTTGCCGCTGCGGGTTGGGGCGAAGCACAGCACATGCTCTGGGCCGTCGTGGCGCAGATAGTCGCGGGCGAGCCTGCCCAGCACGACGCCGTTCGGCCCGAGCAGCCCGGCGCCGCGAACCTCGCGCTCAGTCGCCCAGCGCGCAGACCCGTACGTCTCGGCGTTTTTTAGTTCACGTGCGCGCCACACCGACATGCCGATGGCGACGGCGATCGACGCGAACCCGCCGGACGCGGCGATATAGGCGCCTGTCAGGAATATGCGCGGTGCATAGGCGTCGAAGCTGAACCACCACCAGAAGAAGGCTGGCGGCGGATAGACCTGCCACTTGCCGACCATGAACCAAGGCGGCCCCAGCTCGGGCTGATAGGCGAGCGCGGCGGCTGTCCACTGCGTCGCGCCCCACACCCCGGCGAGCACGGTCAGGAACACGATGATGATCTGGCCCCAGAGTATCTTGGTCGCGGACATGGAGTTCTCCTGATTTAGATCCCGAGGCCGCGCTCGCGGCCCAGCGTCCAGTCGATGCCCCCGCCGGCGCGGACGACGCCCGACACCTGTCGGCCGAGTTGCTGTTCGAGGGTGCTGGCCCACGGCACGAGCCGGAAGCCGAGCCCGTCGTCGATCATGGCGAAGCGGCCTGACGCGAGCGCGAGGCGCTGGCGCACGGTGCCGGCGATCTTCTCGCCGGACGCGGCGGGGCGATAGGCAAGGCCGGTCTCCCCCGCGATCTTCGCCCCAACCGCGTCCAGCTCGCGCTTGCGGAGCGTGTCGAGCATCCCGCGCTCGAACACCGTCCGCTCGCCGAACCTGCGCGCCAGCCCTTCCTTGACGAGATGGTCGGTGCGCGCATCCATCGCACGGCGCACCTCCGCGCCGAACCCGCCGTCTGCGACGCGCGCGCCGCGCTCGATCAGCCTGTGGTCTAGCCAGGTCGCGCCGGGCGCTTTCACCTGCGCGGCAAGGTCTATGTCCGACCGCGTGGCTAGCACCAGCGTCGGCTTCTCCTCGCCGGGCCGGCCGACGCCGCGCAACTCGACGATGCCGCCGAGCTTGGGGCTATGCTCCAGCGCCTCGACGCCCGGCAGGCGAACATGGTGGGTGCGCCCGTCCGTGCCGTCGATCACGGCATAGGCGGTGCCGGTCAGCTCGTCGTGCAACCCCTTGTCGATCAGCCTGCCGGCGATCGGCTTCTCGGGCGCACTGGTGACGACGGCGTAGCTGTCGAGCGGCCGGGCCTGCCCCCGATCCTTGAGCGCCGCGCCGATCGTGCGGATGATGTCGCCGCGCGCGCCCAGCTCGCGCAGCTTCGCCGCCGCACCTTCCGCGACCGCCCACTGGCCGGTATCCCCTTCGGCTGCGAGCCCCATCGTCTCCAGGTGCTGCAAGCGCCCGACCATCAAACGGCGGAGCCGCTGATCGTCCGGGCCGGGGCGCTCGGGGCGTAGGTCGATCACGCCCAGCTCGTCGGCGGAACGCTGGATCTCGGTATCGAGCCGGGTCCAGCGTTCCGCCGTCAGCTCACGGTCGAGCGCGCGCTGCACCTCAAGTTCGGGCTTCGGCCCAAGCTCGGCGAAGGCCAAATCTTGCGCGCGCGAGCGGAGATTGTGGCTGATGTATTCGCGGGAGATGACGAGATCGGCGCCCTGATCGGTAACGCCGCGCACAAGCAGATGGACGTGCGGATTGTCGGTGTTCCAGTGGTCGACCGCGACCCAATCGAGCCGCGTGCCCAGGTCGGCCTCCATCTGCCGCATCAGGTCGCGGGTGTATTCGCGTAGGTCGGTCAGCTCGGCGGCGTCCTCGGGCGACACGATGACCCGGAAATGGTGCCGGTCATCCTTGCACCGCGCGGTGAAACCGCGATCGTCGGCGTTGTCGCCGGCCGCGTCGAACATGCGCGTCGGCGAGCCGTCGCGGGTGACGCCTTCGCGCTTCAAATAAGAGACGTGCGCGGACAGCGGCGCCGAGCGCCGGCCACCCCGGCTTCGGGTGGTCACGGGCAGCATCTTGACCATTACGCGGCGGCCCGAGCCGAACAGGCGGCTGCGGGCGAACGCCGTGCGTCCCCGACCGAAGGTGGATTGCGCGCCACGGCGCGCTCCGCTGGCGCCGCCTCGCCGGCCGCCGCTATGGATCGCGGCGACCCGCAACACCTCGGCGACCAGGCCGCGCGCATTGCGGCCCTGCGCCTTGCTGCGCTTGGCCTTGCCCGGCCGGACTCGGAACTCGCTGTCCTCGCTCACGGGCGGGCCGCTTTCGGCCGAAAATGGCCTGTGGTGCCATTCGAGGCATTGTTTTTGCTGTCTTTTCTCTTCCGCGCGGCACGCGCGCCGTCCGACGCCCCCGCGTGAAGCCACGGAAAAGCCACGGCTTTTCGGCTGAACGGGGCACTGCTTATATCTTGCAATCGTCTTCTCAGGCACTTTTCTCCCTGATCCGTCCTGATTTCCATCCGGACTACCCCTCTGATCGCTGCGGCTATCATTGCGGTCGACCCGCGCCAGCGCGAGGAACGAAGATGCTGTCGATCGGCGTTGCGGCAGGCGGATTGGGTGAAGACAATTGGCCGACTGCGGACTGAGCGGTGGGTCTATCGGCCGCGGCGATCTCGTCCTTGGGTCGCGCCAAGTCAGCTTCTGTTGTGGCCGCGGATGTGTGGACGAACAGCGCCGAACGACGCCAGGCGAAGCGATCAGGCGGTGCGACGACAGCCACTTCGACGACGCTATCGTTGCCGGTGATTGACCCAAGCCGCGCCAGATAGGCGACTGTTTCGGCGGGCAGCGGACGGCCACGCGAAAGGTAGTCGTCGTAGCGTCCCGGTCCGGCATTGTACGCCGCCAGCATTGCGCTCGCATTGCCGTATCGGTCGTGCATTTCGCGCAGATAGGCAGCGCCCGCCGTGATGTTGTCGCGCACATCGAAAGGATCGGCTCCGAGACCATGGCGCGCACGAAGCTGTGCCCAGGTTCTGGGCATAATCTGCATCAGGCCCATAGCCCCCGCGCGCGAAACTGCACGGGGATTGCCAGCACTTTCGACCCGCATCACAGCCCAGATCCAAGCCTCGGGAATGCCGAACCGCCGCGCCGCGTCAGCGACATGCGGCGCATATGGATGAGTAACGGCGGACGGCGCAGGCGGCTGGTTGGTTTCCTGCGCCAACGCCGGTGCCTGGCTGATCGGCAACGCGGCCAGCAGTGCGGCGGCGCCGAGCGATGCGGCACGCAAACGCAGGTTCAAAGGCCTATGGATTGCGGCAGGACGCATCGGCTCAGTCCTGCTCACGGGCGGTGCGCGGGCGGTTCCAGCTCAGCGACCACGACGCCGGATCGTTGGCATTCTGGAACAGTGCCGCGCGGATCGGCTGCGGAAAGCTGGGATCGTCGATGCGCAGCGAGACGTAATCACCGGCCCGCTCGCCGCTCTCGTTCCAGCCCGCACCCACTTCCGGCCCTTCGCCGTCATTGCCGCGATGGACACGCCAATCTGGTGATTTGTCGGCACCGCCGGGTTCAACCAGGATGAGCGAGATGCGGATATCGAGCGTCGCCGTTTCGATCACGCCTTCGAAGCCTTTGTCAGTGCGGATGAAGCTGCCGATCTGCATGAGAAAGTTCCTTTCGATTGAAGTGGGCGCGAGGTCAGCGCCAAGTCAGTGGCGCGTCGGGCGTGGCTCGAGTGAGGATCGGGATGGCGCGGCCGAGCACGGTTGCTGTCGGCAGAGGGCCGAAGTAGCGGCCGTCGAGGCTGTCGGGATGCGCGGGGTTGAGAAGCAACAGCTCGTCGGCTTCAAGCGTCCGGCAGCCGCGCCAGACGGGAAGCGGACGTGCAAGCCGGTCGTGTGTCAGTGCAAGCGTGACCGGCTGTCCGTCGACGGTCACCGTGCCGCCGATCCGGCAGACGCGCTGCCCTGCCTTGGCAGCGACATGCTTCAACAGCGGCACGTTTTCGCCGAGATATCCGCGCGCCGCCATCCAGCGGCCAATTCGCTGCGGCGGTGCGACGGCGACCAGCGCTCCGAGCGGCGGATCGGTGTCGGGCAGTATACTATAAAGCCCGATCGGCGCGCTCGCACTGGCGTTCCAGACGACGCGCGGCAGCGGATCGGTAACCGCAATTGCTGCGAATGACAGGGCGAACGAAGCAGCCGCAACCGCCGTCGCGCGGGCATAGAAACGGCGGGTCATCCTTCGATCTCCCGACGCTTGAGCCACGCACGATGGCGCTCCATCGTGTACGCACGCGGCTGATGTCCGGCGGCAATGCGGTTGTGGACGTGCCGCCAATGGTCGGGCGCGGCGTCGCAGGGATCGACGCCTGCGGTGTCCACAACCTCGATATGGCCGAGCACCTGGGAGACCTTTGGCCAGCCCTCTATGGTGAGCAGGATTTCGCCGCCGGGCTGCACGGATGGTAGCGTCGTGAATGGTTCACCGGCACCGACCGCGCGCACGATGTCGATACGCGAGCTGACTGTGCCATAGTCGTTGGCGGTCCAGCGCACGAATGCGAAGACGGCGCCGGGACGGAAGCTGACGATGCGGCGACGACGATCGACGATCTCGTCCTTGGCGATCCGACCGAAGCGTATCCAATGCTCAACCCGCTTCTCGATCCACGTCAGTTGAACGTGGGTCATGCTGTCAGGACGCGGCGCGCCGTGTCCATTATGTGTGGGCGAGACGGTCATTGCCGACTCCGCGCGAAGGGCGAGTTGGCGCGCGGAAGCAGGTCGTTCTGGCCCGGCTCGCTGGTTGAATTCTTGGTGCCGAGATCGGCCCAGGCCTGAAGGTCGTCGACCGAATAGACCACCCTCCCGCCGATGCGGCGATAGGTTGGCCCGGTCCCGAAATAGCGGTGCTTTTCCAGGGTCCGTCCGGATAGCCCCAAGAAGCGGGCAGCTTCCGGTGTCCGCAGATAGCGGGGCGGCAGATTATGCGTCGTATCAGGCAAGGTCGGACTCCTGCGGTCGGGGGTGGCAGGAGGCGAAAATGACGAAGCGCGCCCGGAGAGGTGGAGTATGAAGATTTGTGATCGCGGGGATGTGACCACCCCTGCCCGAGACCCGCGAAAGCCGGTTCAGCGGATACGCAGCAGCTTGCGATAGTCGCCGTTCATCAGCGCTGTGGCGTCGCGGACGAGCCGGATTGCGAACGACCGCCCAGCCGATGTCTTCCATTCGGTCGCTGGCAGTTCGGCGTCATCTTCGCGGCCCATAGCGGCGGCAATCTGGCGATAGCTCGCCCCTGACATGCGCAAATCGAGCGCCTGAAGCATCATGGCCAGGCGTGCTTGCCAGTAGCGGGTAAGCGGCCATCCGCGTGCTGGCGGCCCCGATTGCTTGCCGAACAATCGGCGATGGAAGCGCAGCAGGCTCGTCACCCGCGTCGTGAAATCCTTGTCGAGTGGGATGATCGCCGCCAGCGGCTGACCAGGCGTCGGATCGCGCAGCCAGAGCGAATGTGCGCCGTCCCGGTCAGCCACCACGACGTGCCGGCCCTCGACCCCGGCCTGATCGGCTAGCAGCGCGCCCAGCTTCAGCGGATCAACAGCTTTGGCATTGCCAAATCCGTCCGGCGCAGCATCAAGAATGACGGTGACGGCGGTCAGCTCGGGCCGCCAGATCACTGTGTCGGCAAGCTCGGCCGGCGCATAGGCGAAAGGACAACCCCCAGCGCCGCGCGAATGCGGCTTCAGCGGCTTGGCGTGAAATTCCACTTCGCGCGATCCGCTGCTCCATCTGCGCATGTTCGGCGCGGTAGCTGCGGTTGCGCTTCAGAAATTCGGCGGCGAGTTCGGCGCGACCGAGCGTCTCGGCCGCCTTCTCACTGCCATTGGTACGCTTGTTCGACGACCCAGGCATGACAGTCTCCTGGCCGCGACCATCGCGGCCCGCGGACCAGAGCGTGGCAATGCGTTTGCGTATCGAAAAGCGTCAAAGCTGCATGCTGCCATGCACGCGATGCGCTGACGTTTCGCCAAAATGGATTGTAACGTTAATGCTTTAGCTCGCCCTCACGTGCCAGTAGATGGGCGTATCCGACCTCGGTCATCCACCGCGCGCGGGCCAGGTGACTGGCGTGCATCCGCTCGGCGCGCTCGGGTTCGAGGCCTGGATCGATGTCGAAAATGACTGCGGCCGCCTCTCGCCAATCGGCTCCGTCGGCGTCAGCGTCGAGCAATCGCAGATAGTCTGTGAGGTGCGCCTCGTCATAGGGCGTGATCGCCGGAAGCTCAGGCGCAACGTCGTCGAAGCGGCAGCTCATGGCAACGAATTCCCCCTCTTGCCCGCGACTGCAATAACAGAACTACCGCCGGAAAATACTTGCAAGTCATGCATAGCTGAACGCACCTTTTGCAGCGTCAAGATCAAAATCCGGACGGCGCTCCTTTGGTGCGAAGCCGAACGCGGTGTCAATTTGCCAGTGCATTTCACCGACATGACCTCCTTAGATTCTCTTTGTAGAGAATACTCCGTGGTTGAATCCTCTGCAATGATTGCCTTTCGTATCCATGGAAATACGAGAGGTTTTGGCCGCAAACTTGCGCCGCGCTCGCCGAGTCGCTGGCCTGTCGCAGGAAGAGTTGGCGCATCGGGCGGAAATCGACCGAACCTACATCAGCGCGCTCGAACGGTGCGTTTATTCGGCGGGGATCGACGTGGTCGACCGACTGGCACGCGAACTGGGGCTTGAAGCTGCCGACTTGCTTCGCCGGCCCGATCGTGACGGGGAATAACGCCCGTCGCGGTTTGATCCGATGTGCGCCCTTCAGAAAGCGAAGAGCCCCGCCCGGTGGACCGGGCGGGGCGTATGGCCGGATCAACCGTCGCTGCGGCGACCGTTTGGGCGCGACCAGATGAGGCTGAAGGTCTCGCCGCCCTCATCATCGAAGAGGTTGGCGTAGATCGGGGCGTTGAAGCTGGGATCGTCGAGCTTGACTGCGAGATAGTCGCGGCCTTCGTTCGAGGTCTTGCTCCAGGCGGCACCGATCTCGGCGCGGTTGACCAGAACCCGGTGCGATGGCGCGTTGTCGTTGGTGCGGGTGTCCTGCGGGATGATGCGGACGCCCTTGGCCTGAACCGAGAGGGTGACGATTTCGCCGGTGTATTCGCCGGAAGCCGTCTTC
The DNA here is from genome assembly GCF_031456125.1 of Sphingomonas sp. BE138. Classification (NCBI taxonomy): domain Bacteria; kingdom Pseudomonadati; phylum Pseudomonadota; class Alphaproteobacteria; order Sphingomonadales; family Sphingomonadaceae; genus Sphingomonas; species Sphingomonas sp. BE138. The sequence goes on from NZ_JAVDUC010000002.1 coordinate 144,944, forward strand.
TTGAAGGTGCCGATGGTTGCCATGATGAAGTTCCTTTCCTTGGATCGAACCGCCCGATTGCGGTCTCGATGGGTGATCCAAAGGCCGGGACGGACGCCGCCGCACCGCTTGCGGCCGCAGCATCAGCGGAGGGCGGTGGGTGGCGAGTTTCTTGTCTCGCGAGGAATGACCGAAGGTCAGGGGAAGAAAGTTGCAAGCCCGCCGTTGCGGCTAGGTGGACGAGGCGAAGCCGGTCCTGGCCAGATCAAACCCGTGAAGAGATCGCTTTTAGGTGGGACGCCAAAAGAGAGATTAATGCTGGAAAACACTGCGCAAAAGCAGCGGCTCGGATATCCACCATTCGATCACATTGATCGCCAAGCCGACGCGTAATGGTGAACTTCGCGGGCAACCGAGATGACGTCATCAGATCGGCCAATCTGTCATTTAGACAAGTAACAAGACACCGATCCGAGCTGAGGTTGGAAACACCAATGTCTATTAAGAGCATGCGAAGGTCGTCGTCGCCCCGTCTACGGGCGGCACACCACATATCCCCGGACGCCCATCTCAACACAGGCCGAGAAGTAGCTCATCAATAGCCAATAAAGTTGGACGAAGTGTGGTGTAGGCGCTGTGCCCTGCGCGACTGCGGCCAGGACGCCTTCGACCTGCGCGCGGCTGAGCGAGGACGTCACGATGAACACCCGCTGGAGCACATCCGGAGCGGCGCGCACCGCGTCGAGCTTCCCAGAAATCTCATTCGGGGTACCACCGCGGATTATTCGGGCAATGTCGGTTTGGACGCCGTTGTTGCGATACCGGTCGTCCCAGCCAGCCAACTTGTTGGGGAGCATATCGGCGGGCAGGCTCATCCGGCCAAGGTTCTTAATCGCTTGGCCGACCGATTCGTGAAAGGCCGACGCGCTGAGCGACTGGTTGCCGTGCTTCGCATGGTAGAAGCTGATCATGGTTGGGTTGCTTTGCGTACTGACCCCAATAAAGTCTGCCCATTCGTCACCGAGATCATCGCAGAGCAGCACGTCGTCCCCGTCCGCGATCGTATCGACCACCGAGCGGAACACGCAGCCTTGCGCAAACTCGACTTGACCAACCTCGAACGCGCCCTTTTCGCTGGTGGTTTGGGCAAGCGATGCGTCGACCCGGAGATGCGCGAGCAGCGAGGTCGCGCCGCCAGCCAGCGCCTCGTCTCGGAAAAGTGCTCCGTCGATATAAGCAAGGGCAAGGTCGCTGAAGAGGACCGTGAACAGATTTTCCCGGTCAAGGTATCGCGATAGCGGCACTGCATCAGCGTCCTCGCCAAGGGGCTGGCTACGCCTCTCTACTGAGATGTCGGCGATCAATGGGAGATCGAGGCCCCGTAACGCGATCCGCGTTGCGCCAATACGCAGCGAGGCAATCGGAGTGTGTCCATCGTCGTCGCGGACCTCGTAAATGCTGCGACGGCGGACCACCGGAAAAGCTGGTTCAAGCGTCGCTAGTACGGCTCCGGCTTCGGGCTGTGGCAATTCCTCAACCCCATTCGCGCTTTCACGGATCAGGCGGATCCCGTTCTCGGCGGTGTATAGTGCGTCGGCCAGGCCTATCGTGTCGATACCTACAAATGTCGGTCGGACATCGGTCGGCAGCGCGGTCAGTTCAATAGGGCGCGCAAAATTGCGGATAAAACCAGCAACTACTCCGGCGTCGGCTTGGAGCAGCTCCGAAATCTGGACGGCCCAGGCGACGGTCTCTTCAACTCCGGCGCGATCGGCGCGCAGTGAAATCCGGCCGGTGGTCGGTGTGGCAGAATACACGCCGTCGTCACGCCGGACGCTATAGGCCTGGGGAATGAAGCGGCTAGCACTGCTGGTCGCTACTGCGTTCTCGAGGTCGCGCGCCTCTAGCGATTTTGACCGCAAGGCAAGCGGCGAAATCGACATGTTGCGCAGACGAAGCTTTTCGAACACCGCGTCCTGCCTGGCGATTGCGCGCTCGATCCGCTCATTGGCGATCTTGCCGAGATAGGCGGTCTTGAACGCCGAGGGCAGGTCGAGACCGGATTTGAACACGGCAATGTACGGGCCATGCTCGACGATTAGCGCAAAGCCATATACCCGCTCGACAACATTGGCTTCCGGGGCAAGGAACGACACATCGCGTTCGTGCGAGAAGCAGATTGCCGAATAACGGGCGTCGCCGAGCGCGACCCGATCGGCTCGGAAAAGATTGCGCGAGGGTTGGCGCGCCTGTGCGCGCATTGTTGTGAAGAGCCGGTTGATTGCATCGTTCGATAACCGGCGCCTGCGCTGGTGGAAAAATCCCGATTGCGCAATTTCAAGATGGTCGATCATGTGCCACTTCCAGTCGGAGCGGGTGAGGTTGGAGCTGGTGGCGCAGTCGTGAAATCGGCGGGCAGGTTGACCGGCTTGTAGCCCATGGCCATCCGCTCGATCACTGAATAATGAACCAAAGCGCCGTCAGGAATTCTGCGTGGCTCCGCGCGAGGAAGGTAATAGCCGCCAGTTACTGCCCTTTCGGGGAAGCGTTTCCATCTGCGATTCTTAGGAAGATATTCAAGCGGCCACCAAGCGGCGGTCATGGAGTTATGGATCGGGCCGTTCGCATCCGGCGCGACATACATCCTCTTGCCGCCAGGCAGGGGGGCGCCTTCGGCAAGGTGATCGAACATGGACTCATCGAGTTCAAGGCCGTGCCTTTGGGCTTCCCGGGCCATCCAGATGAGGGGAAACTTGGCGATCTGGCTTTCGGTCTCGGCCCAGCCGCCGCCGACATCACAGTGATCCCCGGCGAACCAGACGGTTTGCTGGTCCTGCACGCCCTCGGCGGCAGCGAACGGATCGGGTTTGAAGTTCTGGCTCGGCGTCCAATTGTAGAGCCGGAACATCCTGCGACGTTCATCGATCGCCGCTGCCTGCCGGAAGACGCGGACACTTGGATTAGACTTGGTGTAAGGCAGGAAGGATTGGCTAGGAAGGCGCAGCAATCCTGGGCGCACGAACACCGAGGCGACCGTGTCCCAGACCCCCAGGAAATGGATCGGCACTCGGCGTCCGCCAATTACGCGGCGAAACTGCCAAGCAATGTCGAGCCGGTCTTCCCGATCAGAACGTTTATAGGCTTTGAGCGCGTATTCAGCGAGATTGCGCTGATCGGGATCGACCAAACCGACCAAATGGATCAGCCCGGCGACCGCACGGGCGGTATAGGCGCCGCGGCTGAAGCCAAAGAGGAAGATCCGATCGCCTTCCTGATATGTGTCGATCAAATAGCAATAGGCAGCGAGGATATTGGCGTCGAGGCCCCAACCGGTCGCGAGGCCAAAGGCCGCGATCGCGCTTTGCGTGGCAGGGCTCCAATCGGTGGTCAGCGGCACAGTGCCGATTCCGGGATGATAAAAAACGCGCTGATTGTCGCTGCGTTCTGCGCAGCGATACAGCTTCACGACATTGGTCAGGTTGTCCTTGACCTCGTTACTGGTGCCATCGAGCAGCAGGATGAGATTACGCGGCATGGGCGCTGCTAATCGGCCAGCCAGCGGGCATAGGCTTCGATATCGATCATCGGCACCGTACCACTGAATTGCAGCATAGCGATGAGCTTGAACAGAAAGGCAGTGGCAGGCTTCCCCGCTTCGACCAATTCGAAATGGTCATCGCGACGGAACATGTGGCCATGGGCAGCGACGCAGCCAATATCGAGCACACCTTCGTCAAGATTGGCGGTCAGGGCTTTGCGTAACGGTTCGCCGAGCGGCGGTGACCACTCGCTCTCAAAGCTCAATATGCCGCCAAGAACGCGTATTGGCGGCTTGGGAGCGTAGGTGCCACCCGCGTGCGGGATCGGCAGACTTGTGCGATCTAGCCTACGCACGCTAGCGACCTTTTCCTGCGCATAGGAAATCATGCCCGCATCAAGGGTCTGCTTTGCCTCGAAGACCGCATAAATACTCTCGGCGGGTACTACTGTCTGTCCCTCGATCTTGAAGATGAACGGCGTGTACTGGCGATCGAACACCACAAGGTCGATCTGTTGGCTGAAATTTCCATGGCTATCCACAACGAAGGCCTTGGCGACCTGATAGCGTTGCGGGAGGTAGGTCCCGAGCAGATCCAGCCAAACATTCTCGCTACCATCTCCCTTGGTGCCGGGATGGGCAAGTGTTGCCCGTACCGAACGCAGCCGGTGCTGGATGTCCTCGTGCAGCGTGGCGAGGATGGTCGAGAGGGACCAATCGCTCATGACAGCGGAAACTTCGGGCCGAACAAAGCGCGCCACGCCTTGAGCGCCTCGCCATTCCGCCCGCGCCGGGCATGGTCAATCGCCGCACTCGCTTCCTTGCTCGCCGCCTGAAGCAGCGTGCGTGCGCGCGCCTTGCGCGCCGCGTCCATCCCGTTGCTGACCGGCGGACCCAACCCTGCGGGATCGGGCCATTGGTCAAGGATCCTGTCGGCCAACGTGGCGAAGAAGGACTGAATCTCGTAATCGAAGCGGCCATGCCAGCCCCCGTAAAGGCATTCGAGTGCCATCACCTCGATGAGGAAGGACGGCTTGACCGGCTTCTCGCCATGCCGGCGATTGTTGTTCCAATATTTGACCATGCGGACCAACCCCTTCCACTCGCTGGAAAAGGCCTGGTGCGCCGCTGTTGCCTTGTCGGCATGGATTTCGGGATTGGTCTTAATCCATTCACCCAAGTCGCGATCAGGAATTTCGTAGTTGTCGCCATCGGCAAAGGCCGGGACGACGTCGATGCTCAGCACCTGATAGTCGGTGTTGTCATCCTGGTCGGGCACGACCCCGAACGAGACGCAAACTGATCGCCCCTGCTTGCGGACCGCGGTCTCGCCATATTTATCGATAAGTGCAGCGTGAAAATCGTCGATGACGGTGTCGGGACTCTTGTCGCGGTAGTCTCGCTCTGCCTCGCCAAGCACGAAGAAGATATCGATATCCTTGAGTGGCTTGGTCTTGGTCCAGCGCTTGTATGATCCCGTGAGGAAATCGCGGTCGATTGTGAAGCGCGTACGTAGGAACTCGCGCACTTCGGTGTGCCGCTTGCTCGCGTCGGCCTGCTCCTTTGTATTAAGCTCGAGCCGGCTCTTGAACTTGCGAAATGCCTCGTCGACGGTGAGCGTCATGCACGCCTCCAATATGCGGCGCTGGCTCCCAACCCGCTATGTTCGATAGTGGTGCCAAGCGCATGGCGGGCAAAGCCGTCGGTCGAGCGACCGGTGCCATCGCTCCACCCCATCACCGATGGATGCCCCGGCTTCACCCTGAGGAGCATGTCGTATTTGGCTTCGGACGGCGCGATTCCGGCCTTGTGGATCGCGTAGCGGAGCTGGTCGGTGTCGGTGTAGAAATTGCCGTCGCCGCTAGACCATTCATACGCAATGTCGATGTCCCAACGAATGATCAGGGCGTTGGTTCGCGGGTGGAATATCTCGAGGACGACGCAGGTCAGATGGCCCGACTCGAGCCATTCCTTGATGCCGCGGCGATGCAGCTCCCAATTATCGACGAACTTCGTTGGATCGAGTCCGGACAGCCGGATGATATCCTTGAAGCTCTTCAGGATGTTGTCTGCCACATAGGTAGTGGAGTGCGTGTAGGAATAGGCTGAAACCGTCGTCATGATCCTAGGAACCCCGCTGGATCGAAGGTGAGGCCAGCCGCCGCGTCACTTTTGGTTCCCGCATCAGCGGAGAGACCGTCGGAGACGTCGCGGGCGGTGATGCGCTTGCTGTGGCGCGCCAGCGCGGACTGAACCCAGCCAAGATCGTCGGTGAGGCAAGGCAACGAGATCGCCCAGTCACCCTTCAGGGGGTCATAACCCAGAACATCTTCGTTGCTGTCAGACCCCTCGACGGCATCTTCGTCGTAGAGGCAATAGATCCGCGTGCGCGGGCCGTCGCAGCTCACGACGATCGGCACATCCCGGGGAGCCTGATCAGAAATCGTGCTTGCGGCGGTTCCCGCCACCGCGATCAGTTCCTCGCGGTCTGCGACAGGGCATGCCCTGGTCAGGAGATCGACGATCGCCGTCCATGTCTCGTGCGCGTCGCGCGCGGGACTACTGGCGAAAGTACGGCGGAATACGGTGCTCATCTTGCAGCACTCCACTCAGTCGTACCGCGCCCCTTGCTGGCCGCCTTTGCGGCGGCGAGCAGTTGCGTCACGTTCAGGCGTTCAGGGTGCATGGCGATCTCGGGGGACGCGGCAAAGGCGTTGGCAACCATCTTGCGAATTGCGCGGCCGTCGAGACCTACGCTCGCAGCAGCGCATGCCGAAAAGTCGCGATGTAAGGCGAGTTCACCGATCGCGGGGTAAATCTTTGCCAGTCCGTTGAGACAGTCGCGCAGGATGAGTTCGCACGCATGTTTATCGGGCAACGGAATTTCGAGCACCAGGTCGCAGCGCGAGGTGAAGGCGCTGTCGATTGCTTGCGGGAAATTGCTCGTCGCTATGAAAAGTAGATTGTTGTGGCGCTCGGCGAGCGCGTCTAATTGGACGAGAACAGCGTCGGTCGCGCGATGCACATCGACCGGATTGGCATCCATGCTAAGTTTGGACCGGTCAACAGCGAGGGTTTCGACTTCGTCCAGCAGAACGATTGTTGGGCCTTGCATCGCTGCTTCCGAAATCGACTGGGCGAACAATTCGGAAACAGCGCGTTGCGTCTTGCCCATGGCCGAGCTTGTCAGCGTGTGGGGCTCGATTTCGAGCAGCCGGAAGGGCGCGCCCTTGAACGACTCCGCGGTACGATGGGCAAGGCCGCGGGCGAGCGAGGTTTTCCCAGTACCGGGCGGCCCAACCATCAGGATCACCCCATGCAGCGGCAGAACCGTACGCGGCACCTTTGGGCGCATCGTAAAATTCAGCATTGCCTGGGAGAGGAGCTGTTGTTTAATTTCCCGGTCGAGGACGATCGAGTCCCATAGTGCGCCAAGTACGGGGTCAGGTAGCTCGCGACTCGCACTAATCCCCTTAGCGAGATCGGCGTCGTTAGCTGGGGCAGTGCGCATCATCTGGTCCTTCGAGATATTGTGTGATTAAACTGATCGCTGGCAAACGATTTGCATTGGTCGCAATCGACTGAATGTTCGCATCGGTGACCAGCTCGTTTGACGATCCAGCTTTGCGAGTGCGCTGTGCTGCGGATTGCAAATCATACGTCTTCCCTGTCGGATTCGTCCTTACGAGATCGTAAGATATATCGAACATCGCTTGCGGTCAACTGGTCGGACGAAAATGTTCGTTTGACCGAACGAGTCTTGATTCATAAAGGGACAGCGGGATAAAATATTGAGTGGTAGGAGATCAAAACATGTCGTTAGCGACGAAGCTTCAGAAACTTCGCACGGCAAAGCGACAGTCACTTCAGGATGTCGCTGACGCCATCGGGGCATCAAAGGCGCATGTTTGGGAACTGGAAAAGGGCACGGCCAAGAATCCGTCAATTGAGCTCGTCCGGAAGCTAGCTGATCATTTCGGCGTTTCGATTGCCAGCCTGGTCGGAGAAGGTCCAGATGAGGGCAACGACGATGAACAATTGCTCGTAATGTATCGCGACCTGAAAACGCTTGATGCAAAAGAACGCGAGTTGATCGAGGACATCATCAAAGGGATGCAAAAGCGGCGCGACGGGGGGTAGGATGGATATAGACCGAGTCGAACTTGCGGACTGCGGTTCGCCGGAGAAGATCATTGCCGAGATCATGCGGCAAGTGCCTGAAATGCAGATTCCTGTTCCGATTGAGGAACTCGCCGTGGCAGTCGGCATCACCGATATTCATCGCTTGGAAACGGCAAGCTTCGAGGGCGGGCTAGTGACACAGCCTGAACGCGCGAGCGGTGTCATTCTGGTGAACAGCAGAGCTACCGCGCAGCGTCAGCGCTTTACGATCGGGCACGAGCTTGGCCATTATCTGATCATCGCGCACCAGCCCGCATCCACTGGCCAGTTTACGTGCTCGAAAGCAGATATGGCGATCCGTGAGGCGGATCGCGACAATCGTGCGCGGCGGATGGAAATGGAGGCTAATCGGTTCAGCGCGGGCATCCTGATGCCGCTTGCGCGTTTCAAGCCCGACATGCGCAATCTGGGGACACCAGCGCTAGAGCATGTGTTCACGCTGGCTATGCGATACAATATGAGCAAGGAAGCGACCGCTCTCCAATATGTTCTTCATCAAGATGCGGTTTGCGCGGTAATCATCTCAAAGGATGGCGTCGTCCGGCGGATATACAAGCCCAACCGTTTTCCTTTCATCGATGTCCGGGTTGGGACAAGTCTGCCCACGCCTTCGCTCAGCGCGCGCTTGGCCGGTGATCAGCAATCTGATTGGGATGACGTTCACGCCGGGGTGTGGCTGGCGATCGCGAGAGAAGTCCGTCACCATAGCTTGCAGGAACAAGCCTATCGTTTGCACGACGGATGGATAATGACGCTGCTCATTTATGCCGATCAGGACGAAGAAGAGGACAGCGACGGTCAAATTTCAGATGCATATGACGTGTGGGAGAACCCACGTTTTCCATCACGAAGCCGTCGCCGTTAATTGGAGCGGCTACGAGTTCGTTATAACTGGGCCAAACGAAAATGCTTCTATTGCCGACACCGTTTCAAAAACGTTCTAGGCCAAAGGAATGCTTCACGTCGGCTTTTGCTGGGCACGTGAGCATTCCTCTGCGGCTGAAGTCCTGTAAGCAGTTGCCCGCCTAGTACGGATCGTACACCTGAACGATCAGCATCGGATCGCCATCATAATCGGCATCGGTCATGACGGCGTAACCATCGCTGGTCTGGATCAGCACCACGCAGGTCATCAGCGTCTTGGCGAGGCTCCAGGCGAACTTTTGGGCGGTGGGAAGCGACATGATCTTTGCTCCTGTCTCAGGAGCGGGGACCGCCCCCGCTCGACAGGCGCACAGGCGACCGACGCGCGGCCGCGATCACCGGAGGCGGAGCTGAAGGCCGCAAGCTGTGCTTAGCGGACCCCTTGCGGGTTGATCGTCACAAGGCAGCGCATTGGTCAGAGGTAAGCCAGAGAGAGCGGGGCGTTCCCGCTTCGGAAGGGGATGCAGTGTCGGTTTTCCGGCCGGAGTTTTGCTGTCGTGCCACTCACGCTGTTGACCATCGGAGCAGTGCTCCTGCCAGCGATCAGGCAATGCCCATTGATCAGGTCGGCGGCTAACCCTTGCGGAAGTCGAACACGGGGATGCCGAGCTTGCGGGCTTTGTCGGCAAGGTTGTCCTGAATGCCAGTGCCGGGGAACACCACGACCCCAATCGGCAGCACATCGAGCATCGCATCGTTGCGCTTGAACGGTGCCGCCTTGGCGTGCCGAGACCAGTCAGGCTTGAAAGCCACCTGCGTGACTTTGCGATTGTCGGCCCAGCAGGCGGCAATACGCTCAGCACCTGATGGCGCGCCGCCGTGCAGCAGAACCATATTCGGGTGTTTTGCGCGGACCCGGTCCAGTGCCGCCCAGATGGCGTCGGTGTCATTGCAGTCCTTGCCGCCGGTAAATGCGACCTTGGGGCCAGCAGGCAGCATGACCTGGGTTTCGGCTCGGCGGCGGGCGGCAATGAAGTCGCGGCTGTCGACCATGGCTGCGGTCAGCGCGCGGCGGTTGACGAGGCTGCCATGGCGCGGATGCCAAGCCGAACCGGTATGGGTGCGATAGAGATCGCAGGCAGCATCGCGCATCAGTTCATGGGCATTGCGCCGTTCGATCAATGTCAGACCCTGGGCCAACAATCGCTCCAATTCGACCGATGCCACCTCCGAGCCGTCCTGGTCGCGCTGCGATCGGCGCTGTGCCTGCTCATTGTCGTCAAGTTCGCGTTCGACGCGTTCGGCGGCGCGGTGGAACAGATTGACCGTTGACCACAGCAAGTCGTCGAGATCGGGTTCGAGCCGGGTATCGGCTAGCGTACCGATCAGAGCGTCGAAAATGTCGGCAACGGCACCTGCGACACGGTCGCCTTCGGGTAATGGTCGCGGATCGGGTTCGTCGTGGAATGGGCGGAAGCCGTAGAGTTGCAGTTCGTCGAGTAAATGGGCGGTCGGGGATTGCTCCTGGGGTTCGTCGTGCTCGGTCATGACGGGCGCTCCGTTGTCGGACCGCGCCTCTCGCGGCCTTCATGGGCGAGCAAAGAGCGGGGGCGGACCGGGTCGGCACCGATGTGGCCGAAGCGCAGCGGAGGATGGCGAGCACGACTTTCTTGGCGCGCGAGGAGCCGCAGATCCGGGGTCCCCGCGCGGCTTGACGCGTGGGGTGGTCGCGGCGGGGAAGAAAGTCGCGCACAGCCATTGCCGGCCCAGTCGGCTTCCGCTTCTCTCGCCCCTCTCGAAGGCAGAGGCGCGGCTCTGTCCGGAGTGATGGATCATGACGAACATAGCTCGGGCGCAGAGACCTCACCGCCTATGCTCAGCCGATGAACTGTTCGGCATCCTCCGGGGCAAGCTGCACTCGCACCGCTGCCCGCATCTCGTCCCGGCCAAGCCGCTGCAAATCGTCATTGAAGTCACCAAGGGTGGCAGTCAGCATCAACGGCTCGATACCAGCCACGATCGCGCGCTCGGCCAACGTGTCAGCCGCATGTTGTCCAGCGGGATCGTTATCGCGCGCAATGTAGAGGCGGCGCAGCGATGGCGCGATTCGCAACGCGGACAGGTGACCCGCTGAAAGACCGGCGATCATGGGTATGGTCGGCATGATCTGACGGAGCGACAGTGTCGTTTCGATGCCCTCTCCGACGACCAGGACTGATCCGGCCCGACCGAACCGCAAGCCGTTGCCGAGGAGATGACCCATGGCGCGACGCGGAGTAGCAACGGATGCCTTTCCGCTGCCGTTCGGATCGAGCCAGGTGCGGTGGATGCCGGTCAAAGATCCGTCATCACAGCGGATTGCTGCAATCAATGCCGGGAACGCGCTCGGCGTGCCGGGCGGATCGTCTTCGTCGGCGCGATACCAGCAGTTGGGATGGAACCGTAGCGAGCCGCACGCGCGCAGGTCGATGATGCCTCGCTGGCGCAGATACGTCTCGGCAAGCGTGTCATGGATCGGCTGCGATATCGCCCACAGCCGTCGTGCAGCTTCCGGCGATCCGGTCGGTACGGGCGGCAGCGGTTCAAATGCCTTTAGTTCTGGCGGCGGCAGAGCCAGAAAGCGCCGCGCTTCCTCGAGCGTGTCGGCAAGAGATGCAAATCGCTGGTTGGCGGCGATAAGGTCGAGCAGATCGCCATGCTCGCCGGTGGCCGCGTCGGTCCATTTGCCGGCAGCACCCTTGCCGGCGTCGGGTCCGGTCAGTCGCACGAACAGGCTGCGCCCCGGTGTGCCTTCGACATCGCCGATGAGCCAGTAGCGGCCCTGTCGGCGGCCTTGGGGTAGATAGTAGCGGCAGACGCTCTCGGCATTGCGAGCAAGCTGCCGGGCAAGGTCGGATGCATCTGGCATCTGATCCTCCTGAGACAAGAAGAGGGTCCGCCGCGCCCAAGCAATCCCCACGAAGCAGGCTTCGCGGGGACCCCGATGCACGGCGGACCCTCAGTTGCGAGCGGGTCTGGGGAGCGCGACCTACTCGGCGGCGACGGCGAAGGGGGTGTCGCCCTCGGCCTCGGCATTGTCGTCGATCAGCGCTTCGTCCGCCACGGACCGTGCGCCGTCGTCTACCGCCGGCTGCGCTTCGCCAATGGCATCGGCATCGACCATGGCCTCATCAATGGGCGACTCGACCTCGCTTTCGGTCGGCGCTGGCAGTGCGCGACCGGGTGTACGCAGCGGTTCGGGCAACCAGCCGCTGCCTTCGAGCAGCACAGCTGCCCGTGCCGCCATGTCCGGCTTCTTGAGATGCGCGATGCTCTCAGCCACCTGTTCGCCCTTTGCTTCGCCCACTGCCTGAACGATCCGCGCCTTGGTCACGCGGCTAAGGAATGTGTCCGCGGTTGGAGCCCAACCCGCTGCCGCCATGTCTAGATCGACCGCTTGCGCGAGGCTGTCGGCGTGGGCGAGCGCACGCGGCCTGCGGTTGTAAGCCTCGAACGTGGCGTTGACCGTGCAGGCGACGCAGTGGGCGAACAGCGACTTCTGCTGTTCGCCGTCCATGTCGCCAAGGGCATCCCACAGTGCTTCGGGTTGCGCGGGCAGCAGATCGGCAAGCGCCCGGTGCCGCGCATCGATGGCCTGTGCGGACGCCGTGTCGCCAAGCCCAGGTGCCTGCTGGCCAAACCCGACATGCTTGGCGTCGAGTTCGAGGCAGCTGTCTAGCGCATAGCGGTAGAACAACCGCAGCACGATCGCATGGAGGCAGGCGTGGAATGCCACCTCCGGCGACCGGGCCACTGCATCGCGCAGGGCGATCGTGCGGTGCGCGGTCAGTTCGGACATCAGCCGGTCAGGAATCGGGCGGAGGCCTTCATCCTCCTCGGGCTCAGGCGCAACCTCAACATTGCTGTCGATGCCGGCCTGATCGCCGCCATCGTCGGTGCCGTTGTCGGCATGGCCTTGGTCCCCTTCCACAACAGCACCTTGCTCGGGCTCGACGGGCAGTTCGTCCTCGGGCCGAACGAACCCGCGCTCGATCCGCAGGCTACCGTCGGGTGCGATGCTGATGAATGCACCGGCCCGCGCAACCTCATCGGCATCATAGGCCAGCGGCCTCTGATCGAGCGCTTCGATCGCGGTTTCCAGCTCGCCCAGCCGTTCGTCGACCTCGTCGGGCAGCTCGGGCGAGTCCTCGTGCTCGGCAATCAGCCCATCGTATTCGGCCTGGAGCGCATCGCGCGTGGCCTGCTCTTCAGCGGTGATCGCCACCGGCGTGCCCCGGAGCTGGCGAAGGCCATAGGTATGGCCATAGGGAAAGTCGGGCGCTGCATCGATCCAGCGCCAGCCTTCGGCTTGCACCTTCATCGCCTCATCGCGCAGGCGTTCGGAGACCATCAAGTCGACCAGCCCGACATCCTGCAGCCAGCCGCCGTCGTCACCCTGGAACAAGTCGCGCATGACGCCGCCGCCCGCCTCGATATAGGCATCGATGTCGATGAAACGGGCGCGCTTGTCGCAGGCACGCACCGCGCCTTCGGTCAGCATCCGGCGGATCGCGTATGGCTGGCGGTCGTAGGAGCCGGCGAGCCGTTCGAAGACCTGCTCCTGACGCTCATGGTCGCCATTGACCGTGAACGCCATCAGCTGGTCGAGCGTGATCTCATCCTCGGCATAGGCGTCGAGGATCTTCGGCGACACGCTGGCGAGCTTCAGTCGCTGCTTGACCACCGCGACCGACACGAATTGATGCGCCGCAATCTCCTCCTCGGACTGGCCCTTTTCGCGGAGCGCCAGAAATGCACGGAACTGGTCGAGCGGATGCAGCGGTGCGCGCTGGATGTTCTCGGCCAGGCTGTCTTCCTCGGCATCGCCCTCGGTGCGGATAATGCACGGCACCGGCGCGTTGCGCGGCAGCTGCTTGCGCTTCACCAGCAGTTCGAGCGCCCGGTAGCGGCGACCGCCCGATGGCACCTCGAACATGCCGGTCTCGTTGCCATCGGCATCGACGACGGCGCGGACGGTGAGCGACTGCAACAGCGTGCGCCGGGCGATATCCTCGGAAAGGTCCTCGATGCCGACACCTGCCTTGATCCGGCGGACGTTGGACTGCGACAGCACCAGCTTGTCGAACGGGATGTCGCGTGAAACGCTGAGCGCGAGCTTGGGATTGGGATTGGACTTGGGCATGACACTTCTCCGGACGGCCCGGCCGGGAGCCACTCTCCCGACACCTCGAACCGTCACGAAGCGAAGCGCCGCCCTCTTCCTCTGAAGAGAGCGACGCCGCGAACCGGGATGACGTTGAAAAAGAGAGCTATGCCGCCACCCGGTCGAACAGCTTCTTGGCGCGACCTTCGAGATCAAGCCGGGCGTCCTGCTGCACCTTGCCCCGCGCGAAGGCGGTAATGCCTTGGACGAAGTCGAACACGGACTCCGGTGGGCGACCTTCCTCGGCCAGAACCGTGTCGATGATCTTGGTGGTCTCTGCCTTTCCGAACCCCCGCTTGCGCAGGAAATCGCTCCGATCTTCATCCGAGCGCGCGACGATGCGCTCGCGCGCTTGCCGGATGCCGTTGACGAACGGCAGCGGCGAGGAATCCGCGAACCGGGTCAGCGCCGGTGCCGCCTCATATGCAAAACGGTTAGCGGCGTATTTGCTGTGCCGGATGCTGATCTCTTCGAAGTCCTCGACGCCCCAGAGGTTGCGGTTCTGGCAGACGGCACGGAGGTAGAAGCTGGCGATGCCGAGTGTTTTGGCGCCGACCTCGCTGTTCCAGCAATAAAAGCCTCGGAAGTAGATGTCGGGCGATCCGTCTGGCAGCTTGCCCGCCTCAATCGGGTTGAGGTCGTCGACCAGGAAAAGGAACACGTCGCGGTCGGACGCATACAGCGTGGTCGTATCGGCGCTGATATCGACCATGGGATTGTAGATGCCGGTCGACCAGTCGAGCACGCCCGGCACCTTCCAACGCGTGTCGCCCGTGCCGTTGCCAGCGATACGCTGCACGGCAGCGACCAGCTCATGGTCGTAGATTCGGCCGTAATCTGGACCGGTGACCGCGCGCAGTTCCATGCGGCCGTCATCGGTCTCCAGCGTCTTGACCTGCTCTGCGCGGCGGTTGGTAAGCCCATATTGCAGGTTGATGCCTGCCAGCGGCGCCGGAAGCTGGCGCAGATACGCCGCCGGCGCGCCGACCAATGCTGCCAGCTGTCCGAAGCTCCAATGCGTTGGCGAGATCGGTTGCTCGGCACCAGGCAGGATCAGGTCGAGCCGTTCAGCATCGTCGCGGCTGGCTTCGACCCGCACTGCGGCACTTTCCACCGTGCGCGTGCGGCTGCGCTCGGCCCGGCCCTTCACCGAGGCCATCAGCGCATTGAGCGACAGATAGCGCTCGTCGGCGGGACGACTGAACCATTCCGACGAAACCCGACCTACCCGCTGGCCGCGACCGACATCGACCTTGTAGCCACCGCTCAGGTCAGGGCTCGCGTCGAGAACTTGAACTTGTGTCATGACATGTCTCCGCGACGGCCCGGCCGAGAGCCTCTCTCCCGACACTCGAACCGTCACGGCGACAGCCGCCGCCCTCTTCCTCTCTTCTTGACTTTGTAATGCGATCTCCTTACGAGCAGCAGGCGTATAGGAGACCGCCATGTCCGCAATGCTTGAAGAGATCAGCACCATCACCGCCAAGGGCCAGACCACGGTTCCGAAGTCGGTCCGGACCGCACTTGGCGTCGATTATGGCGGCAAGATCGCGTTCCGAGTCGACGAGCGCGGCGTGTCGGTCCACCGCGCGGAGGTCGATAACGAAGACCCCGCCATTGACCGGTTCCTGGCGTTCCTTGCCGACGACATTGCCCGGCGACCCGAGGCGGTCACTGCGCTGACGCCGGCACTAGCCGAGCGTCTTGCGGCGCTGACCGAAGGTGTGAAGGTTGACCTCGAAGCGCCGATCGATGGCGACGTCGATCTGTAATGCTGGAGGTGAACGGGTGGCAGCTATTCGCCCATCCGCTGTTCCTCGATCAGATCGAGAGGTTGGCAGCGGCGGCCGAGAAGGCGCAAGCAAAAGACCCGCGCGGCTGGCGCAAGTCGGCCAACGCGAAGCTGCTCGCTGCCCTGCGCCAGTTGGTGTTCGAGAAGATCCCGCAGGATCCCACCCGTCCTGAATACCGCCAAGGCGGCACACTCGGCGATGCGCGGAAACACTGGTTCCGGGCCAAGTTCGGCGGCGGGCGGTTTCGATTGTTCTTCCGCTACAGCAGCAGCGCCAAGGTGATCGTGTTCGCCTGGGTGAATGACGAGAACAACCTGCGGACCTATGGCTCGAAGTCTGATGCCTATGCTGTGTTCCGCAAGATGCTCGACAGCGGCAACCCGCCCGATGATTGGGTGGCGCTGATGGCAGCGGCAAGTGACGATGAAGCGCTCCAACGATTCGAGGCGGCTACGCCGGAAGCGCCGTGAGCACGTATCTGCACTACGCTGGTAATCAGGGTTTGCGCGACGCGATATGCAGCGACAGCATCGGCCCATGCCGCTGCCACGCAAACGCCGGATCCGCGCGCCACGCAAATGGTCGCAAGACATTGGTGACCTGCATGATTATGTTAAGGCACCGCCGCAACGCGCATATGTCGGCAAGACAGACACAGAGATCGCTGTCTCAGATGACTGGCCCGATCAGGTTCCGATCAGCGACGCTGAACTGCGCGTCATCGAAGGCCATTTGCGCAGCGAACTCGACAAGCTGTTTGGTCCGCTGCCGTGATCTGAGGAGTAGTAAGCCATGACCAGCACGGCCCGCCGACCGGATCAGGAGGTGGTGCCGGTTGCCACCACCGCGCGCGCTGCGCTTTATCTGCGCGTCTCGACCAGCAAACAGGCCGAAAGCGACCTGTCGATCCCTGACCAGCGTCGTCAGATCGAAAGCTATTGTCTGTCACGCGGCTGGGAGGTTGCTGACACATTCGTCGAACCGGGTAACACTGCCACCGATGATCGCCGACCTGCATTCCAGGCGATGATCGAAGCGGCGATGAGCAAGCCGCCTGCGTTTACCGTGATCGTCGTTCACAGTTTCTCGCGCTTCTTCCGCGATCAGTTCCAATTCGAGTTCTATGTCCGCAAGCTGGCCAAGAACGGGGTTAGGCTTGTCTCGATCACCCAGGACCTTGGCGATGATCCGATGAGTGTCATGATGCGGCAGATCATGACCCTGTTCGACGAGTATCAGTCGAAGGAGAACGGCAAGCACACCCTGCGCGCCATGAACGAGAACGCCCGGCAGGGCTTCTGGAATGGCGCACGGGCACCGATCGGCTACCGGATCGTGGCAGCCGGGCAGCGCGGGGCAAAGATCAAAAAGGCGCTGGAAGTCGATCCGATTCAGGCTGAAACGGTGCGGCGCATTTACCGAATGGCGTTGAACGGGGTTGAAGATCGCGGGCCGATGGGACTCAAGGCGATTGCGAGCTGGCTCAACGAGAACAACATCCGCACCCGTGATGGTGGGCGATGGGGTGTGGGAGCTGTTCACCAAATACTGACCCGCACGACCTATATCGGCCAACACCGGTTCAATACGCGCGATCACAAGACCCGGCGGCCCAAGCCGGAGAGCGAGCATGCGATCATGGAAGTGCCGGCTATCATCTCAGAGGTTGAGTTCGAAACCGTGCAGCGGTCGCTGAAGGCGCGAAGCCCGAAGATGATGCCGCCGATGGCAGTGGGTGGTCCTACACTGCTTACAGGCATCTGCTTCTGCGCTTGCTGCGGCGGCGCGATGACGCTGCGGACCGGGACCAGCAACACCGGCAAGGAATATCGGTACTACACCTGCGCGACCAAGGCCCGACAGGGCGTGAAGGGTTGCCCCGGCATCACCGTGCCCATGGACCGGCTGAACGACGCCGTCATCGCGCATATCGAGAAGCGGCTGCTTGAACCGGTGCGGCTGGAAGCGCTTATGGACCAGATCCTCGAACGCAGGGACGACTGGGTCGCCCAGCGCCGACTGCACGTTGCCGATCTTGAGCGCCGGGCGACGGAAGCCGAAGCCAAGCTCAAGCGGCTCTACGAGGCCATCGAGAATGGCGTGCTCGATATGAGCGACCCGTCGCTCAAGGACCGCATTGCCGAACTGGCCGCAACCCGGGATCAGGCGCGCGGCGACGCTGACCGTGCGGTATCGCACATCGAAAAGATTGGTCCGGCAATCACACCGGAAAGTCTTCGGGCCTTCGCGAAGGCGGCCCGCAAGAAGCTGCGCAACAACGATGGGTCGTTCGCTCGCGACCATATCCGTGCCGTTGCGCAACGAGTCGAAGTGATCAGTAAGACCGAGGTCCGCATCCGCGGTCAGCGCAGCGAACTGCTTAGAACCTTGACCGCCGCCTCTGGCGTAGAGGCGGCGGTGCTAGGCGTTCGTGGTTTTGAACCGAAATGGTGCCCCCGGCGAGATTCGAACTCACGACCTGCGGTTTAGGAAACCGTCGCTCTATCCTGCTGAGCTACGGGGGCACGGGCGGATTTCCTAGGTTTCGGCGCGCGCCGGGTCAATGTCGAAGCGGGCAACGTCGAAGGGGGCAACGGGGAGGCGGGTCAGGCGAACAGCGCGGCGTAGCGATCCGGCTTGAACCCGACCTCGATCCGGCCACAGTGGGCCAGCACCGGGCGCTTGATCGTGGACGGGTGTGCGATCATCAGCGCGCGGGCCTTTGCCGCGTCGATGCCCGCCTTGTCGGCGTCCGGCAGCTTGCGGAAGGTGGTGCCGGCGCGGTTGAGCAGCGGCTCCCATCCGACCTGCGCGATCCATTGGTCGAGTGCCCCCGCGTCGACACCGGCCTTCTTATAGTCGTGGAAGCTGTGCGCGACGTCGTGCTCGGCCAGCCAGGTGCGGGCTTTCTTGACGGTGTCGCAATTGGGGATGCCGTAGAGGGTGACAGTCACTTCTGTTCTCTCGCGCAAGTGAAGCCGCCGGCGATGTGCAGACGGCCGGATCGGCCGAGGCGACCGGCCTTGCTCGTTATCGTTGCGGCGCAACCAGTTGGCGGACCATGCGGATTTCGGTCGCGAAGCCCGGCTTCTTCGGCGTGCTGCGGATCAGGTAGATCGCCTCCGCCGCGCCGCCGGCACCCTGTTTCTGCACGCCGCTGGCCATCGAGCGGATGTCGCCGACCTCGAAGGTCTGCACCGGCAGCGTCACGAACCCGCCGCCGCTGCGCGCCTGTGCGGCGGCGAGCAGTTGCTGCCACTTGCCCTCGTCGATCACGCCATCGGTATTGGTGATGCGGACCGCACAGGAGTGGATCGGCGGCGCCTCGATCGTCACCACGATCCGGCTGGTCCCCGCAGGCATGATCCAGCCGCGGCCGGGATCGTTCTTCAGATAGGTGCGCAGCTCATCGGGCGTCAGCGGGCGTGCGCCGGGGATTTTCGCCATGCCGGCGGCGACACGCTCGTCATCGGGGAAGATGCGGCCGCAGATCATGTCGAACATCCGCATCTGCCCTTCGCCGCGGAACGGCGCCGCATCGGTGGGGCGCGCAAGCGGCGCGGATTGCAGCGCGAGGGACAGCAGGGCGGCGATCATCGGTCATTCCCCATGGCGATCCCAGCGGTTGTGGCACGGTTCGCGGGGCCGTGCCAACGGGCCTGCGCGCGGCAAACGTGCTTCGACAGGCTCAGCACGAGCGGCGGCGAGTTATGCGCGTGTGAACGGCATCTTGCGACGCCGGGTGATCCGGCCGCGACCATGCCCCCGCGCCGTTTAGCTCGTGGCCAATCGGTGCCTTGCGGCACCAATGATGACGCCACGACCATGCCCCGCATGGTCGTGAGTCGTCATCATTCCCATTCGATCGTGCCGGGGGGCTTGGAGGTGTAGTCGTAGGTGACGCGGTTGATGCCTTTCACCTCGTTGATGATCCGTGTCGCGACGCGCGGCAGGAAGTCGCCGGGGAACTGGAACGCCTCGGCCGTCATGCCGTCGACCGACGTCACCGCGCGCAGCGCCAGCACGCTGTCATAGGTCCGCCCGTCGCCCATCACCCCCACCGACCGCACCGGCAGCAGCACCGCGAACGCCTGCCAGATCGTGTCGTACAGCCCGGCGTTGCGGATCTCCTCGAGGTAGATCGCATCGGCCTTGCGCAGGATGTCGCAGCGCTCCTTCGTCACCTCTCCCGGAATGCGGATCGCGAGCCCCGGCCCGGGGAACGGATGGCGGCCGACGAACACGTCGGGCAGCCCCAGCTCGCGGCCCAGCGCGCGCACCTCGTCCTTGAACAGCTCGCGCAGCGGCTCGACGAGCTTCATGTTCATGCGCTCGGGCAGGCCGCCGACATTGTGGTGGCTCTTGATCGTCACCGACGGGCCGCCGGTGAAGCTGACGCTTTCGATCACGTCCGGATAGAGCGTCCCCTGCGCGAGGAAGTCCGCACCGCCGATCTTCTTGGCCTCCGCCTCGAACACGTCGATGAAGGTCTTGCCGATGAACTTGCGCTTCGCCTCGGGGTCGGTGACGCCGGCCAGGCCGTTCATGAACAGGTCCTGCGCCTGCACATGCACCAGCGGAATGTTGTAGGCGCCGCGGAACAGCCCGACGACCTGCTCGGCCTCGCCCTCGCGCAGGATGCCGCCGTCGACGAAGACGCAGGTCAGCTGCTCGCCGATCGCCTCGTGGATCAGCACCGCCGCGACCGCCGAATCGACCCCGCCCGACAGGCCGCAGATCACGCGCTTGTCCCCGACCTGTTCGCGGATCTCGGCGATCTTGACGCTGCGGAACTCCGCCATCGTCCAGTCGCCCGCCAGCCCGCAGACGTGGCGCGCGAAATTGGCGATCAGCTTGGCGCCGTCGGGAGTGTGGACGACCTCCGGGTGGAACTGCATGCCGTAGAAGCGGCGTTCCTCGTCGGCGGTGATCGCGAACGGCGCGCCGGGCGACGAGGCGACCGGCGTGAAGCCCGGTGCGAGTTCGGCGACGTGATCGCCGTGGCTCATCCACACCTGGTGCTTCTCGCCCGACTGCCACAGCCCGTCGAACAGCGCACATTGCTGATCGACGGCGACGAAGGCGAGGCCGAACTCGCCCGACATGCCTTTTTCGACGCGCCCGCCGAGCTGGGTGTTCATCACCTGCTGGCCGTAGCAGATGCCGAGGACGGGCACGCCCGCATCGAAGATCGCCTGCGGCGCGCGCGGGCTGTTCTCGTCGACCACCGACGCGGGGCCGCCCGACAGGATCACGCCCTTCGGCTGCAACCGTGCGAACGCTTCGGCGGCGGATTGGAAGGGGACGACCTCGCTATAAACCCCCGCCTCGCGCACGCGACGCGCGATCAGCTGGGTCACCTGGCTGCCGAAATCGACGATGAGGATGTTGTCGGGATGCTCCATGGCGGGCCTGTAGCGGGATGGCGCGCGGGGGGAAAGAGGTCAGCGGATGCCCTTGGGCACTGCCTCGCCCTCCCGCAGCGTCAGCACCTCGACGCCGGTCGCGGTCACCGCGACGGTATGCTCGAATTGCGCGGAAAGCTTGCCGTCGCCGGTTTCGACCGTCCAGCCGTCGTCGCGGGTCACCAGCTTGCGCGTGCCCTGGTTGACCATCGGCTCGACGGTGAAGGTCATCCCCTCGCGCAGCACCACGCCGGTGCCGGGGCGGCCGTAGTTGAGCACCTCGGGCGCCTCGTGCATCTCGCGGCCAATGCCGTGGCCGCAGAAATCACGCACGACCGAGCAGCCGTGCTGCTTGGCGTGGCGGTCGATCGCGGCGCCGACATCGCCGAGCCGGGCGCCGGGGCGGACCTGCGCGATCCCCTTCCACATCGCCTCCTGCGCGATGCGGACCAGCCGGCGTGCCGGGGCGGCGACTTCCCCGACCAGATAGGTCTTGCTGCTGTCGGCGATGAAGCCGTTCTTTTCCAGGGTGATGTCGAGGTTCACGATGTCGCCGTCGCGGACGATGTCGCCGGCATCGGGCACGCCGTGGCAGACGACCTGGTTGATCGAGCTGTTGAGGACGAAGGCGAAGTCGTATTGCCCTTTGCTGGCGGGGCGGGCGTGAAGCTCGTCGACGATGTAGCGCTCGACCAAGTCGTTGATCGCCAGCGTCGACTGGCCGGCGAGCGCCTGGCGATCGAGCATCGTGAACACGCGCGCGAGGAGGCGGCCCGACTCGCGCATCAGGTCGAGTTCGGCCGGCGTCTTGATCGGGATCACGCGGCGTCCGCCGTCCGCTCGCGCGCGATGATCTCGTTGAAGGACAGCGTCGGATTGGCCTCGGCGAGCATCCCGATCTTCATCCAGAACTCGGCCTGCGCGTTGATCGAGCGGCACATCACCGCGCTGGCGCGGCGCGCCTCCTCGTGCAGCTGGTCGTCGATCTTCACAATGCCCACGCATGTTCTCCACGGCGTTATCAACATACGAATCGTATATGGAGTGGATGGCCCGGTGTCACCCCATCCGTCATTCCCGCGCAGGCACGAATCCAGATCCCATGCGGTCTCGAAGGAAGCGCAACACCTGAGCGTCCCGATTCCCGCCTGCGCGGGAATGACGGGGACAACGAAAAAAGCCGCCCCGTTGCCGGAGCGGCCTTTTGCCTCGACGATGTCGCCCGATCAGGCGGCGGCGTCGAAATCCTCGTCGTCGTTCAGGACCGGACCCGAGTCCTGGCCCTTCGCCGAGACGTCACGGTCGACGAACTCGATGATCGCCATCGGCGACGCGTCCGAGGCGCGGATGCCCGCCTTGATGATGCGGGTGTAGCCGCCGTTGCGGTCGGCGTAGCGCTTGGCGAGCACGTCAAACAGCTTCACCAGCTGCGCGTCGTCGAGCAGCCGCGCGTGCGCCAGACGGCGGTTTGACAGGCCGCCCTTCTTGCCCAGCGTCACCAGCTTCTCGATATACGGGCGCAGTTCCTTCGCCTTGGCGACGGTGGTGGTGATCTGCTCATGCTTGATGAGCGCGGCCGACATGTTGCGGAACAGCGCAATGCGGTGTGCCGAGGTACGCTGCAGCTTACGACCGCCTACACGATGGCGCATGATCGTCTTCCTTCTCGTTCGTCAGGGGGCCGTGCGAGGTACCCCGGGCCTGGTGGGGACGGTTGGGCCCACCGGGAAAACCGTCGCCCCTGCGGGAGGCAGGGGCCCTTGTCTGGTCCGGCGTTCGGAACGCCGGTTGGCAGCGAGATCTGGCCGGGGGGCGACGCGGCGGAGCCGCGTCGTCGGTCGGGAGCCGTTCGGCTCCCGCCGGCCGGGCTTACGCCGTATCGCGGATAGCATCGCCATCCGCGTGCGGCTTAGCCCATGATCTCCTGCTCGAGCTTCTTCGCCACTTCCTCGATGTTCTCGGGCGGCCAGCCGGGGATTTCCATGCCCAGCCGCAGCCCCATCGACGACAGCACTTCCTTGATCTCGTTGAGCGACTTGCGGCCGAAGTTCGGCGTGCGCAGCATCTCGGCCTCGGTCTTGCCGACCAGATCGCCGATATAGATGATGTTGTCGTTCTTGAGGCAGTTGGCCGAACGGACCGACAGTTCCAGCTCGTCGACCTTCTTGAGCAGGTAACGGTTGATCTGCGCGGTGTCGCTGGGAACCTCGCCACCGGTCGCCGCCGGCGCCGCGACGCCGATCGGCGCCGAGCGGGTGACCGACGAATCGTCGAAGTGGACGAACAGCGCCAGCTGGTCCTGGAGGATGCGACCGGCATAGCCGACCGCGTCTTCCGGAGTCACGGTGCCGTCGGTCTCGATCGTCAGCGTCAGCTTGTCGTAATCGAGGTCCTGCCCGACGCGGGTCGGGTCGACCTTGTACGATACCTGCCGCACCGGCGAGTAGAGCGCGTCGACCGGGATGAGGCCGATCGGCGCATCCGCCGGACGGTTGTTCACCGCCGCGACATAGCCCTTGCCGACGTCGGCGGTCAGTTCCATGTTGAACGTCGCGCCCTCGTCGAGGTGGCAGATGACCAGCTCGGGGTTCATCACCTCGATGTCACCCGACACTGCGATGTCGCCCGCCTTCACCTCGGCCGGACCGGTGGCGGAAAGCTGGAGCCGCTTCGGGCCTTCGCCCTGCATCTTGAGCGCGATCTGCTTCACGTTCAGGACGATGTCGGTCACGTCCTCGCGCACGCCCGCCAGCGAGCTGAACTCGTGGAGCACGTTCTCGATCTTGATCGAGGTCACCGCCGCGCCTTGCAGCGACGACAGCAGCACGCGACGCAGCGCGTTGCCAAGCGTCAGGCCGAAGCCGCGCTCCAGCGGCTCGGCGACGAAGGTCGCCTTGCGCTTGCCGTCACCGCTCTTCTTCTCGAGCTGGTTGGGCTTCTTCAGTTCTTGCCAGTTCTTTGCGTTGACAGACAAGCTCTCGTCCCCTGGGGTTGGGCCGAACGCGGGGGACGCGTGCGGCCGGGTAATGAACGTGGCCGCTCGTCAGCGGCCACGCGAAGCGTGATCGTCAGACGCGACGGCGCTTGGACGGGCGAACGCCGTTGTGCGGGATCGAGGTCACGTCGCGGATCGACGTGATCTGGAAACCGACCGCCTGCAGCGCGCGCAGCGCCGACTCGCGGCCCGAACCCGGACCCTTCACCTCGACCTCGAGCGTGCGGACGCCGTGCTCGGCGGCCTTCTTGCCCGCGTCCTCGGCGGCGACCTGCGCCGCGTACGGAGTCGACTTGCGGCTGCCCTTGAACCCCATCATGCCGGCCGACGACCAGCTGATCGCATTGCCCTGCGCATCGGTGATGGTGATCATGGTGTTGTTGAAGCTGGCGTTCACGTGCGCGACGCCTGCGGTGATGTTCTTGCGCTCGCGCCGACGGATGCGCTGCGGTGCCTGTGCCATATGGTATTCCTGACCTTATCTTACAACGCGGCCGGGAGGCGTGAGCCTGCAACCGGCCAACGGAGAGGAAGAAGCGCTGGCGCTTACTTCTTCTTGCCGGCGATCGGCTTCGCCTTGCCCTTGCGGGTGCGCGCGTTGGTGTGCGTGCGCTGGCCGCGGACCGGCAGGCCCTTGCGGTGACGCAGGCCGCGATAGCAGGCCAGATCCATCAGGCGCTTGATGTTCATCGCGGTCTCGCGACGCAGGTCGCCCTCGACCGTGTGGTCGGCGTCGATCGTCTCGCGGATCTGCAGCACTTCCTGATCGCTCAGGTCCTGCACGCGGCGATCGGCGGCGATGTTCAGCTTCTCGGTGATTTCCTTGGCCTTGGCCGGACCGATGCCGTGGATATAGGTCAGCGCGATCAGAACGCGCTTGTTGGTCGGGATATTGACACCCGCGATACGTGCCATGAACTCGTTCTCCTGTGCTCCACGGGATGCGGCATGGCTGCCACGCACCCCATCTCGTCGCATTGACCTTCCGCTCCGCCGCGCCCCGTTGCCTTGCCCGCGGACGCGGCAAGACGGCGAGCACGTACATGCCGCCGGGAATCGGTGGTTCGGAAGAGAGAGCCGTTAGGCGCGCGGTAACGTCGTGTCAAGCAATGGGTTCCCCACCGCCCGTCGTGCCGGCACGCTCGATCACCCGTAACTGCCACCAGCGCCGCATCGCGACGACGAACCAGGCCAGTTCGACCAGTCCGAACGGCCACGCCCCCTGGAGGAACCCGTACGCCGATCCCAGAAGACAGCCGATCGCGAACAGCAACGTCCAATAGGCTGCCCGCGCCTCCATTGCATAGCAGATCAGCGTGAAGCTGACGGCGAACAGGCCGAAGGCGGAAAGCGCATCCATCCGCCCCGTCATGCAGGAGCCAGTGGCGCGCCGCTACCTCCTTCGCAGGCTTTGCGGCTCCCCCCAACCGTTCGTGCTGAGCTCGTCGAAGCACGGGCGCCGGGCGGAGCGCCTGGAAAACACGCACTTCGACGGACTCAGTGCGAACGGAACGGGGCGCCGGATGCTGACCGGCACATACGAAAGGGCCGGCGGAGGACAGGGAACCTCCGCCGGCCATCGTCGCCCTGTCGGGAGTTCGGGCGACGATCAGTGCCATCGCCTCGGGGGAGAGGAGCGATGGGGCAGCGGGTTTCTCGCCGCCTCCCGATCGTCTCTACGCGCCCTTACCCCACCGCGGCGTTACGCGACCATGAACTTTCGGTCACTTATGCCGCTGGCGCCGTTTTCAGGATGGCTTCGATCTGCGCGGTCACCGCGTCCATCGCGCCCATCCCGTCGACGCGCGACACCAGCCCGCGCGCTTCGTAGATCGGAATGATCGGCGCGGTCTTGGCGCGGTATTCGGCCATGCGCGTGCGCACGGTGTCCTCGTTGTCGTCGGGCCGACGCTTGAACTCGTGCGCGCCGCACACGTCGCAGGTCCTCTCGACCTTCGGCTGCTTGAAGCGGTCGTGATAGCCCGTCCCGCAGTTCGCGCAGGTGAAGCGTCCGACGATCCGCTCGACCAGCGCATCCTCGTCGACCTCCAGCTCGATCACCGCATCGAGCTTCTGCCCGCGCTCGTCGAGCAGCAGGTCGAGCGCCTCAGCCTGCGCGGCGGTCCGCGGGTAGCCGTCGAAGATCGCGCCGTTCGCGGTGCCCGAGTCGAGCCGCTCGCCGATCAGCGCGGAGACGATCGCATCGCTGACCAGTTCGCCGGCTTCCATCACCGCCTTGGCCTGCAATCCGACCGGGGTCCCGGCCTTGACCGCGGCGCGCAGCATGTCGCCGGTCGACAGCTGCACCAGCCCGTGCTGTTCGACCAGCCGCTGCGCCTGGGTTCCCTTGCCCGCCCCCGGCGGCCCGAGCAGAATGATGTTCACCGAACTCTCCCCTTTTCGCCCGTCCCTGTCGGGCGTCATGCCTCAGCGGCGGCGCGCGCCCTTCAGCTTCGCCTTCTTGATGAGGTCGCCGTACTGGTGCGCCAGCAGGTGCGACTGGATCTGCGTCACCGTGTCCATCGTGACGTTGACGACGATCAGCAGCGAGGTGCCGCCCAGATAGAAGGGGATCGACAGCGCCGACACCAGATATTCGGGCACGACGCAGATGAAGGTCAGGTACGCCGCCCCGATCACCGTGATGCGCGTCAGAACGTAGTCGAAATAGCTCTCGGTGTTCTTGCCCGGACGGATGCCGGGGATGAACCCGCCGTAGCGCTTCAGATTCTCCGCCGTCTCCTCCGGGTTGAAGACCACCGCGGTGTAGAAGAACGAGAAGAAGATGATGCCCGCGGCATAGAGCGCCATATAGACCGGCGAGCCGTGCTGGAGATACTGGTTCAGCCCGATCAGGATATCGCCGAAGCGGCTCTCGCCTGCGACGCGGTTGCCCGCGAACTGCGTGATCGTCAGCGGCAGCAGCAGCAGCGACGAGGCGAAGATCGGCGGGATCACGCCCGCGGTGTTGATCTTCAGCGGCAGGTGGCTGCGGTCCGCCTGCATCCCGCGCTGCGTCTGGCGCTTGGGATATTGGATCAGGATGCGGCGCTGCGCACGCTCCATGAAGCAGATCAGCAGGATCAGCCCGACGACGACCAGGATGATCGCGATGATCGACACCGCGCTGGTCGATCCCGAGCGCCCGCCCTCCAGCAGGTTGAGCAGCGTCGTCGGCAGATGCGCGACGATGCCGGCCATGATGATGAGCGATACGCCATTGCCGATGCCGCGGCTGGTGATCTGCTCGCCCAGCCACATCAGGAACATCGTGCCCCCGATCAGCGAAATGACCGCGCCCACGCGGAACAGCATCCCCGGCTCGATCACCGCGCCGCCGGCCTCCAGCCCGCGGGCGATGAAATAGCCCTGCACCGCGGTCAGCGCGACGGTGCCGTAGCGGGTATATTGATTGAGCTTCTTGCGCCCCGACTCGCCCTCCTTCTTGATCGCGGCGAGCTGCGGGCTGAGCGACGTCGCCAGCTGCACGACGATCGACGCCGTGATGTACGGCATCACGCCCAGCGCGATCAGCGACGCGCGCGACAGCGAACCGCCCGAGAAGGTGTTGAAGAAGTCGAGCACGCCGCCCTTCATCCGCTCGGCAAGCACGCCGAGCTGCGTCGGGTCGATCCCCGGCAGCGGCACGTAGCTGAGCAGACGGAAGACGATCAGCGCGCCGATCGTGAACCACAGTCGCTTCTTGAGGTCGGTAGCCTGCGAGAACTTCGCGAGGCTGATGCTCTGCGCCATCTGGTCGGCTGCGGATGCCATCGTGTCGGTGTATCCTGGAAACGAAGAACGGCGGGATGCGTTTGTACCGCCCCGCCGCTCATATAGGCGCTTGGCGCGCCTTGTCTAACCCGGTGAGCCGTCGAAGTCGGAAAGCCGGGCCCGGAACGGTGACGCCGCGCTGTGCCGCATCGATCCGGAAACGCGAAAGTGGCGCGACAGATGCCGCGCCCCCCCTTTGCGATGGCGTTACGCCTGCTTGCGCGCGGCCTGCGCGGTGCGGTGCTTGGCCTTGGCCTTCTCCGCGGCCGGCACGATCTCCGGCACGGTGACCGAGCCACCTGCCTTCTCGATCGCCTCGCGCGCCGACGCCGAAACGCCCGCGACGGTGAAGTTCAGCTTCGCCGAATACTCGCCCTTGGCGAGCACGCGGACGCCGTCCTTGCCGCCACGCGCCAGACCAGCGGCCTTCAGCGCGGCGTGGTCGATGTCGGTGCCGGTCAGCTTGCCTGAATCGATCGCCTTCTGGATCGCGCCCAGGTTCACCTCGGCATAATCCTTGGCGAAGATGTTGTTGAAGCCGCGCTTCGGCAGCCGCATGTGGAGCGGCATCTGACCGCCCTCGAAGCCGGCGATCGACACGCCTTCGCGGCTCTTCTGGCCCTTCTGGCCGCGACCGCCGGTCTTGCCCTTGCCCGAGCCGATGCCGCGACCGACGCGGATCTTGCGGTGACGGGCGCCCTGGTTGTCGCTGAGTTCGTTGAGCTTCATGATATGCACTCGCTTTCGCTTTTGTCGCGCTGAAATGAGGAAGGGGGCCGGTTAGCCCCCTTCCGTCGTCTTGTCACGGGTGAAGTGACGAAGGGCTCAGCCCTCCACCACCTCGACCATGTGCTGCACCTTGCGGATCATCCCGCGGACCGACTCGGTATCTTCGAGCTCGGACACCTTGTGCATCTTGTTCAGGCCCAGCCCGACGAGGGTCGCGCGCTGGTCCTTGGTGCGCCGGATCGGCGATCCGGTCTGCTTCACCTTGATGGTCGCCATGTCGCCTTACTCCACCACGGCCGCGGCTTCCGCCTCGGCAGTCTGCGCATCGGCACCGTGGGCGCGGCCCAGCAGGTCGGCGATCTTCTTGCCGCGACGCTGTGCCACCGCCTTCGGCGAGGTCTGGTTGCCCAGCGCCTCGAACGTCGCGCGGATCATGTTGTACGGGTTCGACGTGCCGACCGACTTGGTCACGACGTCATGGACGCCCAGGCTCTCGAAGACGGCGCGCATCGGGCCGCCCGCGATGATCCCGGTGCCCTGCGGCGCCGAGCGGACGGTGACGCGGCCGGCACCGAAGTGGCCGTTGCCGTCGTGGTGCAGCGTGCGCCCTTCCTTGAGCGGCACGCGCATCATCTTCTTCTTCGCGGCAGCGGTCGCCTTCGAGATCGCCTCCGGCACCTCGCGCGCCTTGCCGTGACCGAAGCCGACGCGACCCTTGCCGTCGCCCACCACGACCAGCGCCGCGAAGCCGAAGCGCTTGCCGCCCTTCACCGTCTTCGAGACGCGGTTGATGTGGACCAGCTTCTCGATCAGCTCTTCGCCGCCGTCGTCCTGGTTGCGACGGTCGTCGCGACGCCCGCCACGACCGTCACGGCCGCCGCGTCCGCCACCCGGACCGCCACGGCCGCCGCCCGGGCCGCCGCGACCGCGGCCGCCACGCGCACCGCGCTCGCCACCGCCGTGCTGCTGCCCCGCATCCTGCGGCGCGCCGGCGTCGGCATTCTCCACAGCCTGCGGCTGCTGGTTGTTCTCGTCAGCCATCTCTTAGAACTCCAGTCCGGCTTCGCGCGCCGCCTCGGCCAGCGCCCTCACGCGGCCGTGGAACAGGAAACCGCCACGATCGAACACGACCTGCGTGACGCCGGCGGCCTTGGCGGCCTCCGCCACGCGCTTGCCGACGGCGGCAGCCGCCTCGGCATTCGCGGTCTTGCCCTCGTGCCCGGCCAGCGTCGACGCCGAGGCCACGGTGCGGCCCTGCGCGTCGTCGATGACCTGCGCATAGATGTGCTTGCCCGAGCGGTGCACGGACAGGCGCGGACGGGTGCCCGCCCGCGCGCGCAGCGCGGTACGGTTGCGGCGACGCCGCTTCTCGAAAAGCGAAAGACCCTTGGTCACTTCTTCTTCCCTTCCTTGCGGAAGATGAACTCGCCCGCGTACTTGATGCCCTTGCCCTTGTACGGCTCGGGCTTGCGCCAGCGGCGGATCTCGGCGGCCAGCTGGCCCACCTTCTGCTTGTCCGCACCGCTGATCTCGACGGTGGTCGCGTCCGGCGTCTTCACCTCGATGCCTTCCGGCACGTCGATGTTGACGTCGTGGCTGTAGCCGAGCTGCAGCTTCAGGGTCTTGCCCTGCGCGGCGGCGCGGTAGCCGACGCCGGTGATCAGCAGCTTCTTGCTGAAGCCGTCGGTCACACCGGTCACCAGGTTCTGCACCATCGTGCGCTGCATGCCCCAGAAGGCGCGCGCGCGCTTGGTGTCGTTCGCCGGCTGCACGCCGATCGAATCGCCCTGCACGTCGTACGAGATGAGGTCCGACAGCGGCATCGTCAGGGTGCCCTTGGGGCCCTTGACCGACAGCTCGTTGCCGGTGCGGGTCGCGGTCACGCCCGAGGGGATCGGGACCGCCTTCTTGCCGATGCGGCTCATCAGAACACCTCCGCCAGCACTTCGCCGCCGACGTTCTGCTCGCGCGCTTCCGCATCGGAAAGCACGCCGCGCGGCGTCGAGACGATGGTGATGCCCAGGCCGTTCATCACGCGCGGCAGGTCCTGCGACCCGCTGTAGATGCGGCGGCCGGGCTTGGAGACGCGCGCGACGTGCTTGATCGCGGGCTGGCCCTCGAAATACTTCAGCTCGATGCGCACGCCGGCGGCGGGGCCCATCTGCTCCTCCGAATAGCCACGGATGTAGCCTTCGCGCTGGAGCACGTCGAGCACGCGGACGCGCAGCTTCGACGACGGCGACAGGACGCTGTCCTTGCGCGCGCGCTGGCCGTTGCGGATACGGGTGAGCAGGTCACCCAGGGGATCGGTCACTGCCATGTTACGTCCTTACCAGCTCGACTTGGTGAGACCCGGGATCAGGCCCTTGTTGGCCAGATCGCGCAGCATCACACGGGCAAGCCCGAACTTGCGGTAGTACGCACGCGGACGACCGGTCAGCGCGCAGCGGTTGCGGATACGCGTGGGGTTCGCGTTGCGCGGCAGCTCGGCCATCTTCAGCCGCGCGATGAGACGCTCGGTCTCGTCGAGCGACTGGTCGTTGGCCTGCGCCTTCAGCTTCGCCAGCTTGGGCGCATACTGCGCCACCAGCTTCTTGCGACGCTCGTTCTTGTTCACGGAACTCAGTTTCGCCATGGACTTAAGCTCTCTTTGTTACGCAGCCTGACGCGGCGCATCGGCCGTCGTCTCTTCCTGCGGGAACGGGAAGCCGAACAGACGCAGCAGCTCGCGCGCCTCGTCGTCGGTCTTCGCGGTCGTGGTCACGATCACGTCCATGCCGCGCACCTTGTCGATGCGGTCATAGTTGATCTCCGGGAACACGATCTGCTCCTTGATGCCGCAGGCATAGTTGCCGCGACCGTCGAAGCTCTTCGGGTTCAGCCCGCGGAAGTCGCGGACGCGCGGGAGCGCGATGGTGATGAAGCGATCGAGGAACTCGTACATGCGCTCGCGACGCAGCGTCACCTTGACGCCGATCGGCATGCCCTCGCGCAGCTTGAACTGCGCGATCGACTTCTTCGCCTTGGTGATCACCGGCTTCTGGCCCGCGATCAGCTCCATCTCCGACGCGGCCTGGTCGACGCGCTTCTTGTCCTGCGTCGCTTCGCCCACGCCCATGTTGAGCACGATCTTCTCGATGCGCGGGATTTCCAGCGCGTTCTTGTAACCGAACTTCTCGGTCATCGCCGCGACGATGCGATCGTCGTAGATCGCCTTCATGCGGGGCTTGTAGGCGTCAGCCATCGATCTTCTCCCCGGTCTTGACGGCCACGCGGACCTTCTTGCCGTCCTGCGTCTCGAAACGGACGCGGGTCGGCTTGCCGTCGGCGGTGACGTGCGCCACCTTCGAGATGTGCAGCGGAGCCTCGACCTTCTCGAGGCCGCCCTGCGGGTTCGCCTGGCTCGGCTTGCGGTGGCGCGTCGCGACGTTGACGCCGCCCACGATCACCTTGCCGTCACGCGGCATCGACGCGGTCACGGTGCCGGTCTTGCCCTTGTCCTTGCCGGACAGGACGATGACCTGATCGCCCTTCTTGATCTTCGCGGCAGCCATTACAGCACCTCCGGAGCCAGCGAGATGATCTTCATGTGCTTCTTGCCACGAAGTTCGCGCACCACCGGGCCAAAGATACGGGTGCCGATCGGCTCCTCGTTCTTGTTGACCAGCACCGCGGCGTTGCCGTCGAAACGGATCACCGAACCGTCGGCGCGACGGATGTCCTTGGCGGTACGCACGATCACCGCGCGGTGAACGTCGCCCTTCTTCACGCGGCCCCGCGGCTGCGCTTCCTTGACGCTGACGACGATGATGTCGCCGACGCTGGCCGTGCGGCGCTTGGACCCGCCAAGCACCTTGATGCACTGCACCCGCTTCGCGCCGCTGTTGTCAGCGACGTCGAGATTGGATTGCATCTGGATCACTGATCCGCTTCCTTCTCGCTCATGGGGTGGATACCGACCCAACCCCGCCTATAAAAAACGACCCCCGGCGGCGGGCATGACCCGCGCCAGGGGGAGCGGTCCGGTAACCGCTCCGAAGGGAGAAGGCAAGCCCCCGCCCCCACGTCGTCCCCCGCCCGCTCATGTGGTCTCCGGCCGTGGCCGGACCCTGCACGAAACGGTGCGAGGCACTCGGTCATCGACGCTTACGCGTCGACGTCGACCCGCTCCGGCGCCACGTGCGTGTTCACGCGGTCCAGGACCTTCCAGGTCTTCAGCTTGGACATCGGCGCGATCTCTTCGATGCGCACCGTTTCGCCCTGCTTGTACTCGTTCGCCTCGTCATGGGCGTGGTACTTCTTCGAACGGCGGATGATCTTGCCGTAGAGCGGGTGCTTGACCTTGCGCTCCACGTTCACGACCACCGTCTTCTCGCCCTTGTCGGAGACGATCACTCCGGTCAGCACGCGCTTCGGCATGTGCGTCGTCCTCTTACTTGGCCGCAGCGGCAGCGTTGCGCTGCGCCTGCAGGGTCTTGATGCGGGCGATGTCCTTGCGGACCTCGCGCACGCGGCTCGGCTTCTCGAGCTGGCTCGTCGCCGCCTGGAAGCGCAGGTTGAACTGCTCGCGCTTCAGGTTGCCCAGGCTCTCGGCGAGCTGGTCGTCGCTCTGGCCGTTATAGTCGGTCTTGTTCGCCATCTTACTCGCCTCCCAGGTGCGAGGTGTCGCCGAGGCGCGCCACGACCTTGGTCTTGATCGGCAGCTTCATCGCGGCGCGGCTGAACGCCTCCGCAGCCAGCTGGCCCTCGACGCCGTCGAGCTCGAACAGGATCCGGCCCGGCTTCACGCGCGCCGCCCAGAATTCCGGCGAACCCTTACCCGAGCCCATGCGGACTTCGGCGGGCTTGCTCGACACCGGCACGTCCGGGAACACGCGGATCCACAGACGCCCCTGGCGCTTGATGTGACGCGTGATCGCGCGGCGGGCCGCCTCGATCTGGCGCGCGGTGATACGATCCGGCTCCATCGCCTTGAGGCCGTAGGAGCCGAAGTTCAGCGACGTGCCGCCCTTGGCGTCGCCGTGGATACGGCCCTTGAACGCCTTGCGGAACTTGGTGCGCTTCGGTTGCAACATGTCCGGTATTCCTTAGCGACGGTCGTCGCGCGCGGGGCGCACGCCGGAGGTCTGTGCCTCCATCATGAGGCGGTCGGTCGCGAGCGGGTCGTGGCCGAGGATCTCGCCCTTGAACACCCACACCTTCACGCCGCAGACGCCGTACGCGGTGTGCGCCTCGGCATGGGCGTAGTCGATGTTCGCGCGCAGCGTGTGCAGCGGCACGCGGCCCTCGCGGTAGCTCTCCGAGCGCGCGATTTCCGCACCGCCCAGACGACCACCGCAATACACCTTGATGCCGTCGGCGCCCAGGCGCATCGCGGACTGCACCGCGCGCTTCATGGCGCGGCGGAACGCGATACGACGCTCCAGCTGGTCGGCGATGCCCTGCGCGATCAGCTTGGCATCGACTTCCGGCTTGCGGATCTCGACGATGTTCAGCGACACGTCCGAGCTGGTCATCGCGCCGAGCGTCTTGCGCAGCTTCTCGATGTCCGAGCCCTTCTTGCCGATGATGACACCGGGGCGCGCGGCGAAGATCGAGATCCGGCACAGCTTGGCCGGACGGTCGATCACCACCTTGGAGATCGCCGCCTGCGGCAGCGTCTTCAGGATGTACTCGCGGATCTTCAGATCCTCGAGCAGCAGCTTCTTATAGTCCTGCCCTTCCGCGAACCAGCGGCTGTCCCAGGTGCGGTTGATCTGCAGGCGCAGACCGATCGGGTTGCTCTTGTGACCCATTACGCTTCTTCCTGCTCGCGCACGACGATCCGCAGCCGCGAGAACGGCTTCAGGATGCGGGTGGACTTGCCGCGGCCGCGCGTGGCGAACCGCTTCATGGTGATCGACTTGCCGACCGACGCCTCGGCGACGACCAAAGCGTCGACGTCGAGGTTGTGGTTGTTCTCGGCATTGGCGATGGCCGAGGCCAGCACCTTGCGCGCGTCGACCGCCATCGCCTTCTTCGAGAAGGCCAGGATGTTCATCGCGTCGGCGGCGGTGCGACCACGGATCAGGCCCGCGACCAGGTTCAGCTTCTGCGCCGAACCACGGATCTGCGTGCCGACCGACAGCGCTTCCTTCTCGCCGACCTTGCGGGGGGATGCAGGCTTGCTCATCAGCGCTTGCCCTTCTTGTCAGCCGCGTGACCCGGGAAATAGCGGGTCGGCGCGAATTCGCCGAGCTTCATGCCGACCATGTCCTCGTTGACCGAGACGGGCACGAACTTGCGGCCGTTGTAGACCGAGAACGTCAGGCCGACGAACTGCGGCAGGATGGTGGAGCGACGCGACCAGGTCTTGATCGGCGCGCGGCCACCGGCGTCCTGCGCGGCTTCGGCCTTCTTGAGCAGGCTCAGTTCGACGAACGGGCCCTTCCAGACGGAGCGCGCCATTACTTCTTCCTCGCGTGACGGCTACGGATGATCATCTTGTCCGTCGCCTTGTTGTGGCGCGTGCGCGCACCCTTGGTCGGCTTGCCCCACGGCGTCACCGGATGGCGACCGCCCGAGGTCCGGCCTTCACCACCGCCGTGCGGGTGGTCGACCGGGTTCTTCGCCACGCCGCGCGTCAGCGGGCGCGAGCCCATCCAGCGCGAACGACCGGCCTTGCCGAGGTTCTGGTTCTGGTTGTCCGGGTTGGACACCGCACCGACCGTCGCCATGCAGTCGCCGTGGATGTAGCGCTGCTCGCCCGAATTCAGGCGGACGATGACCATGCCGCGGTCACGACCGACGACCTGGACGTAGGTGCCCGCCGAACGCGCGATCTGGCCGCCCTTGCCCGGCTTCATCTCGACGTTGTGGACGATCGTGCCGACCGGGACCTGCGCCAGCTCCATGGCGTTGCCCGGCTTCACGTCGGTCTTCTTGCCCGCGACCACCTTGTCACCGACGGCAAGCCGCTGCGGCGCGATGATGTACGCCTGCTCGCCGTCCGCATAGGAGATCAGCGCGATGAACGCCGTGCGGTTCGGGTCGTATTCCAGCCGCTCGACCGTGCCCTCGGCGTCCCACTTGCGACGCTTGAAGTCGATGAAGCGATAGCGCTGCTTGTGGCCGCCCGCAATGCCGCGCGAGGTCACGTGGCCCTTGTTGTTGCGGCCGCCGGTCTTGCGCTTGCCTTCGGTCAGCGCCTTGACGGGCTTGCCCTTCCACAGCGACGACTTGTCGACGAGGATCAGGCCGCGCTGCGCCGGCGAGGTCGGGTTATAATGCTTGAGTGCCATCTTACTTGGCCCCCTCGGTGACGTCGATCGACTGCCCCTCGCGGAGCGTCACGATCGCCTTCTTCATGTCGGAGCGACGGTAGGGCGCACCCTTCCAGCGCTTGGTCTTGCCCTTCTGGACGATCGTGTTCACGCCGACGACGCTGACGTCGAACAGCGCTTCCACGGCCGCCTTAATCTCGGGCTTGGTCGCCTTGTTGGCGACCTTGAAGACCACCGCGTTCTGCTCGGAGAGCAGGGTCGCCTTCTCGGTGATGTGCGGCGCGACAATCACGTCGTAATGACGGTTGTCGATCGCCTTTGCCGGCTTAGCCATTGAAGCGCGCCTCCAGCTTCTCGACCGCCGCGCGCGTCAGCACCAGCGTGTCAGCCTTGATGATATCGTAGACGTTGGCGCCCACGGCAGGGAGCAGGTTCACGCCCGGCAGGTTGCGACCCGCGCGGAAGCCCTCGCCCGCCTCGCCGTCGATCACTAGCGTACGCTTGCCCGTGTTGAGCCCCGCGAAATGACCCTTCAGCTCCTTGGTCTTGGCGACCTCGAAGCCCTCCAGGACGATCAGCGACCCCGCCTTGGCGTGGCTGCTGAGCGCCATCTTCAGGCCCAGCGCGCGGATCTTCTTGTTCAGGCCCGGATTGAAATCGCGGACGCGGGCGCCGTGCGCCTTGCCGCCGCCGATGAACACCGGTGCGCGACGATCGCCGTGACGGGCGACGCCGCCGCCCTTCTGACGACCGAGCTTCTTGCCCGACCGTGCGACATCCGAACGCTCGCGGGTGCCGCGCGCGGTGGCGCGACGCTTCTCGAGCTGCCAGGTCACGACGCGGTGCAGGATGTCGGCGCGCGGATCGAGGCCGAAGACCTCGTCGTTGAGCTCGATATCCGCCGCGTCGGTGCCGGCGAAGGAAGAAACCTTGACCTTCACTTCTTAGCCCTCCTGGCTCTCGGCAGCTGCCGGAGCAGGCTCTGCGGAAACATTGTTGTTGGCGGCCTTGATCGACGCCGGGAACGGCGCGCTGTCATGCCGGGGCTGCTTGACCGCGTCCTTGACGAACAGCCAGCCGCCCTTGGAGCCGGGGACCGAACCCTTCACGAAGATCAGGCCACGCTCGACGTCGGTACCGACGATCTCGAGGTTCTGCTGCGTTCGGTTCTTGTCGCCCATGTGGCCCGCCATCTTCTTGTTCTTGAAGACGCGGCCCGGATCCTGACGGTTACCCGTCGAACCATGCGAACGGTGGCTGACCGACACGCCGTGCGTGGCGCGCAGACCGCCGAAGTTCCAGCGCTTCATCGCGCCGGCAAAGCCCTTGCCCTGCGTGCGGCCCTGGATGTCGACCAGCTGGCCGGCGACATAATGGTCCGCCGACAGTTCGGCGCCGACGTCGAGGAGGTTCTCTTCGCTCACGCGGAATTCGTGAACGATCGCCTTCGGCTCGACCTCGGCCTTGCCGAAGTGGCCGCGCTGCGGCTTGGCGACGTTCTTGGCCTTGGCGACACCTGCACCAAGCTGGACGGCGGTATAGCCGTCCCGGTCATTCTCGCGACGGGCGACGACCTGAAGCGCCTCGATCTGCAGGACGGTGACCGGCACGTGGCGGCCGTCGTCCTGGAACAGGCGGGTCATCCCCATTTTCTTCGCGATCACGCCAGTACGCATGATCCCTTGCTCCTTGACAGAGGCACCCTGAAGCCCATCCCCAGGGTGCTTGCGACCCGCGGCTTGCACCGCGGATCAGTCCGGCCCGGAATAGCGAAGCGTGCCCCCGTCCCGGGCTGGGCGCCCCTCGATACCGAGGGGCAGACGGGAGACGCTGGACCCGATCACCCGAAGGCGACCGGCGGTATCTCATGGTCGTCGGAGCGCCCGCTTCGCGAGCAGCTCGTCCGTTTCGTGCGATAAGCGAAACGACAAACCCGCGGGACTCACGTCAACCGCGGGAGCCGGCCGATTACGCCAGCTTGATCTCGACGTCAACACCGGCCGCCAGGTCGAGCTTCATCAGCGCGTCGACGGTCTGCGGGGTCGGCTGGACGATGTCGAGCATCCGCTTGTAGGTGCGGACCTCGAACTGCTCGCGCGACTTCTTGTCGATGTGCGGTCCACGGTTGACCGTGAACTTCTCGATGCGCGTCGGGAGCGGGATGGGACCACGGATAAGTGCGCCGGTGCGGCGCGCGGTGTCGGCGATGTCGCCGGTCGCCTGATCGAGCACGCGATGATCGAACGCCTTCAGGCGAATGCGGATGTTGCTGTCCATAGTCCCTACCAATGCGAAAGAGCGGGGCCCTGCCCTCTCCGACCTGCCGCGAACCGGCGTGCCGAATCAGGAGCACCTCTTGCTGTTCTCGAACCGAAAACCGAAGGGGCGGCATTACGGCCGCCCTCATAAAAAGGCAACCGCCCGGCGCACCTTTTCGGCGCACCGGGCGGAACCCTGTCGTACCGGACCGCTCGCGCGGTCCGTGACGCTTACTTGGAGATCGCGCTGACGACGCCCGCGCCGACGGTACGGCCACCCTCGCGGATGGTGAAGCGCTGGCCGACGTCCATCGCGATCGGGGCGATCAGCTTGATGCCCAGCGCGACGTTGTCGCCCGGCATGACCATCTCGGTGCCCTCGGGCAGCTCGACGGTGCCGGTCACGTCGGTCGTGCGGAAGTAGAACTGCGGACGATAGTTGGCGAAGAACGGCGTGTGACGGCCACCCTCGTCCTTCGACAGCACGTACACTTCCGACGAGAAGTCGGTGTGCGGCTTGATCGAGCCCGGCTTGCAGAGCACCTGGCCACGCTCGACCTCGTCACGGGCGACGCCGCGGATCAGCGCGCCGACGTTGTCGCCCGCCTGGCCCTGATCGAGCAGCTTGCGGAACATTTCCACGCCGGTGACGGTGGTCTTGCGGACGGTCGGGTGGATGCCGACGATCTCGACTTCCTCACCGACCTTGATGATGCCGGTCTCGACACGGCCGGTCACCACGGTGCCGCGACCCGAGATCGAGAAAACGTCTTCGATCGGCATCATGAACGGCTTGTCCAGCGGACGCTCCGGCTGCGGGATGTACTCGTCGACCGCCTTCATCAGCTCCATCACCGCATCGGTGCCGAGCTTCTGGTCCGAACCCGACAGCGCGCAGGTCGCCGAGCCCTTGATGATCGGAATGTCGTCGCCCGGGAACTCGTACGAGCTCAGCAGCTCGCGGACTTCCAGCTCGACCAGCTCGAGGATTTCCTCGTCGTCGACCAGGTCGACCTTGTTCATGAACACCACCATCGCCGGCACGCCGACCTGGCGGGCGAGCAGGATGTGCTCGCGGGTCTGCGGCATCGGGCCGTCGGTGGCCGACACGACCAGGATCGCGCCGTCCATCTGCGCCGCGCCGGTGATCATGTTCTTCACATAGTCGGCGTGACCCGGGCAGTCGACGTGCGCATAGTGACGGTTGGCGGTCTCGTACTCGACGTGCGCGGTCGAGATGGTGATGCCGCGCTCGCGCTCTTCCGGCGCCTTGTCGATGTTCGCGAAGTCGACCGCGGCGTTGCCCGCGACGTTCTCCGCCAGCACCTTGGTGATCGCTGCGGTCAGCGAGGTCTTGCCATGGTCGACGTGACCGATGGTGCCGATGTTCAGGTGCGGCTTGGTCCGCTCAAACTTAGCCTTGGCCATTGTTTCCCTACCTTCTGGATTTCACATGCAAGCCGCACGAGGACTCGCGTGAAGGCGGCCCCATAGCGGCTGTTTAACCGTTGTGCAAACCCCTGCCCTGTTCGGCGGGGGCCGACGGCGGAGGAAATCCGCCGTCGTCGGACCTCGGGCGAGCCCGAGGCCGGCCGGTCCGCATCGTCTCGGCGCCCGGCACGCCGGGCACCGTGCGATTACGCGAGCTTGGCCTTCACCTCGTCCGCGACGTTCTGCGGCACTTCGTCATAGTGCGAGAACTGCATCGAGTAGCTGGCACGGCCCTGCGTGAACGAGCGGAGCGAGTTCACATAGCCGAACATGTTCGCCAGCGGGACCATCGCGGTCACCGCCTGCGCGTTGCCGCGCGTGTCGGTGCCCTGGATCTGGCCACGGCGGCTGTTCATGTCGCCGATCACGTCGCCGAGGTAATCCTCCGGCGTCACGACCTCGACCTTCATCACCGGCTCGAGCAGCGTGATGCCGGCCTTCTGCGCGCCTTCGCGCATCGCACCGCGCGCGGTGATTTCGAACGCCAGCGCCGACGAGTCGACGTCGTGGTACGCGCCGTCATACAGCGTGATCTCGAAGTCGATGATCGGGAAGCCGACCAGCGAACCCGTCGCCGCGGTCTCGCGGAAGCCCTTTTCGATCGCCGGGATATACTCGCGCGGGATGTTGCCGCCCTTGATCTCGTCCTTGAAGATGATGCCAGCGCCGCGCTCGCCCGGCGTCAGCTTCACCTTCACACGACCGAACTGGCCGGTGCCGCCCGACTGCTTCTTGTGCGTGTAGTCGATGTCGACCGGCTTCTTGAGGTATTCGCGATACGCCACCTGCGGCGCACCGACGTTCGCCTCGACCTTGAACTCGCGCTTCATGCGGTCGACGAGGATCTCGAGGTGGAGCTCGCCCATCCCCTTGATGATCGTCTGGCCCGATTCGTGATCGGTCGACACGCGGAACGAGGGATCCTCGGCGGCCAGGCGGTTGAGCGCGATGCCCATCTTCTCCTGGTCGGCCTTGGTCTTCGGCTCCACCGACAGCTCGATCACCGGCTCCGGGAATTCCATGCGCTCCAGGATGATTGGGTGCGCCGGATCGCAGAGCGTGTCGCCGGTCGTCGTTTCCTTCAGGCCCGCGATCGCGACGATGTCGCCCGCGCGCGCCTCTTCGATGTCCTCACGCGAGTTCGCGTGCATGAGGAGCATACGACCGATCTTCTCCTTCTTGTCCTTCACCGAGTTCAGGTAGCCGCCCTTGGTCAGGACACCCGAATAGATGCGCGCGAAGGTCAGCGAGCCGACGAACGGGTCGTTCATGATCTTGAACGCCAGCGCCGAGAACGGCGCCTCGTCCGACGACGGGCGCTCGTCCGGCGTCTCGCCGTCCAGCTTCACGCCCTTGATCGCCGGCACGTCGAGCGGGCTCGGCAGGAAGTCGACGACCGCGTCGAGCAGCGGCTGCACGCCCTTGTTCTTGAACGCCGAGCCGCAGACGACCGGCACGAACGCCATGTTCAGCGTGCCCTTGCGGATCAGCTTCTTCAGCGTGGCGGTGTCGGGCTCGTTGCCCTCCAGATACGCCTCCATCGCCTCGTCGTCCTGCTCGACGGCGAGCTCGATCAGGTCGTTGCGATACTTCGCCGCCTTCTCGACCATGTCGTCGGGGATCGGCTGGTATTCGAACTTCGCGCCCAGCGACTCTTCGAGCCAGATGATCGCGCGGTTCTCGACCAGGTCGACCAGGCCCTTGAAGCCGCCCTCGATGCCGATCGGGAGATACAGAACGGCCGGCTTCGCGCCGAGGCGATCGATGATCGACTGCACGCAGAAATAGAAATCGGCGCCGGTGCGGTCGAGCTTGTTGACGAAGCACATGCGCGGCACGCCGTACTTGTCGGCCTGACGCCACACGGTTTCCGACTGCGGCTCCACGCCCGCGACGCCGTCGAAGCACGCGACCGCGCCGTCGAGCACGCGCAGCGAACGCTCGACCTCGATCGTGAAGTCGACGTGGCCCGGCGTGTCGATGATGTTGATCA
Source organism: Sphingomonas sp. BE138 (assembly GCF_031456125.1). Taxonomy (NCBI): domain Bacteria; kingdom Pseudomonadati; phylum Pseudomonadota; class Alphaproteobacteria; order Sphingomonadales; family Sphingomonadaceae; genus Sphingomonas; species Sphingomonas sp. BE138. The sequence goes on from NZ_JAVDUC010000002.1 coordinate 186,410, forward strand.
GATGCTCGGGGCCCTTGCCCTCTTCGGCCTTCCACTTGCAGGTGGTGGCAGCCGACGTGATCGTGATCCCGCGCTCCTGCTCCTGCTCCATCCAGTCCATCGTGGCGGTGCCTTCGTGCACTTCGCCGATCTTGTAGGACTTGCCGGTGTAGTAAAGGATACGCTCGGTGGTCGTCGTCTTGCCGGCGTCGATATGCGCCATGATGCCGATATTGCGGTAGAGTTCGAGCGGATGGCTGCGGGCCATGATCGGGCTTCCTTAACGATGTGGGGAGCGCAGCGCGTCGGCCGGCTCCCCACGATATAGGTCAGATTTGAGACGCTTCCAAGACAGGCCGCGTCCGCATCGCCGGTGTTACCAGCGGTAGTGCGAGAAGGCGCGGTTCGCTTCCGCCATGCGGTGCGTGTCCTCGCGCTTCTTCACCGCGTTGCCGCGGTTGTTCGACGCGTCGAGCAGTTCGCCCGACAGCCGCGCCGACATCGTGTTCTCGCTGCGCGCGCGCGCCGCCGAGATCAGCCAGCGGATCGCCAGCGCCTGCGCACGCTCCGGACGAACCTCGACCGGCACCTGATAGGTCGCACCGCCGACGCGGCGGCTGCGGACTTCGATGCCCGGCTTGATGTTGTTCAGCGCGTCGTGGAACACGCCGATCGGCTCGCGCTTGGCGCGGGTCTCGACGGTGTTGAGCGCCGAATAGACGATGCCTTCCGCGACGGACTTCTTGCCGTCCAGCATCACCGAATTCATGAACTTGGAGAGAACCTCATCCCCGTACACGGGATCAGGCAGGATTTCCCGCTTCTCGGGACGACGACGACGCGCCATGATCTGTTACCTTTCAATCAGCTGGTGAGAATACGGGAGCGACTTACTTCGGCCGCTTCGCACCGTACTTCGACCGCGACTGCTTGCGGTCCTTGACGCCCTGCGTGTCGAGCACGCCGCGCAGCACGTGGTAACGCACGCCCGGAAGGTCGCGCACACGGCCGCCGCGGATCAGCACCACCGAGTGCTCCTGCAGGTTGTGGCCTTCGCCCGGGATGTAGCTGATGACTTCGCGCTGGTTCGTCAGGCGGACCTTGGCCACCTTGCGAAGCGCCGAGTTCGGCTTCTTCGGGGTCGTGGTATAGACACGGGTGCAGACGCCGCGCTTCTGCGGGTTCTGCTCCATCGCAGGGACCTTGCTCTTGGCCTTCTGCGGGTCGCGGCCCTTGCGGACCAGCTGGTTGATCGTCGGCATTGAAGCCTTCACCTTTCTGATAGGTTACTTTGCTGGAGCCCTAAAACACAGACTTGGAATACGAAAAGGACCGCGGAGCCGCCCGCAGGCGACCACCGGATGGCCCTTGATGCATCCAGCAATGTTCAAGCTGCCCGGCGGAGTCGCCTCCGCCCGGACCGGCGCGCTATACGCACGCTCGGCCGGTCGGTCAATCGCCACGGCGTATAGCAGCCCGCTTGCCCTCGCCCTGCAACCGTTTACGAGCGGGCCTGACTGACATGAATTAGCGGAAGACCGAATGCCCGACGTCCTGGCGCGCGCGCCGCACCTGCGCGCGCGCGAACTTGCCGTGCTGTTGGCCGCGGTCGCCCTGCTCTATGCCGCCTGCGTGCCGTTCCTGAACGGCGACGTGCGCAACTACCTGATTCCGTGGACGCGATATCTGCTCGACCACGGGCGCTTCGCGGCACTGGGCGACGATTTCTCCGAATACGCCCCGCCCTATCTCTACCTCCTGTCGCTCGGCAGCTGGGCCGTACCGGCGATCGGCATCGTTCCCGCGATCAAGCTGGTATCGATCGTCGGCACCGTGCTGCTGGCCGCCGCGATGAACGCGCTGCTCGCGACCCGGCTGGCACGCCGACAGGCGCTCTCCGGCGCGGCGCTGACGCTGGTCGTGCCGACCGTCGTCGCCAACGGCCCGGCATGGGGGCAGTGCGACGCGCTCTACACCGCCTTCGCGGTGCTGGCCGTGGCCGCGTTCGTCGGGCAGCGCCCGGCGCTCGCGATGGCGGCGGTCGGCGCGGCGCTTTCCTTCAAGCTGCAGGCGGTGTTCATCGCGCCGCTCGTGCTGGCCATGGTGCTGGCGGGGCGGGCGCGCTGGTGGATGCTGGCGATCATGCCGGCGACCTATGCCGCGGCGATGCTGCCCGCCTGGGCCGCGGGCCGCCCCGCCGCCGAGCTGGCCACGCTCTATCTCGCGCAGGGGCACCATTATCATGATCTCGCGCGCTCCGTGCCCAACATCTGGCAGATCCTGCGCGCGCTGGTCGCCATCCCCTATCCGATCGGGGTGGCGGTCGGGCTCGCCGCCGCCGCCGCCGCGACGATCGCGGTCGCGTGGCGCACGCATCGCCACCTGGGCTGCCCGGCGGATGTCGTGCTCGCTGCGCTGGCGGGCGCGATGGTGGTGCCGTACCTGCTGCCGAAGATGCACAACCGCTATTTCTTCATGGCCGACGTGCTCGCCTTCGCCTACCTCCTGCTGCGCCCGACCCGCCGCGCGGCGTGGATCGCGGGGCTGGCGCAGGTCGGGTCACTGCTCTCCTACGCCACCTTCCTGCTCCACCTGACCGGCGGCGCGTTCGTCGGCGCGTTCTTCATGACCGCCGCGCTGGTGCTGGTGGGACGCGAGGTGCGCGCGCGGATGCCCGCGCACGACGCGATCCGCGCCCCCGCCGCTCACTTCAACGGATCGTGCCCCCAGTTCATCAGCGAGTAGCGCCAGTCGGAATGGTCCTTGTCCTTCGCCGGTCCGCCCTGTGCGAGATGGCGGTGGACGTAGCCGACCACCTTTTTCATGTGCGCGTAATCGTCGTCGTTCAGCTCGGCCTTCTTCTTGCGCTTGATCTCGACGATCCGCCGCCCCGATTGATGGCCGACGCTCTCGCCCTTGCCCTTGCCGTCCTCGCCCTTCCAGCCGACGCGCTTGCTGTCGTCGCTGTCGAGGAACCTCTCCAGCTCGGCCGGCGCCATGTTGACCGCGTCGGCGAAGTCCTTGGCGATCTGGTCCCTGTCGTCGTCGGTCATGGCGTTGTCGGTCATGCGTCTCTCCTTCCCCGGCGAGACGCCCGACCCCGCCGCCGGGTTCAATCGACCTTCACGCCGCCCTTCACCACCGCGACCGGACGCTCCAGCACCGTCACGTCGCGCAACGGATCGCCCGCCACCGCCACCATGTCGCCGTAGCGGCCGACTGCGATCGCGCCGACATCGCCTTCGCGCCCCAGCGCCTGCGCCGCGCTGACCGTCGCGGCGCGGATCGCCTGGAGCGGGGTCATCCCCCATTCCACCATCTTGGCGAACTGCCGGGCGTTGCCGCCGTGCGGATAGACGCCCGCGTCGGTGCCGAAGGTCATCGGCACGCCCATCCGGAACGCGCGCTGGAAGGTCTGGCGCTGCTTCAGCCCGATCGCCTTCTCCTTGTCGAGGCTCTCCTGCTCGGTGCCGTTGGCGGTGCCGGTCGCCAGGATATAGTCGTCGTTATAGATATCCATGTCGAACCACGTCTTGTGCTCGACGGCCAGCTTCATCGCCTCGTCCGATGCCAGGCTGGCATGCTCGATCGTGTCGATCCCGGCGCGGATCGCCGCCTTGATCCCCTCGTCGCCGTGCGCGTGCGCCGCGACCTTCATATGCAGCATATGCGCCTCGTCGGCGATCGCGCGCATCTCCTCCTCGCTCAACTGCTGCCCGCCGACCGAATCGCCCAGCGAGAACACGCCGCCGGTCGCGCAGATCTTGATGACCTCCGCGCCGTATTTGTGCAGCCAGCGCACCTTGGCGCGTGCCTCCTCCGGCGTGTTCACCACCGACGGCAGCTTCTTGTCCCACGACGGGGGCAACGCATTGTCGTCGCAATGCCCGCCGGTCGCACCGATCGCATAGCCGGCCGGCACGATCCGCGGGCCGACCAGCCAGCCGCCGTCGATCGCTTCCTTGATCCCGACGTCCTGAAAGTCCGCTGCGCCGACGTTGCGCACCGTGGTGAACCCCGCGCGCAGCGTCTTCAGCGCATTCGCGACGCCCACCGCACCCCAGAAGCTGTCGGTGTATTTGAACGTCTTGTACCCGCCGATCTCGGCCAGCGACGTCAGGTGGACGTGCATGTCGATCAGGCCCGGCACCAGCGTGACGTCGCCCAGGTCGATGCGCTTCGCCCCCGCCGGCACCGTGCCGCCGCCGCGCGTCGCCACCGACACGATCCGCCCGTCGGTGACGGTGATCGCCGGATCGGCGACGATCGCCCCCTTCTCGACATCCAGCATGCGCGCCGCGGTAATGACGCTGGTGTCGGCGAACGCCGGTACTGCCGCGGTCAGCGACGCGACAAAGGCTGCGGCGCGAAGGCCGGCGAACGATATCATGCTCTTGATCCCCTTTTTTTTCGCATCATGGCGCCCCCGCGGGCGAACGCAAGCGTCAGTCCCGCAACCGCTCGCTCACAAACGCAATCAGCGCGTCGACCCGCGCCGGGCGGAGCGCGCTGGGCGGAGTGAGCAGGTGCAGCCCGATCGGCGCCGGCGCCCAATCGTGCAGGATCTCGACGATCCGCCCCGCGGCCAGCGCATCGCCGACGATGAAGCCGGGCAGCCGCGCGATCCCCAGCCCCGCCTCCAACGCGGCGACCAGCGCATCGCCGCTGTTGGCCGCCAGCGGACCGGCGGCACGCACCGACACTTCGGCGCCCTCCGGGCCGCGGAAGCGCCACGGCCCGGTGACGTTGGTATAGCCCAGCAGCCGATGCTCGCCGAGCTGCGCGGCGTGCGTCGGCGTGCCGTGCGCCGCCAGATACGACGGCGCGGCGACGATGTGCGCCGCGATCGAGCACAGGCGCCGCGCGCGCAGCGAACTGTCAGGCAGGTCGGCGATGCGCAGCGCGACGTCGAACCCTTCCGCGACGATATCGACCCGCGCGTCGGACAGATGCAGCTCGATCTCGATCTGCGGGTGCCTGGCCAGGAACTCTGCGACGAGCGGCGCGACGTTCTTCACCCCGAAGCTCATCGGCGCCGCCAGCCGCACCCGCCCGCTCGGCAGCGTCGCGCCGTCCCGCGCCGCTTCCTCGGCGGCATGCGCCTCCGCCACGATCCGCGCCGCATGGTCGGCCAGCGGCACGCCCGCCTCGGTCAGCGCCAGTCGCCGCGAGGTGCGATGGAACAGCGACACGCCCAGATGCGCTTCCAGCCGCGACACCGCCTTGGATACCGTCGCCTTGCTCAACCCGATCGCATCCGCCGCGCCGCTGAACGAGCGATGCTCGGCCACCGCCGCGAAGATCGCCCAGGCCTCGAGATCGGGGAGCCGCATGGTAGTTTACGTACCGCTCGAAACGATCCGTTTCAATCGTTTCTGTTTTGGAGCGACGCGGCGCATCCTAGCTTGGCGGCAATGAAACGGAGGTTCCTCATGACCGACACCGCCACTCTCGACCGCACCGACGCCACCGGCATCGAACGCCGCGCGTTCGACACGCTTGGCCACGCCAACCACGGCTGGCTCGACGCGCGCCACCATTTCTCGTTCGCCAGCTATTACGATCCGGCACGGATGGGCTGGGGCGCGATCCGGGTCTGGAACGACGATACGATCGCACCGAACAGCGGCTTTCCCCCGCATCCGCATCGTGACATGGAGATCATCACCTACGTCCGCAAAGGCGCGATCACGCACCAGGACTCGCTCGGCAACACCGGCCGCACCGAGGCCGGCGACGTGCAGGTGATGAGCGCCGGATCGGGCGTCCGCCACGCCGAATACAATCTCGAATCCGAGCCGACGACGATCTTCCAGATCTGGATCGAGCCGACCCGCAGCGGCGGCGCGCCGAGCTGGGGTGCCAAGCCCTTTCCGAAGAGCGATCGGTCGGGCGGTTTCGTGACGTTGGCGAGCGGCTTCGACGACGACGTGAGCGGCGCCACGGCCGCGCTGCCGATCCGTGCCGAGGCGCGCGTGCTGGCGGCGACGCTGGCGGCGGGCGAGACGCTGACCCACACCGTGGGCGATGGCCGCCACGCCTATCTCGTTCCCGCCACCGGCGCGATCACGATCGACGGCCAGCGCTTCGACGCGCGCGATGGCGCCGCGATCCAGGGCGGTCGCACCGTCACCATCACCGCGATCGACGAGGCCGAACTGGTGCTCGTCGACGCCAACTGACTTCACGCAAGGGAGATACCGTGATGACCAAGGTTCTCGTTCTCTATTACTCGTCCTACGGCCATATCGAGCAGATGGCCGATGCGATCGCCGAGGGTGCGCGCAGCGGCGGCGCCGACGTCGACATCCGCCGCGTCAGGGAGACCGCGCCCCCCGAGGTCGTCGCCGCGGCGCACTTCAAGACCGACACCGCGCATCCCGAGATCGAGGGCCCCGATGCGCTGGCGAACTATGACGCGATCATCGTCGGCGCGCCGACCCGCTACGGCCGGATGCCCAGCCAGATGGCCGCGTTCTGGGACACCACCGGCGGGTTGTGGATGAAGGGCGCGCTGATCGGCAAGGTCGGCGGTGCCTTCACCTCGACGGCCAGCCAGCACGGCGGGCAGGAAACGACGCTGTTCTCGATCCTGACCAACCTGCTCCACCACGGCATGACGATCGTCGGGCTCGACTATGGCTATCAGGGTCAGATGGGCCTGGACGAGGTCAAGGGCGGCACGCCGTACGGCGCCAGCACGCTCGCCGATGGCGACGGCAGCCGCCAGCCGAGCGCGGTCGAACTGGACGGCGCGCGCTATCAGGGCAAGCGGATCGCGGAAACCGCGGCCAAGCTGAAGGGATAAGGTCAGACCTTCCCGAACACCCCGTTCCTTACCCGTCACCCCGGCCTTTGCCGGGGTGACGTGCTTGTCAGCCGGCCGGTTTCCTACCGCCGCGTCGCGCGCGCCACCTTGCACTTGCCCTTGCGACATTCCGGCGGCGCCATCGGCCCCATATAGACCGGCGGCGGCACGACGCCCCGCACGACGACCGGATCGGCGGGCACCGCCGGCACCGCGGGAAATCGCGCCCGCGCGGTGGCGAACAACGCCCGCGCGCGCGCCGCGCCCGGTGCCGTCGCGCGCGTGCCGACCCAGCGCCAGTGCCACGGCTCCCACTTCACCCGCTGGCGGTTGCCGGCCGGGAACGACATCTCGAAGCCGTAGCGCGCCGCATTCTTCACCAGCCACCGGAAGGCCGGCGTCGCCGCCACGCACGCCTCGGCATCCGGGCAGTCGTTGCGTCGCGGCCGGAACGCGACGTCGAGCGCGAAGCCGGTCGCATGCTCGCTATGCCCGGGCGGCGCGACCGACAGCGCGCGCTGCGCCGCATCCGCCTGCCCCTCGCGACAGAACACCGCCTCCTGATACGCGATCGAACGGTGGCACGACAGCGCCAGGATCTGCCCGCCTGCCGCCGGATCGCGCGCGGCCGCCTCGATCAGGCGTTGCAGGTCGGGCACCACCTCGCGCCGCAGCAGGCAGCCGTTCACCGCCAGCCCGGCCGGTACCGCCACCAGCGCGTCGGGGGCGGCATCGCCATACGGCAGGTGTCCCAGCATCCGCCCGTCCGCGGCACTCGGCGCGCGGCGACCGTCGCACAATTGCGCCTGAACCGGGGTCGCGACGACGACCGCCAGCGCGGCGATGAGGGAAAAGGAACGCACCGCGCCCTCTGGCCATGCGCGATGCCGTCTGGCAAGAGCCGCGCCATGTTGGGTGAGCGTGTTCTCTTCCTCGATGGCGAGGCACTGGTAATCGACAAGCCCGAGGGGCTGCCCGTCGATCCGCCGCGCGCCGGCGGGCTCAGCCTCGACAATCACCTGTCCTCGCTCACCTTCGGGTTCCGGCGCTGGCCGGTCGCGGTACATCGGCTCGACCGCGACACCAGCGGGTGCCTGCTCCTGTCGCGCAACCCCAAGGCGCATGCGCGGTTCCAGCAGGCGTTCGAGGCCGGACGCGTCGGCAAACGCTATGTCGCGGTCCTCGACGGCCTGCCGCAGGGAACGGAAGGCACGATCGACCTGCCGCTCGGCAAGGTCTCGACCGCGGAGGCCGGCTGGCGGATGACCCGCGATCCGCGCGGCAAGGCGGCACGCACCGACTGGCGCGTGCTGGCGATCCGCGACGGCCGCTCGCTGGTCGAGTTCCGCCCCGCGACCGGGCGCACCCACCAGATCCGCGTCCACGCGCTGGAGGGGCTCGGCACGCCCGTCACCGGCGACCCGGTCTATGGATCCGCGCACCCCGGCGGCATGATGCTTCACGCGATCGCGCTCACCGTCCCGCGCGAGGGCAAGGCGGACGTCACCGCCGAAGCGCCCTGGCCCGGGCGGTTCGCGGCGCTCGGCTTCGACCAGCCGGCCTGAACCCCGGCGCCGCCACCGCCCCCTTCGTGCTAAGCCCGTCGAAGCACGTGGGCGAGGCAGAGCGCTTGGGACACGCGCCCCGACAGGCTCAGCGCGAACGGTGACGTCGGGTCCTGCGCTGGTGTGGGACGAACGACCCGTGTCAGTCGAAACTTGGCTTCCTCCGCCCCGTCTTCACCGCCGATCGCCCCTTCTTCGCATCCACCCGCCGCACCTGCGACGCCTTCGTCGGCTTGGTCGCGCGGCGCTTGGCCTGGACGATCGTCGCCTCGCGCAGCAGCGCCAGCAACCGTTCGCGCACCTCGGCGCGGTTCATGTGCTGCGAGCGTGATCCCTCCGCGCGCAGCGTCAGCACCCCCTCGCGCGTCAGGCGCGTCCCCGCCAGTTCGGCGAGCCGCAGCTTGACCCGCTCGGGCAGGTCGGACGCGGCGACGTCGAAGCGCAGCAGCACCGCCGAGTCGGTCGTGTTCACATGCTGCCCACCCGCCCCGCCGGAGCGGGTGAAGCTCTCCTCGATCAGGTCGGTGTCGATGCTGATCGAGCGGGTGACGGGGATACGGGCCATGCGTCCGTCCATAACGGCGCGAACCCGGCCGCACCATCGGTGCGACCGGGTCCGTTCGCCCTGCCGGATCGCCGGGGATCAGGCGGCGGGAATGTCCACCAGCCGCGGCTGCGCGGTCCAGCTGAAGCCCGGCATCACCTTCAGCTGCTTGCCGTTGCCCAGGTCGCCGCCGCTGCAATTCAGCAGCTTGTTGATGCAATTGTCGATCCACATGTTCATCACGTCGTCGTCCCAGGCGCCCACCCAGTCGGCGTGGAAGGTGCTCCCCGGACGCTTCACCGGCATCCCGGGCATCGTGTCGGACGACAGCGACCACGTCGACTTGCCCGGCGCCCACTCACCCGACGTGTCGAGGTTCCCGTCGACCTCGTACCAGGCGCCCAGCGTGAACTGCGGCACGAGATAGGGGTGCGAGGCCGGGCAGCCGTAGCGGCCTTCCATGTTGTAATAGCCGTTCGCCATGTGGCTGCGGTGGTCGGCACTGTCCAGGTTCTTGCCGTCCCAGCAGTCCGGCCCCGCGACGATCGCGCCCAGGCGGTTGCCGACCGGGCAGTTCTTGGCCGCGGTCACGATATCCGGATAATGCCCCGGGGTCGCGGTCGGCCCGTCGCAGTTGAAGTAGAAATGCCCGCCAGCGACGTCGGTCGCCATGTTGTAGCCGAAGATGAAGCGAAGTCCGCGCGGCAGCGCGACGCACGCCTTGGCCTCGCGCTGGCATTCGGGGTCCGATTCCGGCCGGCGCTTGTAATAGATCGAGACATAGTCCGGCCGCACGACCTTGCCCTTGCCGTCCAGCATCGCCGGGATCCAGTAAGCGGACCGGTTCAGCATGTTGTTGCAGGTGCTGTCGCCCGACGTGCGCAGGCTTTCGTAGGTCGAGAAGGCGTTGGTGCCGGTGTTGCCGAAGAACTGGTGCAGGTGCGACTTGCCCGGCTGCCCCGGAAAGACCAGCGGATCGTCGCGGCGGACCTGTCCGGGACTGCAGATGAAGCGGAATGCGCCGACCACGTCGGGGCGGCCGCTCGCCGGGATGTCGCCGCTGCCCCACGACGGTACGAGCAGCGGCGAGGTGTTGAAGTTGGAGGCGACCTTCGCCAGCTGGCCCTGTCCGGGCAGCAGGCCGGTGCTGATCGCACCCTTCACCGGCTCGATCACCGCCGCAGCCTTCGCCGCGACCGCCTTGGGCACGATGCCGCTGACGAACGACTTCGCCGGCGCCGTGATGACGGTCACGGTCTTGGTCAGCGTCTTCACGATCCGGACCGGGCTGGTCGCGGCATAGGCGGTGGAGGCGGCCAGGATCATGGCGCCGGATATCACGATCTTGTTCATCACTGTCCCTGGCGTTGCTGACGTTCCGGAACCACGGCTCCTTACGAACGCTGTTGACGACCGGCACGGCCGGTGCCGCGCTGTAGAGACATAATTAGCTGCAAAATCCTAATATAATCTAACGGCTATGCTTTATTTGCGTTAAGATCATCAATACTCTAGGATCCGCTCCGAGGATACGGGTTACTTCCTGTTTACTAGATTTACCAGAATCCTAACCTCAACTCGTCGCGCTTCATGCTCCCTCTGGCGCAGCGCGGGCGCAGCGCCTACTTCGGCGCGCATGTATGACTTTCAAATCGAGGCCGAATCGAAATCGGCGCTGTACCGGGAACTGCTGGGCGCGCTCGACGCGCTGACCGCGGGCGAGCGCGATGCCGTCGCCAACATGGCCAATGCCGCCGCGCTGATCGCGCAATACCTCCCGGACCTGAACTGGTCCGGCTTCTACCGGCTGGTGGGCGGCGAGCTGGTGCTCGGGCCGTTCCAGGGCAAGGCGGCGTGCATCCGTATCCCGCTCGGCAAGGGCGTGTGCGGCACCGCGGCGGCCGAACGCCGCACGCAACTGGTCGCCGACGTCCACGCCTTCCCCGGCCATATCGCCTGCGACGCGGCGAGCCGTTCGGAACTGGTGGTGCCGATCGTCCGCCACGGCGCGCTGATCGGCGTCCTCGACCTCGACAGTCCGTCGCCCGCCCGCTTCGACGACGAGGATGCGCGCGGCTGCGAGGCGCTCATGGACCTGCTCGCCACGCGGCTGTGACCGGCGTCTCACCCGTCTCGGCGGATGGACCAACCGCAACCGTTCGCCCTGAGCCTGTCGAAGGGCGTGCCGCGGGGCACGTGCTTCGACAGGCTCAGCGCGAACGGTGCTGGTGATCAGCCCGGCGCAAGAGGCCTACCGCTTCTCCCGCCCCGCGAACGTGACGAGGCTCTCCGCCCCGTCCGCGCCCACCGCGGCGACGCCGAAGAAATGGTCGTCCACCGGCACGCCGGCCACGTCCAGCGTCGTGCCGGTGGCGTCGCGCGACTGCGTCCAGGCCGTCTCGTCCGCGCGCCGCCAATATACCTTGTAGCGTGCCGCGCCCGGCACCGGCGTCCACGTCACCTTGGTATCATAGGACAAGGCGCCGGAGATCGACGCGACCGGCGGCGCGGCGGGGGCCGCCGCCAGCCGCGCGATCGTCGCGACGTTGATCGCGGTCACCTTGGCCAGGTACGCGAAGTCCATGCCCTCGATCGTGTCGGCGAACACCCGCCCGTTCTCGGTGCGCACGTCCTGGTGCTGGCGGTCCCAGTTTTCCGCCGCCACCGAGAAGCGCACCGCCGGATAGCCTTGGCGGAGGAACGGTTCGTGGTCGCCGCCGCGCCCGAAGCGGTCGGGGCGGCGGTCGACGAACACCCCGAACCCGCCGGGGATGGTGTCGGCGATGCCGTCGATCGCCTTGGCCAGCGCGCGGCTGGGGCCGTCGTCCTCGCCGCCGACGCCGCGCCGCTCGGTCGCCTCGACCAGCGACTCGCTGCTGCGGATCCCTTCGGAGAAGACGCGGACATAGCCGTCGATCGTCACCCCGCCCTGCCCCAGCGTGTTGCCGACGATGTCGTTGTTCAGCATCGCATCGACCTGCCAGCCGCGGGCCTTCGCGGTCTCGGCCAGCAACGTGGCGCCCCACAGCCCCTGTTCCTCGCCGGAGAAGGCGACATAGACGATGTTGGCCGCGAACGTGCGCGGCGACAGCAGCCGCGCCGCCTCCAGCACCAGTGCGACGCCGCTGGCGTCGTCGTTGGCGCCCGGCGCGTCGCTGGTGGCGTTCATCACGTCGGTCACGCGGCTGTCGATATGCGCGCCGACGATGACGTAGCGGTTGGGGTCGCTGCCCTTCTGGATGCCCAGCACGTCCTCAATGACGACCCCGTTCGGCGCGCGCGGGCCGACGAAGCGCCGCGACAGCCGCTCGGTCGCGATGCACCCGCCGCAGGTGCGCGACAATTTCGCGAACTCGCCCGCCACCCAGGCGCGCGCCGCGCCGATCCCGCGCCGGGGGTCGGTCGCCGACGACAGCGAGTGGCGCGTCCCGAACGAGACCAGCTTCTCGACCGTCGCGCGTTGCCGCGCCTGCGACGGCGCCTCCTGCGCGGCGACGGGAGTGGACAGGAGCAGCGGGGCCAGGATGAGCGACGGGGCGAGCAGCAGGCGATGGTTCATCGCGCCGTTGTGACGGCGGACACGCCCGTACTCAAGCACTTGCGCGTCAGCTCAACCGGTCGATCGCCTCCGTCGACAGGCTGCCCGGTACGATCATCAGCGGGACCGGCAGCGAGCCGGCATCGGCCGCGAAGTGGCTGACCAGCGCGCCGGGCGCGCCCACCGCGGCGGCGCCCAGCACCAGCGCGGCGATCTGCGGATTGTCGGCGATCATCGCGCGGATCACCTTCGGGCCGTCGCCGCTGCGCACCGTGATCGACGGGCGCACACCCGATTCCTCCAGCAGCGTGCCCGCCGCGCGCGCCACCAGCCCCTCGGCATGGCGCTGCTGCTCGTCCTCGATCGTCGCCTGGACGCCGCCGAACGCGATGAACTCCTGCGGCGGCAGCAGCGCGAGGATCTCGACCCCGCCCCCGGTCTTCACCGCGCGCCGCGCCGCGAAGCGCAGCGCGATCAGCGCCTCGGGCGTGTCGTCGATGACTGTCAGATAGATGCGCATCGCCGACCCTCTTGCCTTCGCGCCGGTGTACGGGCGCACCCCGGCGCTGCGCAAGCATCGTGCGTTAACAACCATGTCGCGCGCCGGTCGCGGGCTTGACCGTAGGGCGTGCGTCCGCAAGAGGACGATCGACTGTCCCACGAGCCTCTCGAGGATCACGATGCCGATCGAAATCAAGATGCCTGCCCTGTCGCCGACGATGGAGGAGGGCACGCTGGCCAAATGGCTCGTGAAGGAAGGCGATGAGGTCAAGGCCGGCGACATCATGGCCGAGATCGAGACCGACAAGGCCACGATGGAGTTCGAGGCGGTCGACGAGGGCGTCATCTCCAGGATCACCGTCGCCGAGGGTTCTGACGGCGTGAAGGTCGGCACCGTGATCGCGCTGCTGCTCGCCGACGGCGAGGAAGCCGGCGAGAGCACGCCCGCGCCGGCGGCAAAGGAGAGCGAGCCCAAGCCCTCGCCCGCCGACCCGAACAAGACCGGCACCGAGGCGCAGCCCGCCAAGGAGGACGTCCGCGACCACGGCAGGCCCGCCGATCCCAAGCCCGCCCCGGCCCAGACGCCGGCACGCCAGGCCGGTGACCGCGTGAAGGCCAGCCCGCTCGCCCGCCGCCTCGCCGCCGACAAGGGCATCGACCTGTCGGGCGTGACGGGCAGCGGCCCTAACGGCCGCATCATCAAGGCCGATCTCGACAAGGCGCCGGCAACGGCACCTGCCGCTGCCGCGCCGGCCCCGACCGCCGCCGCCGGCGCGCCCGCCGCGACGCCCGCCCCCCAGCCCGCCCCGGCGCAGGTGCCGGACATCCCGCACGAGGCGACCAAGCTCACCAACATGCGCAAGACGATCGCGCGCCGCCTGACCGAGTCGAAGCAGCAGGTCCCGCACATCTACCTCACGGTCGACGTGCAGCTGGACAAGCTGCTGAAGCTGCGCGGCGAGCTGAACGCGGGCCTCGAATCGCGCGGGGTGAAGCTGTCGGTCAACGACCTGCTCATCAAGGCGCTGGCCGTCTCGCTGGTCCAGGTGCCGAAGTGCAACGTGATGTTCACGCCGGACCAGCTCATCAGCTTCAGCCGCGCCGACATCTCGGTCGCGGTCTCGACGCCGGACGGGCTCATCACGCCGGTCATCACCGAGGCGGACACCGCGTCGCTGTCGAGCATCTCGACCCGCATGAAGGACCTTGCCGCCCGCGCCCGCGACAAGAAGCTGAAGCCGGAGGAATTCACCGGCGGCACCGCGTCGATCAGCAACATGGGCATGTTCGGCATCAAGCAGTTCGAGGCGGTCATCAACCCGCCGCAGGGCATGATCCTGGCGGTCGGCGCGGGCGAGAAGCGCCCGTGGGTCATGGGTGACGGCGCGCTCGGCGTCGCGTCGATCATGTCGGCGACCGGCAGCTTCGACCACCGCGCGATCGACGGCGCGGACGGCGCGCAGCTGATGCAGGCGTTCCGCGAGCTGGTCGAGAACCCGCTGGCGATGCTCGCCTGAGGCACCGCCCCATGGCGCAGATGCAGCTGTCGGCGGAAAAGCGGGAGGTCGGATGGAGCGCCCTCGGACTCGGCGTGACCGCGCTCGCCTTCAAGGGCGCGGCGTGGAGCTACCCGCAGGGCGCCGACACGATCTGGCTCGTCGGCGCGGCGACGCTCGCCGCGGTCGGCGTGCTCGGCGCACGTGATGTCTGGCGCGTGCGCCGCCAAGGAGATGCGGCATGACCACCTCACCCCCGGATCGCGCACCCACGATCCGCGTCACCGCGATGCCCGCCGACGCCAATGCGTACGGCGACATCTTCGGCGGCTGGCTGATGAGCCTGATGGACTCGGCCGCCGGGCTGACCGCTGCGCGCCGCGCCAAGGGTCGCGCGGTGACGATCGCGATGGACGGTATGCAGTTCCACGCCCCCGTGCATGTCGGCGATGAGGTGTCGGTCTACGCGCAGATCGAGAAGATCGGGCGCACCTCGATCACGATCCAGGTCGAAAGCTGGGCGCGCGACCGCCACGGCGAGGAATCGCGCAAGGTGACCGAGGCGCGCTTCACCTTCGTCGCAATCGACGAGGACCGCCGCCCGCGCGAAGTGCCGCCCGCGGCGTGAACGTTTTCCGGGCCGACGTGCCCGAGCGATGACAAACAGGGGGCTGCGGCTCCGGGGAGTGTTACCATGGCTGACACCTACGACCTTATCGTTCTCGGCTCCGGCCCCGGCGGCTATGTCGCCGCGATCCGCGGCGCACAGCTCGGCCTGAAGGTCGCGATCGTCGAGCGCGAGCGGCTGGGCGGCATCTGCCTCAACTGGGGCTGCATCCCGACCAAGGCGCTGCTGCGCACGTCGGAAATCTACCACTACATGACCCATGCCGCCGATTACGGGCTGAAGGCCGAGAACATCGGCTTCGACCTGGCCAAGATCGTGGAGCGCAGCCGCAAGGTTTCCGGCCAGCTCAACGCCGGCGTCAAGGGCCTCATGAAGAAGAACAAGATCACCGTGGTCGAGGGCTTCGGCACGCTGACCGGCAAGGGCAGGCTCAGCGTCAAGCAGGGCAACGGCACCGTCGATCTGGAGGCCAAGCACATCCTGGTCGCCACCGGCGCGCGCGCCCGCGACCTGCCGTTCGCGAAGGCCGACGGCAAGCGCATCTGGACCTATCGCCACGCGATGGTGCCCGAGGTGATGCCGACCAAGCTGCTCGTGATCGGCTCGGGCGCGATCGGCGTCGAGTTCGCCAGCTTCTACAACGACATGGGCGCCGAGGTGACCATCGTCGAGATGCTGCCGCGCATCCTGCCGGTCGAGGACGAGGAAGTCAGCGCGTTCATGGAGAAGCGCCTGACCAAGGACGGGATCAAGATCGTCACCGGCGCGGGCGTCGAGAAGATCGACACCGGTGCCGATGGCGTGAAGGCGACGATCAAGAGCAAGGACGGGAAGTCCACGACCGAGGATTACAGCCACGTCATCGTCGCGATCGGCATCGTGCCGAACACCGAGGAGATCGGGCTGGAAAAGCTCGGCGTCGAAACCGAGCGCGGCCATATCAAGGTCGACGGTTTCGGGCGGACGAACGTCGAGGGCATCTATGCGATCGGCGATGTCACCGGCGCGCCGTGGCTGGCGCACAAGGCGAGCCACGAGGGCATCGTCTGCGTCGAGAAGCTCGCCGGCGGCGATCCGCACCCGTTCGAGACGTGGAACATCCCGGGCTGCACCTACAGCCGCCCGCAGGTGGCCAGCGTCGGCCTGACCGAGGCGAAGGCGAAGGACGCCGGCCGCGACATCAAGGTCGGCAAGTTTCCCTTCATCGGCAACGGCAAGGCGATCGCGCTGGGCGAGGCGGACGGCTTCATCAAGACGGTATTCGACGCCAAGACCGGCGAACTGCTGGGCGCGCACATGGTCGGCGCCGAAGTCACCGAGCTGATCCAGGGCTATGTCGTCGCGCGCCAGCTCGAGACGACCGAGCACGAGCTGATGGAAACCGTGTTCGCGCACCCGACGCTCAGCGAGATGATGCACGAAAGCGTCCTCGGCGCCTACGGCCGCGCGATCCACTTCTAGGCCGGATAGGAGTACGTCTGCCCTCGCCCCAGGACAGGGGAGAGGGCTAGCGGAGCTTGCCAGCTTGGGGGGCTAGCGCAGCTTGGGTGAGGGGTCGAGCGCTCGCAGGCGCGCGCGCTCGCTAGCGCGAGCGCCACCCCTCACCCGGCTCCGACCAGGCCCTCGCTTCGCAAGGACCAAGTCTGCGCGTCCCTCTCCCCTCTGCGAGGGGCGAGGGACGGACGGGTATCCTCGACTGCCGCGGTCGAGCCCGCATTTTCTCCCCTGCCCCCGCGCCCTTTTCGCCCTTGGCGCGTTGTGTCGCGCGTGAAACGTTCCGCTTGCTCCGCATGAACCGCCTGGCGCCTGACGAAGCGGATGCGCGCTTCATCCGTCGCGTCCTGTGGATCATCGTCATCGTCGCGCTGGTCGCCGCGCTCTACCTCGCACGGCACCTGCTGATCCTGGCGTTCGGCTCGGTGCTGATCGCGATCGTCATCCACGCGATCGCCGAGCTGTATTCCACGCGCCTGCGACTCGGCAGCAAGCGCGCGATGACCGCCGCGATCCTGACGCTGCTCGCCTTCCTGGCGCTGCTGTTCTGGCTGTTCGGCGTCGAATTCCGGTCGCAGGTCAACACGCTGGTCATCGCGCTGCCCGGACTGCTCGATCAGTTCCAGGCGTATATGTCGCAAAGCCCGGTCGGCGCGAAGGTCGTCGACGCGGTGCGCGCCGCCTTTGCGGGCAGCCGCGTCGCGCAGGACATCGGCGAGATCGTGCGCGGTGCCGGGCAGTTGCTGCTCAACACCGTGCTGGTGCTGTTCGGCGCGATCTTCTTCGCGGTCGATCCCAAGATCTACGAACGCGGCCTGCTGCTCCTGATCCCGCCGTCGCGCCGGGCCGCGCTGGAGGATGCGCTTGGCGACGTCGGCTCGACGCTGCTGCTGTGGCTGCGCGCGCAGCTGATCCAGATGACCGCGATGGGCACGATGGTCGGCATCGGGCTGTGGATCGCGGGCGTGCCCTCGCCCGCGATGCTCGGGCTGCTGACGGGGCTCAGCGAGTTCATCCCCTATGTCGGCCCGGTGGCGGCGATGCTGCCCGCGCTCGGCCTGGCCGCCACCGCGGGCACCGACCAGCTGCTCTGGGCGCTCGGCGTGTTCGCCGCCGTGCGCGTCATCCAGACCAACTTCGTCACGCCCTTCGTCACGAGTCGCGTCGTCGCGATCCCGCCGGCGCTCAGCCTGTTCGCGATCATCGGCACCGGCGCGGTCTTCGGATTGTTCGGGCTGTTCTTCTCCGGCGGCATCCTGGTGGTCGGCTTCACGCTGGTGCGCAGCCTGTATCTGCGCGAGATGCTGGGCGAGGACATCCCCCGCTCACGCGAGCGCACCTTGTTCACCGCGATGGGCACCCCGCGCGAGCCGGTCGCGGCGCGTGAATCGAATCTCGACAAGCAAAGTGAAAAAAGGGAACACTCGATTTAAGCGGCGGTTAACCTTTATGCTTCAGATGCGGTTTGGTAAACGAATGCAAGGGGCGTGACCGGCACCGGTTCTTCGCCAGCGACAACCGGGGAAATGCCGATGCGCGTGCTGCTGATCGAGGACGAACCGACCACTGCCAAGGCGATCGAGCTCATGCTCTCGACCGAGGGGTTCAACGTCTACAACACCGACCTGGGCGAGGAAGGCCTCGATCTGGGCAAGCTGTATGACTACGACATCATCCTGCTCGACCTGAACCTGCCCGACATGCACGGCTATGACGTGCTGAAGAAGCTCCGCGTCGCGCGCGTGCAGACCCCGGTGCTGATCCTCAGCGGCGTCAACGAGATGGATTCGAAGGTGCGCAGCTTCGGCTTCGGCGCCGACGATTACGTCACCAAGCCGTTTCACCGCGAGGAACTGATCGCGCGAATCCACGCCGTCGTCCGCCGTTCGAAGGGCCATTCGCAGTCGGTGATCAGGACCGGCAAGCTGTCGGTGAACCTCGATGCCAAGACCGTCGAGGTCGACGGCGCGCGCGTCCACCTGACCGGCAAGGAATATGCCATGCTGGAGCTGCTGTCGCTCCGCAAGGGCACGACCCTGACGAAGGAAATGTTCCTCAACCACCTGTACGGCGGCATGGACGAGCCCGAACTGAAGATCATCGACGTCTTCATCTGCAAGCTGCGCAAGAAGCTGAGCCTGGCGTGCGACGGCGAGAATTACATCGAGACCGTCTGGGGTCGCGGCTATGTGCTGCGCGAACCCGAAGAGGTCGTCCAGGTCGCCTGACGCGCCCGCTTTCCCCGGTTGCAGGCGCGGCGTTCCTCGCGCTAGCCTGCGCCCGCGAGGAGACCATCATGCGCCGTTTGACCGCATCGCTCGACACCATCTTCACCGCCCATCCCCGCGCAGTCGGCGAAAGCTACTTCGCCCACGCCCGCACCGCCGCTGGCTTCGGGCTGACGATGATCGGCGGCGGCATTGCCTGCACGATCCACGGTCTGGTCCCCGCGCTGTTCACCACCACCGGCAGCGACACCGTCCGCCACCTCCACGCCCGCATGACCCGCCGGGCGCGCGAGGCACAGGAGGCGGGCCTGTTCTGTTACGAAATCTGAGCAGGGCTGAGCGTACACATCCCCGCCCGACCCATATCGCCACCCGAGCGGAAGCCGGGGTCTCGCCGCGTCGGGAAGCCCCGGGTCGACAAGCAGGAGATCCCCGCCTCCGCCGGGATGACGATCGGGGGTCGATCCTCAGATTCCCCCCGCCGTCACCACCCGCCCCGCCGCCTCCAGCGCCGCGGTCAGGTCCGCCAGGCAGGCATCGACCAGCGACTGGTCCGGCGAGCGCACCACGAAATTCGCGCCGGTCCGCCCCTCGCGGAAGAACGGGTAGCTGCCGATCGCCACGCCCTCGTGCGCCTTCTCGGTGGCGCGCAGCAGGTCGGCGACCTCGCTTTCGGCGACCCAGCAGCCGATCGTCGCGCTCACTACCGGGCGCCCGCCCTCCAGCGTGCCGGTCAGCGAATCGAGCATCCCCGCGGTGATGTGCGGCACGCCTGCCATGATGAAGATGTTGCCCACGCGGATGCCAGGCGCCCCGGACACGCGATTCTCGATCAGCGACGCCCCCGCCGGCACCCGCGCCATCCGTCGCCGCGCCTCGGTCAGCCCGCCACGCGACTCGTAATGCCGCTCCAGCACCGCGATCGCTTGCGGGTGTTCGACCACCTCGACGCCCAGCGCGGCGGCGATCGCATCGACCGTGATATCGTCGTGCGTAGGCCCGATTCCGCCGGTCGTGAAAAGGTAGTCGTTGCGCGCCCTCAGCGTGTTCACCGCCTCGCCGATAGCATCCTCGCGGTCGGGCACCACCCGCACCTCGACCAGCCGGATGCCCTGCACGTTCAGCCACGCGGCGAGCTGCGCGATGTTCCTGTCCTGCGTGCGCCCCGACAGGATCTCGTCGCCGATCACCACCAGCGCGGCGGTCCAGATGCGTTCGGGGGTCGTGGCACTGTTCATGCCCGTGGCATAACCTCGCAATCGCGGGGCGACCACGCTATATCGCTGCCCATGACCGATTATGTGACCGTCACCAGCGATGCGCCGCTCGCGCGCACCGGCGCGATCAAGCTGCACGGGCCGGATGCCTTCGCCGGCATGCACAAGGCCGGGCGGCTCGCCGCCGCAACGCTCGACATGCTCGTGCCGCACATGGTGCCCGGCGTCACCACCGCCGAGATCGACCGGCTGATCTACGATTTCGTGAAGGCCGGCGGCGGCATCCCCGCGACGCTCGGTTACCGCGGCTACACGCATTCGAGCTGCATCTCGATCAACCATGTCGTCTGCCACGGCATCCCCGCAGACAAGCCATTGAAGTCGGGCGATATCGTCAACGTCGACGTCACGCCGATCGTCGACGGCTGGCACGGCGACACCAGCCGCATGTACCTGATCGGCGACGTGCCGCTGAAGGCCAGGCGGCTGGTCGAGGTCACCTACGAATGCCTGATGCTCGGCATCGAGCAGGCGCGACCCGGCAACCACATGGGCGACGTGGCGCACGCGATCCAGCGCCACGCCGAGGCGCATCGCTTCGGCGTGGTGCGCGACTTCTGCGGCCACGGCGTCGGCCGGCTGTTCCATGATGCGCCGGAGGTGGTGCACGTCGGCCGCCCCGGCACCGGGCCGGAGCTGCGCCCCGGCATGATCTTCACGATCGAGCCGATGATCAACATCGGTCGCCCCGACGTGAAGCTGCTCGACGACGGCTGGACCGCGGTGACGCGCGACCGCTCGCTGTCGGCGCAGTTCGAACATTCGATCGGCATCACCGCCGACGGCTGCGAGATCTTCACCGGATCGCCCGCGGGGCTCGACAAGCCGCCGTATTAAGGTCGGTCCCTACGCCGTTCGTGCTGAGCCTGTCGACGCACGTGCCGCCGGGCTCGCCCTTCGACGATGGTCGGGCGAGCGATGCATAACGCTTGAACCTGCTCCCTACGAAACGATCCGGAACGTATACGAGTAATCGGTCGCCTTGCCGCGCACGACCACCCCGGTGATCGTCACCGAATAGCTCACTCCCGTCTTCAGCCCCGCGACGTTGAACTGCAGGTTGTTCGGCACCGCATAGCCGACGTTGTCGAAGCTGACGTTCGACACCGCCAGCGCGTTCGTGCCGTCGCTCACCGCGATCGCCGCCTTCGAGAAGTCGACCGTCGCGTTCGCGCCCCCGCGTTGCGTCGTGTCGGCGACGACGGTGAACGACAACAGCGCGCTCGGATCGAAATAGCGCGCCGGATAGTCGCCATAGGGGTAGGCGACGAACGGCGGCAGGTTCCCCGGCACGGCCACCCCGCCGGTGAAGGAGACGATCTTCATCGCCGCCGCGTCGGTGCGGCTGCCGTCGGCCAGCACCTGCGCGACGCGGCCATAGGCGATCTTGCCCAGGAACGGATCGAGCATCCAGCGCCGGTGCCCGACATTGTTGGCGATCAGGTTCGACGTCTCGGTCAACCACCCGCCGAGGTACATGTCCTCGGTATAATAAGCGAGATACGGCGAGATCAGCCCGCCGTAGAGGTTGCTCGTCCCCGCCCCGGTCGACCCCGGCGCGGTATAGCATTTCCATGTCGTCGCCGGCGTGTGGCTCAGCTGGCCGTTCGCGGCCATCATCAGCGCCGCCTGCGTCGCCTGCTCGTCGTCGGCGCTCGAATAGCTGACCGCGGGCAGCCGGTGGAGCGCGCGGATCGCGTTCACCCGCGCCAGCACGTCGTCACGCACGGCCTGCGCCAGCGTGCCGGGGCGGCAATTGGGCACGTCGGGCTGCGTGGTGAACAGCGCCGCGGCGTTCGCCGCCCAGCTCCCGACAGGCGACGTGGGCGGCACCGGCGCGGGGGTCGGCGTCGGGCTGGGGGCCGGCGCGGGGGTGGGTGAGGGCGACGGAGACGGCGACGGAACGGGGCTCGGCGCCGGGGCGACCTGCACCGCGCCGCTCGCCGGCGCCGTGCCGCTGCCGCCGCTGTCACCACCACCCCCGCCGCAGCCCGCCAGGAGCAGCGACAATGCCGAGACGGCGCCCAACCGATACCCGCGTGAGATTCGCATCCGCGGCGGATAGCCGCGATGGTCTTAACAAATGCCCCTGCCCGAAAATGCGGCACCGACACCGCATCTGCTTAATCGAGAGGCAGTGAAAAGCGCAGAATTCCGCGAGTCGCTGCCTTGCCCTCCGTGGTCCCGGCTGGCACGATCGGTGCAACGATGCCGGTGGGGTATCGAGGCTTTCTGGGGTGGGCGTCCTCGCGTGAAGAAGATCGAAGCGATCATCAAACCGTTCAAGCTGGACGAGGTGAAGGAGGCGCTCCACGAAATCGGCGTGTCCGGCATCACCGTAACCGAGGCGAAGGGTTTCGGCCGGCAGAAGGGCCATACCGAGCTGTATCGCGGCGCCGAATATGTCGTCGACTTCCTGCCCAAGGTGAAGCTGGAGGTGGTCGTCGAGGACGGGCTGACCGAACGCGTGGTGGAGGCGATCGCCGCCGCCGCGCAGACCGGTCGCATCGGCGACGGCAAGATCTTCGTGATCCCGGTCGAAACCGCATTGCGCATCCGCACCGGCGAGCGCGACAACGAGGCGATCTAGTCGCTTCCTCCAACGATCCGTCACCCCGGCGCAGGCCGGGGTCTTTCAGTTACGGCGAGACCCCGGCTTCCGCCGGGGTGACGCAAATGCGAGAGAGAGAAACATCATGGCGAACACGGCCGCAGACGTTCTGAGCAAGATCAAGGACGAGGAGATCGAGTGGATCGATCTGCGCTTCACCGACCCCAAGGGCAAGTGGCAGCACCTGACCATGGTCGCCTCGGTCATGGGCGAGGACGAATGGACCGACGGCCTGATGTTCGACGGGTCGTCGATCGAGGGCTGGAAGGCGATCAACGAGTCGGACATGATCCTGAAGCCGGATCTGGACGCGGTGTACACCGATCCGTTCTCGGCCACCCCGATGCTGATCGTGTTCTGCGACATCGTCGAGCCGTCGACGGGTGAGGGCTATGCTCGCGACCCGCGCACCACCGCCAAGCGCGCCGAGGCGTATGTCGCCACCACCGGCATCGGCGACACCGTCTATGTCGGCCCGGAAGCCGAATTCTTCATGTTCGACGACGTGCGCTTCGACACGTCGTACAACCAGTCGTATTTCAAGATCGACGATATCGAGCTGCCGACCAACACCGGCCGCGAATATGAGGGCGGCAACCTGGCGCACCGCCCGCGCGCCAAGGGCGGCTACTTCCCGGTCGCGCCGGTCGACTCGGCGGTCGACATCCGCGGCGAGATGGTCTCGACGATGATCGAGATGGGCCTGCCGTGCGACAAGCACCACCACGAGGTCGCCGCCGCGCAGCACGAGCTGGGCCTGACCTTCGGCACGCTGACCACCACCGCCGACCGGATGCAGATCTACAAGTACGTCGTGCACCAGGTCGCGCACGCCTATGGCAAGTCGGCGACGTTCATGCCGAAGCCGATCAAGGAGGACAACGGCTCGGGGATGCACACGCACTTCTCGATCTGGAACGGCAAGGAGCCGCTGTTCGCGGGCAACGGCTATGCCGGCCTGTCGGACACCTGCCTCTATTTCATCGGCGGCATCATCAAGCATGCCAAGGCGATCAACGCCTTCACCAACCCGACCACCAACAGCTACAAGCGGCTGGTGCCGGGGTACGAGGCGCCGGTGCTGCTCGCCTATTCGGCGCGCAACCGCTCGGCATCGTGCCGCATCCCGTACGGCACCGGCCCGAAGAGCAAGCGCGTCGAGGTCCGCTTCCCGGATGCGATGGCGAACCCGTATCTCGCTTATGCCGCGCTGCTGATGGCCGGCCTGGACGGCATCCAGAACAAGATCCATCCGGGCGAGGCGATGGACAAGAACCTGTACGACCTGCCGCCGGCCGAGCTGGCGGAAGTGCCGACCGTCTGCGCGTCGCTCCGTGAGGCGCTCGAGTCGCTCCAGGCCGATCACGACTTCCTGCTGAAGGGCGACGTGTTCACCAAGGACCAGATCGAGGCGTATATCGAGCTGAAGTGGGCCGACGTGGCGCGCTGGGAAATGACCCCGAGCCCGGTCGAATTCGACATGTACTACAGCGCCTGAGCGTGCCGTGCCGGCACGCGGTGCGGGCACGCCCGCACAGGCGATGCCGGCCGGCCTCGCCCCTGCGAGGACCGACGACACGGCTCCGCCGCGTCGCCACCACCGAAGAAAGGGCGCTCCTCACCGAGCGCCCTTTCTTTACGTCCACCCATCATCGCGACCAAAGCCAGCGATGCCCGCCGGCACCAAAGTCGACGACTCTTCACCCCCCACCCGTCATTCCCGCGAAGGCGGGAATCCAGAACCTCTGACGTATCGGCTCCTTCGATGACCTGCGCGTCTGGATTCCCGCCTACGCGGGAATGACGGCGGAAGTGCGTGGCCCAAACGCCGCCCCTTCTCACGTCCGTCGACAAGCCCGCACGACCAGGACGGACGATGTCGCCCACCCCCGCACCACCCGTCCCGCAAAAGCCAAACCTCACCCCGACAAACCGCAACTAGACTCGCACTTGCGCGCCACACGCGTACCATCGCCACCCGAAGCGTCACGACGATCCGCGCCAGCCGGGAGCCGCACCCATGTTCGCCATCGCCGCCAACGACCGTCTCGCGCCCTTCTCGATCGTCGCGATCTCCGATGCGCAGCATGCCGAGCCGACGTGGCGGACGATGTTCGGCTGGCCGGCGCACGATCCGGAGACGATCCCGGTCGCGACCCGCTCGCGGGCGGAGCGCAAGATCTTTGCCGCGCGTGTCGATCAGGCGGTCTGCGCGGCGCAGCGCCCGGTGCTGCTGGTGGCCGACGGGCTCGGCTGCGCGGCGAGCGCGTGGTGGGGGCGACTGTCGCCCAGCGACTATGTCGCGCGGATCGCCGGCGCGCTGCTGTTCGCGCCGCGCGGTGCGGAGCTGACCCGCGACGGCGAGGCCGATCTGTTCGCCAGCCCGGCCGCGCCGCTTCCGTTCCCCTCGGTCGTCATCCGGCCGTCCGACCATGCAGCGGAGGTCGGCGCGGCGATCGAGGGCTGGGGCAGCCGCCTCGTCGCCGGCCACCGCCCCCGCCACGTCACCCGCGACACCGGTGCGTGGCGCCACGCGCAGCGCCTGTTCCTGCGCATGACCCACCAGATCGCCGCGCACGAAGTCGACCGTGCCGAGGCGCTGATCGGGCGGTAATCCCGTCGCGCCCTAGCGGCGGACGTCCAGCCCACCGGCCAGGAACGCCGCCACATCCGCGGGCCGGAACAACCCCGCGTCTCCGGGCAGCGAATGCTTCAGCGCCGCCAGCGCCAGCCCGGTCTCCGCCGCCGCCGCGATCCCCTGCCCGCGCCGCAATGCATCCAGCACCCCGGCCGCGAACGCATCGCCGCCACCGATCCGGTCGACGATCCCCGCCAACACCGTCTCGGGCGTCTGCGCATGGCCGTCGCGCGTGTCGATCCGCGCCGACAGCCGGTTGAGATCGACATGCTCGACGGCCCTCGCGGTCGAGGCGATCGTCTGCAGCTTCGGGAAGCGCGCGAACGCCGCCGCCGCCGCGCGGCGCCGGTCCTCGCCCTCCCCCCCGAAATCGTCGCGGCCCAGCAGCAGCGCGATGTCGCGGTGGTTGCCGAACATCAGGTCGGCATGTTCGACGATCCGCGTCAGGATGCCGCGCGGATCGCCGTCCCACCGCGCCCACAATTTGCCGCGCCAGTTACCGTCGAACGACACCGCCACGCCGCGCGCGCTCGCCGCCGCGGCGGCCGCCATCGCACTCTCCGCCGGCACCGGCCCCAGCGCCGGGGTGATCCCCGACAGGTGCAGGCGGTCGACTCCGTCGAGGATCGCGTCCCAGTCCCACGCGCTCGCCGGCGCCTCGGCGAACGAGGATCCCGCGCGATCGTAGATCACCTCGGTCGCGCGCATCCCCGCGCCGGAGGTGACGAAATACAGCCCCATCCGCTCGCCGCCGGTCTGGATATGCCGCACGTCGACACCGTGCCCGCGCAGCGTGGTGATCGCGCTCTGGCCCAGGTCGTTGTCGGGCATGCGGCTGACCATGCCCACGTCATGCCCCAGCCGCGCCAGCTGCGTGACGACATTGGCCTCGGCGCCGGCCACCCACACGTCGAAGCGCGGCGTCTGCATCAGCAGTTCGCGCCCCGGCGGCGACAGGCGCAGCATGATCTCGCCGAACGCCACGAACCTGCCCATCAGTTGCGCTCCACCAGCTCGGCCAGCGCCCTGCGCTCGCCCTCGTCCGCCTGCCAGCGCGCCGCGAACGTGCCGCCCGCGCCGAACAGCGCCTCCACCATGCCGCGCGCGTCGTTCCCCCGCCACAACGCCGCCAGTTCGTCGCCCAGCGGATCGTTGACCGGCCCGGCCTCCCCGCGCAGATGCCGCAGCCACCCCGCCAGCGCGGTCAGCGTCGCCGGCGTCGCCACGCCGCGCGCGCGGTTGATCGTCAGCGCCTCCAGCCAGCGCGGCCCCACCTTCTGCGACCCGTCCATTGCGATCTGCGCCAACCGGTGCGCCAGCGACGGATTCTCGAAGCGCGCCAGCAGCGCTGTCGCATAGCCGTCCAGGTCCTGCCCCGGCGCCGGGTCGAGGCTCGCCGCCGCCTCCTGCCGCATCAACCGCTCGACCACCCCGCGGATCGCCGGATCGGCCACCGCCTGATGCACGAAGGCATGCCCGGCGCGCAGCCCCAGATAGGCGAGCGCCGAATGCGCGCCGTTCAGCATCCTCAGCTTGGCGGCCTCATACGGGCGCACGTCGGCGACGAACTGCGCCCCGCCCCCGCTCCCGCCCGCATCCCAGCGCGGCCGCGCACCGGCGAAGCGATCCTCGATCACCCATTGCCGGAACGGTTCGGTGACGACCGCCCCCTCGTCGCGCAGGCCGATCCGCTGCTCGACGCGGGCCAGGTCATCGGCCGTCGTCGCGGGCACGATCCGGTCGACCATCGTCGACGGACACGCCCAGTCGCGCTCGAACCAGTCCAGCGCCGCGCCGTCCAGCAGCGACGCCACGCCGCCGTGCAGCACATGCCCGTTGTCGGTCATGTTGTCGCAGCTGACCAGCGTCATCGGCCCCGCACCCGCCGCCAGCCGGTCGCGCACCGCCTGCGACAGGTAATGGTAGATCGTGCCCCCCGCCGCCGCGACCGCCGCGCCGTCCACGCCGCCGCCCGGCTGCCGGTGATACCCCTTTTCGGTTACCGTCAGCGTCACCAGGCGCGTCTCGGGCGCGGCCAGCGCCGCTGCCACCGCGCGCGGGGCGTGCGGGGCGACCAGCACCTCCCGCACCGCCTCGATCACGCGCAGCTGCTCGCCCCCGGCATCGCGCGTCGCCACCGTATAGAGCCCATCCTGCGGCGCCAGCTGCTCGCGCACCTGCGGCGAGCGCAGCGACACCGCGGTGATCGCCCAGTCGCGATCCCCCGCCGCCATCGCATCGTCGGTATAGACCGCCTGGTGCGCGCGGTGGAACGCCCCGATCCCCAGATGCACGATCCCGCGCCTCTGCTCGGCCCGCGCATACGCCGCCTGCGCCACGTCGCGCGGCAGCGATGCTCGCGCATCCTCCGACAGCCTCACAGCTTGTAGGCCCGCCGCACGAGGCCGTCGGTCAGCTCGTGCGCCAGTTCGACCGCCTCCCACTCCTCGATGCGGTGCTCGGCGACCAGCCGCGCCAGGAACGCGCAGTCGACGCGCCGCGCGACATCGTGGCGCGCCGGGATCGACAGGAACGCGCGCGTGTCGTCGTTGAACCCGACCGTGTTATAGAAGCCCGCGGTCTCGGTGGTCAGTTCGCGATAGCGCCGCATTCCTTCCGGCGAATCGTGGAACCACCACGCCGGCCCCAGCTTCAGGCACGGATAATGGCCGGCCATCGGCGCCAGCTCGCGCGCATAGACGCTTTCGTCCAGCGTGAAGAGGATGATCGATAGGTCGCGCTCGTTGCCGACGACGTCCAGCATCGGGCGCAGCGCCTGCGTGAACTCGGCGCGCACCGGAATGTCCGCCCCCTTGTCGCGGCCGTGCGTCGCGAACAGCCCGGCATTGTGGTTGCGGTACGATCCGGGATGGATCTGCATCACCATCCCGTCCGCGACGCTCATCTTGGCCATCTCGGTCAGCATCTGCGCGCGGAACAGCTCGGCGTCGGCCGCATCCCAGGTGCCGCCGACGATCCGCGCGAACAGCGCCTCGCATTCGGGCGTCGACAGGTTGGCGGTCTGCGCGGTCGCGTGCCCGTGGTCGGTCGCGGTCGCGCCGATCGCGCGGAAGTCGGCGCGCCGCCTGGCGTGGGCGCGCAGGTAGCCGGACCAGCTGTGCACGTCCTCGCCGGTCAGCGCCGCGAACGCCTCCATCGCCCCCGCGAACTGCTCGTGCTCGACATCGATCACGCTGTCGGGGCGATAGGTGCTGACGACCCGCCCGTTCCAGCCCGATGCGCGGATCGCCTTGTGCGCGTCAAGCGGGTCGTGCGCACCCTCAGTGGTGGCAAGGAAGTCGATCCGGAACCGTTCGAACAACGCGCGCGGGCGGAAGTCGTCACCCGCCAGCCGCGCGGTGATAATGTCGTAATACAGGTCGGCGGTGTCGGCCTCCAGCCGCACGTCGAACCCGAACACCTCGGCGAACACATGGTCCAGCCACAGCCGCGACGGCGTGCCGCGGAACAGGTCGTAATGCGCCGCAAACGTCCGCCACGCGGCGCGCGGGTCGGTCGACGGCGTGCCGCCGCGATGCGGGATCGCCAGATCGTCGAGCGCGACGCCCTGCGAATAGAGCATCCGGAAGACGTAGTGATCCGGCGCCAGCAGCAGCGTCGTCGCATTCTCCCACTTGGCGTCGGTCGCGAACCAGGTCGGATCGGTATGGCCGTGCGGGCTGACGATCGGCAGCGTGCCGATCTCCGCGTACAGCATCCGCGCGATGTCGCGCGCCGTCGGATCGGCGGGGAACAGCCGGTCGGGGTGCAGCTCCAGCGGTCGTGCCATCGTCAGTTCGCCCTTCCGTATGCCAGTCCGCGCTCCAGCCCGCGCAGCTCCGCCAGCCCGCGCATCCGCCCGAGCAGCGAGTAGCCCGGGTTCGTCACCTTCGTCAGGTCGTCGATCATCTGGTGGCCATGGTCGGGGCGCATCACGATCGAGCGTTCCTCGCGTTGCTGGAGCGCCACCACCTCGGCGACCACCGCGGTCATCTCCGCGCTGCCCTCCAGGTGCGCCGCCTCGTGGAAGGCGCCGTCCGGCTCGCGCTGCACGCTGCGCAGGTGCAGGAAACCGATCCGCGTCCCCCAGCGCCGTACCATGCCGGGCAGGTCGTTGTCGGCGCGCACCCCGAACGATCCGGTGCAGAAACACAGGCCGTTGGCCGCGCTCGGCACCGCCTCGAACAATGCCGCCACGTCCGCCTCGGTGCTCACCACGCGCGGCAGGCCGAAGATCGGGAACGGCGGGTCGTCGGGGTGGACCACCAGCCGGATGCCGACCTTTTCGGCGACCGGGCACATTGCCGCCAGGAACGCATGATGGTGCGCGCGCAGCCGCTCGGCATCGGTGTCGGCATAGCCGTGGATCGCCTCGAGGAACTGGACCGAGGTGAAGCTCTCCTCGCTCCCCGGCAGCCCGGCGATGATCGTCCGCTCCAGCCGCACCCGCGCGGCATCGTCCATCGCGGCGTGGCGGCGCGCGGCGCGCTCGATCGTCTCGGGTGCGTAATCCGCCTCGGCCCCCGGCCGCTTCAGGATATGCAGGTCATACGCCGCGACCGCCTCCAGCTCGAAGCGCAGGGCGCGCGCGCCGTCGGGCAGCTCCCACGCCAGATCGGTGCGCGTCCAGTCGAGCAGCGGCATGAAATTATAGGTGACGGTGGTGATGCCCTCCGCCGCCAGATGGCGCAGCGTCTCGGCATAATGGTCCAGCAACCGGTCGCGCTCCGGCCCGGCGGTCTTGATCGCCTCGTGCACCGGCACGCTCTCGACCGTGGTCCAGCGCAGCCCCGCCGCCTCGATCAGCGCGCGATGCGCGGCGATCTCGGCGCGCGGCCAGACGACGCCGTTGGGCAGGTGGTGAAGCGCGGTGACCACCTCGGTCGCGCCCGCCTGCCGGATATGCGCCAGCGGCACCGGGTCGCGCGGCCCGAACCAGCGCATCGCCTGCGTCATCAACACGTCCACCATCCTCTCCGATCCCCGCCGCTCGTGTCGGCTGTTAGCGATAGCACGCGATCCTGCAAGTCGGGCCGCCCGTCAGGGCAGCTTCGTCCCCATCCCCGCCTGCAACACCGCATACCATTCGCCGCGCGTCCACTCGACCCGGTACGCGCCCGCTGCCGCGGCGATGCGCGCGGGCGTCTGCGACCCGACGATCGGGATCACCCGCGCCGGATGCGCCATCACCCATGCCAGCGCCGCGGTCGCGGCATCGACGCCGTAGCGCGCGCCGTGCCCGGCCAGCAGCGCACCCGCCGGATGCGCCGCCTCCGCCAGCCGCCCGCCGCCCAGCGGCGACCAGGCCAGCACCGCCACCTCGCGCGCCATCGCCTGATCGAGCGTCCCGTCGAACAGCGGCGCGGCGTGGAGCGCCGAGAACTCCGGCTGCGTGCTGACGATCGGCTGCCCCAGGAACGCCTGCAACGCCTCGAACTCGGCGGGCGAATGGTTCGACACGCCGATGCTGCGCACCTTGCCGCTGGCCACCATCGCGTCGAGCGCGCCCGCCACCTCCTGCGGATGCGTCAGCAGGTCGCGGCGGTGGATCTGGTAGAGGTCGACCGTCTCCACCCCCATCCGCCGCAGTGAATCGTCGAGCGCCGCGGCCAGATAGCCGGCGCTGGAATCGTACGGCACCGGCGGCGTGATCCCGCCCTTGGTCGCGATCACCATCCGGTCGCGCAACGACCGGTCCTCGGCCAGCGCGCGCCCGAACAGGGCCTCCGCCGAACCGAAGCCGGCGGCTGTGTCGAAGCCATAGATGTCGGCGGTGTCGAACAGGGTGATCCCCGCCCCCAGCGCCGCGTCGATCAGCGCGCGCACCGCCGCGACGTCGTCGCCCGCCAGCCGCCACATGCCCCAGGCGAGCGGCGAGACGGTCAGGCCGCTCTTGCCGAGCGGGCGCGGTTCATTCGATACGCGGATCGTCGTCATGGTCGGCGGCATGGCACAGGGTCGGACGCGATGATAGCCGCTAGGGGTCCAATCGGATGATCCGCCCCGTCATCCGCCACGTCGCGATCGTCGGCGGCGGCTTTTCGGGCGCGCTGCTCGCCATCAACCTGCTGCGCCACGACGGCCCGCGCGCCACGCTGGTCGAGCGTCGGCCGGCGCAGCTCGGTCGCGGCGTCGCCTACAGCGCCGCGCACGAGGACCATCTGCTCAACGTCCGCGCCGGCAACATGAGCGCCCTGCCCGACGACCCCGACCATTTCGTCCGCTGGCTGACGCACAATGCGCTCGGCGACCGCACCACCTTCGTGCCGCGCCGCGTCTACGGTCGCTACCTGCGCGAGATGCTGGAGGCTGCCGCCGCCGCGCACCCGCATCGCCTGACGCTGGTCGAGGACGCGGTCGGCGCGATCGCGCCCGACGGCACGCTGACGCTCGGCAACGGCGGCACGCTGGCGGCGGACGCGGTGGTGCTGGCACTCGGCAACCTGCCCCCGCACACGCCCCCGGGGCTCGACCCCGACGCGCTCCCGGCGCATGTCTATCGCGGCGATCCCTGGGCGGGCGACATCGCCGCCGGGCTCACCGACGACGACACCGTCCTGCTGGTCGGCAGCGGGCTGACCGCGGTCGATGCCGCGCTGCTGCTCGATTCGAGCGGCTTCCGCGGCCGCACCCTCGCCGTCTCGCGCCGCGGCCTGGCCCCGCGCCGCCACGCCGACGCCCCCGCCCGCCCCGGCCTGTCGGAACGCCCCGCCGCCACGCTGTCCGCCCTCCTCCGCCACGTCCGCACGCGCAGCGACGCGATCGGCTGGCGCGCGGCGGTCGACGAACTGCGCCCGGTGACGCAGATGATGTGGGGCGCCGCCGATGCCGCCACCCGCGCGCGCTTCCTGCGCCACCTGCGCCCGTGGTGGGACGTCCACCGCCACCGCCTTGCGCCCGCGGTCGCGGACCGCATCGACGCGCTCGTCGCCGGCGGACGGCTGGAGGTCGCGGCCGGCAAGCTGGTCGCCGCGCATCCCGACGGCGACCACGCGATCGTCGACTGGCGCGCGCGCGGCACGTCCGGGGTCCGCCGCACCCGCGTCGCCCGGATCGTCAACTGCACCGGGCCGCAGGGCGACCTGCTGCGCACCGACGAGCCGCTGCTGCGCGATCTGCTCGGCAAGGGCATGATCCGGCCGGACGCGTTGCGGATCGGGCTGGAGGTCGACGCCCAGTCGCGCGTCGTCGACGCCGCGGGCCGCGCCGCCGGGCATCTCTACGCGATCGGCCCGATGACGCGCGGCGGCCTGTGGGAGGTCGTCGCCGTTCCCGACATCCGGCAGCAGAACTGGACGCTGGCGCGCCGCCTGGCCAATGCGCAATGGGTGGGCGGGGAAGGGCTGTAAAGGAAAGCGGTTGCACGCTTCCGATGGTAGCGCTACCCAATCGGCATACCGGGCACAGACCCGCCACGCGATCGAGAGGAGCCGATAGACGATGCGCCGCACCACCTTTGCCCGACGCCTGCTGCCGGTGCTCGCCGCGCTGCCGCTGATCGCGTGCGGCGACCGCAGCAGCAGCACCGACAACGCCGCCGCCGCCGACACCGCCGCCCCGGCCGCCGGGCCGCTCGCGAAGAACGGCAAGCACTATCTGTCGCAGCCGCTCGTTACCGACTTCTACACCGCCGATCCCTCGGCGCACGTCTTCGACGGCAAGCTCTATATCTATCCCAGCCACGACATCGACGGTCCGGCCAAGGAAGACGATCTCGGCGGCCATTTCGAGATGCGCGACTATCGCGTGCTCAGCATGGACGCGCCCGGCGGCAAGGTGACCGCACACCCCGTCGCGCTCGACGTCAAGGACGTGCCCTGGGCCGAAAAGCAGATGTGGGCGCCCGACGCCGCCTATAAGGACGGCACCTATTATCTCTATTTCCCCGCCAAGGACCGGCAGGGCGCGTTCCGGATCGGCGTCGCGACGTCCAAGTCGCCGGTCGGCCCGTTCAAGGCCAATCCGCAGCCGATCAAGGGCAGCTTCTCGATCGACCCCGCCGTCTTCACCGACGACGACGGCAAGAGCTACATGTACTTCGGCGGCATCTGGGGCGGGCAGCTCCAGCGCAACACCACCGGCACCTACGATCCCAACGGCTCGAAGACCGATCTCGGCGCCGACGACAAGCCCGCGCTGACCGCGAAGGTCGCGCCGCTCGCCGCCGACATGACCGAATTCGCCGCGAAGCCGCGGGACGTCGTCATCCTCGACGAAAAGGGCAAGCCGCTGCTCGGCGGCGACCACGATCGCCGCTTCTTCGAGGCGTCGTGGATGCACAAGTACAAGGGCAAGTATTATTTCAGCTATTCGACGGGCGACACGCACTACCTCGCCTATGCGATCGGCGACTCGCCCTTCGGCCCCTTCACCTACAAGGGCCGCATCCTCCAGCCGGTCGAGGGCTGGACGACCCACCATTCGATCGTCGAGTGGCAGGGCAAGTGGTGGCTGTTCTACGCCGATACGCAGCTCTCCGGCCAGACGCGGCTGCGCAACGTCAAGATGACCGAGCTGAAGTACAATGCCGACGGCACGATCCAGACCATCGACCCGTTCGTGAAGTAATCTTGGCGAGGTGCCTCCTTGGCTGTCACCCCGGCGAAGGCCGGGGTCCAGTTGGGGGACGCCGCCGCATCTCACGCCCGGCCCGCCACTGGACCCCGGCCTTCGCCGGGGTGACGGTAAGGATGAAAGACTGACCATGTTCCTCGGCATCGACATCGGCACCTCGGGGGTGAAGGCGGTGGTGATCGACCGCGACGGCGCGATCGCCGCGCAGGCGACCGCCGCGCTGACCGTCCAGCGCCCGCACCCGCTCTGGTCGGAACAGGATCCCGACGCCTGGTGGCAGGCGACCGACGCCGCGGTCCGCGCGCTCCCCGCCGACGTGCGCCGGGCGGTGCGCGGGGTCGGCATCGCCGGGCAGATGCACGGCGCGACCTTGCTGGGCGCCGACGACCGCCCGTTGCGCCCCGCGATCCTGTGGAACGACGGCCGCTCGTTCGCCGAGTGCGAGGAACTCGAACGCGCCGTCCCTACCCTGCGCGACACCGCCGCCAATATCGCGATGCCCGGCTTCACCGCACCCAAGCTCCTGTGGGTCAAGCATCACGAACCGGAAACCTTCGCCGCGATCCGCACCGTCCTGCTCCCCAAGGATCACGTCCGCCTCATCATGACCGGCGAGAAGGCGTCCGACGTCTCCGACGCCGCGGGCACGCTCTGGCTCGACGTCGCCCAGCGCGACTGGAGCGACGAATTGCTCGCCGCCACCGGGCTCACCCGCGCGCAGATGCCGCGCGCGGTCGAGGGCAGCGACGTGACCGGCCGCCTGCGCCGCGAGATCGCCGACAGCTGGGGCATGGACGCGATGCCGGTCGCGGGCGGCGGCGGCGACAATGCCGCCGGGGCCGCCGGGATCGGCGTCGTCCGCGACGGCGACGCGCTTCTCTCGCTCGGCACGTCGGGGGTCATCTTCGTCGCCACCGACCGGCTGCGCGCCAACCCCGCCGCCGCAGTCCATGCCTTCTGCCACTGCATCCCGGGCATGTGGCACCAGATGGCGGTCCACCTCTCCGCCGCCGTCTGCGTCGACTGGGTCGCGCGCCTCATCGGCGGCGCGAGCGCGGCGGATGTCTTCGCGCGCGCGGAGGCGGCCGGTCCGGCCAGCGGCCCCGAACTCTTCCTCCCCTATCTGTCGGGCGAGCGCACCCCGCACAACGACGCGCAGGTGCGCGGCGGCTTCCTCCACCTCGACCACGACACCACGCCCGAGCGGCTGGCGCAGGCGGTGCTGGAGGGCGTCGCCTTCGCGCTCGCCGACGGCGTCCGCGTGCTGCGCGACTCCGGCACGCGCGTGGAACGCCTCTCGGTCATCGGCGGCGGCGCGCGCTCGCGCTATTGGGGCGAAACGCTCGCCGCCGCGCTCGAGGTCGAACTCGCCTATCTGAAGGGCGGCGAGGTCGGCCCGGCGATGGGCGCCGCGCGGCTCGCGCAGCTCGCGGTCGACGGCGGCACGCCGCCTGAGGTCTGCGTGGCCCCGCCGGTCAGCCACATCGTCACCCCCGATCCGTCGCTGGTCGACCGGCTCGCCCCCAAGCGCGCCGCCTTCCGCGCCGCCTATCCCCGCATCAAGCCCTGAAGGAAGCAACCATGAGCACCGACTTCTTCGCCGACATCCCCCAGATCAAATACGAGGGGCCGGAGACCACCAACGAGCTCGCCTATCGCTTCTACGACAAGGACCGGGTCGTGCTCGGCAAGCGCATGGAGGACCACCTGCGCTTCGCCGCCTGCTTCTGGCACACCTTCTGCTGGCCGGGCTCCGACGTGTTCGGCGGCGGCACCTTCAACCGCCCGTGGCACGCCGGCGCCAACGACAGCGCCGCGGCGGCGCAGAAGCGCGAGGTCGCGTTCGAGTTCTTCACCAAGCTCGACGTGCCCTATTACTGCTTCCACGACGTCGACGTGATGGCCGATGCCGACAGCGTCGCCGAGCATCGCCGCTACTTCGGCGAGGCGGTCGACCATCTGGAAAGGCTCCAGGCGTCGTCGGGCCGCAAATTGCTGTGGGGCACCGCCAACCTGTTCGGCAACCCGCGCTTCGCCGCCGGCGGCGCGACCAACCCGGACCCGGAAGTCTATGCGTTCGGCGCGATGCAGGTCCGCGACGCGCTGGAGGCGACGCACCGCCTTGGCGGCAGCAACTACGTGCTGTGGGGCGGTCGCGAGGGCTATGAGACGCTCGCCAACACCGACCTGAAGCGCGAGCTCGACAATCTCGGCCGCTTCCTGACGTTGGTCGTCGAGCACAAGCACAAGATCGGCTTCACCGGCACGATCCTGATCGAGCCGAAGCCGCACGAGCCCACCAAGCACCAGTACGACTTCGACACCGCCACCGTGTACGGCTTCCTCAAGAAGTACGGGCTGGAGAACGAGGTCAAGGTCAACATCGAGGCGAACCACGCCACGCTGGCCGGCCATACGTTCGAGCATGAGATCGCGATGGCCGGCGCGCTCGGCATCTTCGGCTCGATCGACGCCAACCGCGGCGATCACCAGAACGGCTGGGATACCGACCAATTCCCGAACTCGGTCGAGGAACTGACGCTGGCGATGCTGGAGATCATCCGCGCGGGCGGCTTCACCACCGGCGGCTTCAACTTCGACGCCAAGGTCCGCCGCCAGTCGATGGACGCGGTCGACCTGTTCTACGGCCATGTCGGCGGGATCGACGTCGTGGCCAAGGGCCTGCTCAACGCCGCCGCGCTGATCGAGGACGGCCGCCTCGACCAGATCAAGCGCGAGCGCTACGCCGGCTGGGATGCCGACTTCGGGCAGAAGGTGTCGAGCCTCGACCTCGCCGGCATCGCCGACCTGGCCGAAAGCGCGAACGTCAACCCCCGCCCCCGCTCGGGACGACAGGAGCGGATCGAAAACATCGTCAACCGCTTCATCTGACCCCCACCGCCCACGCACCGTCATTCCCGCGCAGGCGGGAATCCAGAACCCATGTCGTCGCGCCTCGTGCGACGACCTGCGCGTCTGGATCCCCGCTTCCGCGGGAATGACGGCAGTTGCGGGCCAAATTGCAGCAAGGCGCGACCGCGGCGGCTCCGACGCGTCCATAAACACCGTCGCCGTCGCCCCGGGGCCGCTATTTTCGCCCGGGTCGCGGCACCGGCCCTCCCGCGGCGGACACCACAGGGTTGCGGAACGACACCCCGCCTCGTATTTATGTCCGACATAATCCCATCACCGAAGGACGATCATGATCGACGGAGCGATGCTCATCGGCGCCGAGGCGCGTCAGGCCGACAAAAGGTTCACCTCGGTCGATCCCTCGACCGGCGACACGCTGACGCCCGACTTCTCCTCCGCCGGCCCCGATGCGGTCGACGCCGCCTGTGCGCTCGCCGCCGAGGCGTTCCCGACCTACACCGCGACCGATCCCGAGAGCCGCGCCGCCTTCCTTGAGGAAATCACTGAGGAAATCCTGGCGCTCGGCGACGACCTGATCGTCCGCGCGATGCAGGAAAGCGGCCTGCCGCGCGCCCGTCTGGAGGGCGAGCGTGGCCGCACCGTCGGGCAGCTGAAGCTGTTCGCGCAGGTCGTCCGCCAGGGCGACTGGCTCGACGCCACGATCGACCCCGCCATGCCCGACCGCCAGCCGCTGCCGCGCCCCGACCTGCGCCGCATGAACGTCGCGCTCGGCCCCGTCGCGGTGTTCGGCGCGTCGAACTTCCCGCTGGCCTTCTCGGTCGCCGGCGGCGACACCGCCTCGGCGCTCGCCGCGGGCTGCCCGGTCGTCGTCAAGGGCCACCCCGCCCACCCCGGCACCGGTGAGATGGTCGCCCGCGCGATTGCCAAGGCCGTTGAAAAGGCCGGACTTCCCGCCGGCGTCTTCTCCTACCTGCCGGGCGAGACGAACGAACTGGGCGGCGCGATCGTCCGCGATCCGCGCATCAAGGCGGTCGGCTTCACCGGCTCGCGCGGCGGTGGCATGGCGCTGATGAAGATCGCTGCGGAGCGTGAAGAGCCGATCCCGGTCTATGCCGAGATGTCGGCGATCAACCCGGTCGTTATCATGCCGCACGCGTTGGAAGCGCGCGGCGCGGCGCTGGCCCCGGCCTATGTCCAGTCGCTGACGATGGGCGCGGGCCAGTTCTGCACCAATCCCGGGCTCGTCCTCGCGATCGCCGGCCCCGCGCTCGACGCCTTCGTCGAGGCTGCCGGCCAGGCGCTCACCGAGAGCGCGCCGGCCGTGATGCTCACGCCGGGCATCCACGCCAGCTTCGAGAAGGGCGTCGACGCGCTCGCCAGCCATTCGGCGGTCACCACCGTTGCGCGCGGCAAGGTCGGAGAGGGCGTCAACCAGGCGGTCGGCGCGCTGTTCCGCACCGACGCCGATGCCTTCCTGGCCGATCGTGCGCTGGGCCACGAGGTGTTCGGTTCGTCGTCGATCGTCGTCGCCTGCCGCGACCTGGCGGAGGTGAAGAAGGTCATCGCCAGCCTGGAGGGCCAGCTGACCGCCACGCTCCAGATCGACGCCGAGGACGAAGCGGATGCCAAGTCGCTGATCCCGGTGCTGGCGGATCGCGTCGGCCGCATCCTCGTCAACGGCTGGCCGACCGGCGTGGAGGTCGCGCCTGCGATGGTTCACGGCGGCCCGTTCCCGGCGACCAGCGACGGCCGCACCACCTCGGTCGGCACCAGCGCCATCTACCGCTTCCTGCGCCCGGTCAGCCTCCAGAACCTGCCCGCCGGCCTGCTGCCCGACGCGCTGTCCGACGCCAACCCGTGGCAGATCGCCCGCCGCATCGACGGCAAGCGCGAAGCCTCGCCGCGGTAAGCTGCGCCGGCGCATCGTTGATAAGGAAAGGGCGGCCTCGCGGGGCCGCCCTTTCTTCTTTTCGTTGGGATCCTTACCCACCCCGTTCGTGCCGAGCTTGTCGTGCCGCAGCCGATGCGGCCGACCCACGCGATCCGACAGGCTCAGTGCAAATGGCGGGGTTCGGGTCCGCTGACCCAGGTTATTAGTCCGACAAGCCTGTCCCTACCGCAACGCCGCCACATCCACCGCCGCCGCCATCGCCGCATATCCCGCGATGCTCGGGTGTAATCCATCCCCGCTGTCATACCCCGGGGCCAGCCGGTCGGGCCGCGCCGGATCGCGCATGATCCGATCGAAATCAATGACATGGTCGGCGTTGCCGGCGGTGCGGATCCACGCATTGATCGCCTGCCGGTCCGCCTCGATTGCCGCACCGGGGTGGTAGTAAGCGTTGCTGGCGAACGGCATGATCGTCGCCAGGTGGACCGTCATCCCGTGTGCGCGGGCGCGCGCCACCATCTGCGCATACGCCCCCGTCACGCCCGCCACCAGCGCGCGGTGCGCCGCGGGCGTGGCGGGCTGCTCGCGGGTCAGCACGCCGATGTCGTTGATCCCTTCCAGCACGATCAGATGCTTCGCCCCAGCCTGCCCCAGCACGTCGCGGTCGAAGCGCGCCATCGCGCTCGGCCCCAGCCCGTCGAGCAGCACGCGGTTGCCGCCGATCCCCAGGTTCAGCACCGCCGCGCGCCCGCCCAGCCGCTTCGCCAGCCCATCGGTCCAGCGCGCGTTGGTGTTGGGCTTCACGCCGTACCCGTCGGTGATCGAATCGCCGAACGCGACCACGCCGCCCGGCGCGGCGCAACGCTCGACGTCGACGCCGGAAAGCTGGAACCAGTGATCGGTGCCGGTCGCGCCGGCCAGATCCGCCGCCGCGGTCGCCGCGCCCTTCACGATCCACGACGTCGCGCGCGACCCCGGATGCGAGGTCTGTCCGTCCGGATCGGCCGGCAGGTGGATCGACACTGCCAGATCGTCGAACGCCGCGACCGGCAGCGTCACCGGATCGCTCAGCCACTCCGCGCCGGGCGGCACGGTCACGCCGGTCGCGCCGCCGAAGGTGAGCGCACGGACGGTCCCGGCCCGCACGCGCGCGCTGTCGTTACCCGCCGCGTGCGCGATGCTCGCCGCATCGATCGTCAGCGGCGCGCGCCCGAACACGTTCGAGACGCGCACCCGCACCGCCTTTCCGCCCAGCGACGGGCGGACGATCTGGCGCAGCGTGGCGTCGGTCAGCGTGCCGGCGGGCAGCACGTTGTTGCCCTCG
The DNA here is from genome assembly GCF_031456125.1 of Sphingomonas sp. BE138. NCBI lineage: Bacteria > Pseudomonadati > Pseudomonadota > Alphaproteobacteria > Sphingomonadales > Sphingomonadaceae > Sphingomonas > Sphingomonas sp. BE138. The sequence goes on from NZ_JAVDUC010000002.1 coordinate 226,380, forward strand.
GGCGCCATCTGCGCCGACGCCCAGGCCGCCTGCCACGAACAGGTCGGGGCGGCGGCGGCGGGCGACGCGGCAAGCAGCAGCGCGGCGGTGAGCAGGAACGAGGATCGCATGGTCACTCCCGAAGAAAGAAGGGCCGGCCCCCGGTGAAGGAGACCGGCCCTGCAAGTCGGCGCACCGGACAGGGGAAGGGGCGGTGCGCCGTGTTCCCGGATCAGAAGCTGGCGCGCACGCCGAACAGCACCTGCCGCCCCGGATAGAAGACGTTGTAGGGCGCATTGTCATAGCCGATCGTGGTGCGGATCGGCTCGTTGGTGATGTTCAGCACGTCCAGCGTCAGGCGCAGCGCCTTGTTGATGAACGGCAGTTGATACCCCGCCGACAGATCGAGCTGCCCGCGCGCGTCGGCCTCGATCGGCACGTTCAGGTTGTTCTGCGGCGGGTTGGCCGCGATCACCCCGCCCTGCCAGACGTAGTTGAGGCTGAGCGACAGGCCGTAGTTCTCGTAATAGCCCTGCACGTTATAGCCCCATTTCGGCACGCCCGGTGCGACGAGGCCGGTATCGGAGCTTTGGGTGATGTGCGTGCCGTTCGCCTGGAAGCCGAGCCCCTTGACCGCGAAGTCGAGCGGCTGGTTCCACGTCGCCTCGACGCCCTTGATCACCAGGTTGTTGAGGTTGACCGGGCGGTTGACGGTGATCGGCACCGCCCCCGGCGCCAGCCCCGACGATGCCGCGCGGTCGAGCAGCGCCTGCCGCTGCGTCGATTGCAGCGAGTCGAGCGGGATGTTCAGGTCGGCGAACGGCGTCTGCTGCTGCACGGTCGCGGTGAAGCCGTTGATGCTCTTCCGGAACAGCGCCACGCCGATATAGCCCGCGCCGCCGGTGTAGAACTCGCCGCCGACGTCGATATTGTCGGAGGTATACGGCTCCAGCTGCGGATTGCCCGCGCTGGCGATCTGCGCGCTCGGATCGGAGAAGGTGACGCCCGGCAGCACCGAACCCGCGTCTGGACGCGTCATCGACTTCGACACCGCGAAGCGCAGCTTGAGGTTCTGCAGGACATCATAGCTGATGTTCGCCGACGGCAGTACCTCGACGTAGTTCGACCGCGCGGTGATATCGACGATCGCGGTGCCGATCTGGCTCGGCCCGACCACCTTCTGGCGGGTATAGGTGTAGCGAACGCCGGCATTCGCACGCAGCTCGCGCCCGAACAGCTGGCTCGTACCGTTCACCTCGGCATAGCCGCCCCACACCGTCTCGTCGATGTCGCCGGTCGGGCTGCCGGTCACCGAGCCGCGCGTCTCGGGCGCGGTGTCGCGGAACTGCGCATAGTTGGTCGCGCGCTGCAAGGCGTCGAGATCGGGGACGATGAAGCTCGTGACGCCGAACGACCCGCGCGACAGATGCCCGAAGTTGTCGATCGGGGTCCGCAGCAGGTACTGCGCCAGCGCGCTGTTGGGTACGGAGCCGACCGTGCCGGTGCACGGGTCGCCGCACACGGCGCGCTGGAAGGCGGGCGAATTGTCATAGGCGCGGATGCTGCGCTGCGCCTCGTCATAGGCGGCGCCGAACTTCACGTTGACCGTGTCGTCGCCGACATAGACGTCGAGGTGCGCGCCCTTCGTCTCGGTCTTGCGGCGCACGTTCTGCACGTTGGCACGGTACCATTGCCAGCCGAGGTTCGGATCGCCCAGGTCGCGGTTGGGGGTGATCAGCGGTTGCGGGCTGTCGGTGGTGTTGTCGTAGTTCACTTCGACGCCCGAATTGGGCGCGGTCTGGAACCCGAACGTCGGCTGTTCGCGGAAGAAGGTGCTCTTGCCCCAGTTCGCCGACAGGTCGACCTTCACGCGGTCGGTCGGCTTCCACGACGCGCTGGGCGTCACGTTCCAGAATTCGGTGTCCTGGTTGAAGAGGCTGTTCTCCGAGAAGAACGACGAATTGGCGAAGATGCCCGAGGTCACGACGTTGTTCGCGTCGACCTTCACATCGAACGGCACCATCCCGCCGGTCGACTGCGGCGAGGTCCCCGGCCCGGAATTGCGCACCTGCCAGTTCATGTTCGAGCGCAGATAGTCGCGCTTCGACTTTGCCCAGATCCCGTCCAGCGCGAAGTGCAAGCTGTCGGACGGACGCCACTCGACCGCGCCGATCGCCGAGATCCGCTCGCGCGTTCCCTCGGTCAGCGTCGGGCGGCCCAGCCGCGGCAGCAGCGCGGTGGCCAGCTGCGACAGCGGCAGGCCCGAGGTGGCGGCGAGATCGACCGGCGCGCCCGTGACCAGTCCGCGCCCGACGTTGGCGGGCACGGTGCTGGCGAAGCTGAAGCCGTTGCCGCCCGGATTGGGGCAGTTCGTCGCCTGCCCCGCCGCGCACACCGGCAGATTGGCGTCGGTGAAGCCGACCGTGTCATAGCCGTCGATGCGCGTCTTCTGCCGCACCCCCGCCACGCCGACCAGGATGCCGAACGTATCGCCGAACGTGTGGCTGGCGACCAGCGCGCCGCGCGGGCCGACCTTGTCGTTGCTGTCGGTGTACGCGCCCTGCGCCACCACGGTCAGGTGCGTGCCCGGCTTGTCGAAGGGGCGCGCGTTGCGCAGGTTGACGGTGCCCGCGATCCCGCCTTCCAGCGTCGAGGCGGTCGGCGTCTTGGCGACGTCCAGCCGCGTGAACAGCTCCGAGGGGAAGAAGTCGAGGTCGACCTCGCGGTTGCCGCCGCCCGATCCGTTGGTGCCGCCGTCGGAGGCGACCGCGAACTGCGTGCCGTTCAGCAGCACCTTCGAGAAGCTCGGGCCCAGCCCGCGGATCGACACCTGCGTGCCCTCGCCGCTGATGTCGCGGTTCAGCCGCACGCCCGGGATACGGTTCAGAGTCTCGGCCAGGTTGGTCGCGGGCAGCTTGCCGATATCCTCGGCGAAGATCGAGTCGCCGAACGCCACCGAGTTGCGCTTGGCGTTGGTCGCGCTCTGCAACGAGGCGCGGATGCCGGTGACGACGATGTCCTGCGTCGGCTGCGCGCCGTCGGTCGCCTCCTCGATCGGCTGCACCGCACCCTGCGGCACCTGCGCCTCGGGATTGGCGGCGGTGTCGACCTGCGTGGCGGGCGACGGCACCTGCCCGCCCGGGCCGGTCGGTGCGGCCTGCGCGAAGGCGGGGGCGGTGGTCAGGCCGGTGGCCGCCACCGCGGTCAGCAAGGCGGCGCGAACGGCGCGACGACGAACGATGGTACGCATCTTCCTCTCCATGAACGATCTGCCGGCCCTGCTTCTCGCGGCGGGTCCGCAGCGCTATCTGATAGCGCTATCACCCGATTGGCCTAGCAGATTGTCAGGGATCGTCAAGCCACCTGCGTCCGATCCGTCGCCAGCCGGACGTCGCGGTAGCGTGGGTTGAGCAGATGGAAGACCAGCAGCGCGACCAGATACGCGACTCCGCACGCGACGAAGAACGGCCCGTAGCTGCCGACCGTATCGAGCAGCAGCCCCAGCGACTTGGATGCGATGAAGCCGCCGACCGCACCCGCGAAGCCGCCCAGCCCGATCAGCGTCCCTTGCGCGAACCGCGGGAACTGGTCGCCGGGTAGCGCAAACAGGTTGGTCGAGAAGCCCTGGTGCGCCGCGCACGCCAGCCCGATCAGCGTCACCGCGATCCAGATGTTGCTCGCCTGGCCTGCGAACATCACAGGCAGCGCGAACAATGCCGCGGCGAACATCGCGCGCTTGCGCGCCCGCCCCGCCGTCACCCCGCGCTTCAGCAGGTGCGACGAATACCAGCCGCCCGCGATCGCGCCCAGATCGGCGAGGATGTAGATCGCCACCAGCGGCGGGCCGAAGCTCTTGAGGTCATAGCCGTATTGCTTGTTGAAGAAGTCCGGCAGCCAGAAAAGGAACGTCCACCACACCGGATCGATCAGGAACCGCCCGGCCATATAGGCCCATGCCTCGCGGTGGCGCAGCACCGTCAGGAACCCGGCGCGTCCCTGATCGAGCGCCGGCTCCGTCTCGATCCACGCACGCTCCTCCGCGGACAGCCGCGGATGCTCGGCGGGCTTGTGGTACAGCCGCCACCACGCGGACAGCCAGACCAGGTTGAACAGCCCGGTGATGATGAATGCCCAGCGCCAGTCGAGCAGCAGCCCGGCGACGATGAACCCGATCAGCAGCGGCGTCACCACCGCGCCGACGTTCGCCCCGGCATTGAAGATGCCGATCGCCAGCGCGCGTTCCTTCTTGGGGAACCATTGCGAGGCGGCGGCGAGCGCCGACGGATAAGTCCCCGCCTCACCGAAGGCGAGCGGGATGCGCGCGATCACGAAACCGGTCGTCGAGGTCACCAGCGTTTGTGCGAAATGCCCCAGCGTCCAGCTGCCCATCGCCAGCAGATAGCCGTATTTGGGCCCGATCCGGTCGATCAGCCAACCGAAGATCAGGAAGCCGATGCCGTAGAAGACCTGGAAATAGCCGGTGACGTCGCCGTAGCCGGTGTTGGTCCAATGATAGAGTTCGGTCAGCTGCGGCTTGAGCACCCCCAGCACCAGCCGGTCGACGTATGACAGCACGACCGCGGCGAACAGCAACGCGCAGATGATCCAGCGGATACGCCCCCTGGGGCGCGGCACCTCATGCACCGCGGTCTCGGGCGCGTGCTGCGCCGCGTCGGTGAAGTCGCTCATGCCGCATCCCTTTCGCTCATCCGACCGTCACCCCATCGGCGACGGCCGGGGTCCACCGGCCCGCAAAAGCATCGGCGACGGCGCCTGCGGAAACCTGGATCCCGGCCTTCGCCGGGAGGACGGTCGAGTGGGAACGCGGGGTCACCAGCTCCACAAGGTCCCGTCCTCCAGCCGGTTCACCGGCAGGTACGCACGGCGATAATCATAGCCCGCCGCCACCTCTTCATCGATCTCGACGCCAAGCCCCGGCGCGTCGCCCGGGTGCATCATCCCTTCCTCGAAGCGATACGCATGCGGGAACACGGCGTCGGTCTCGGCGGTGTGCGGCATATGCTCCTGCACCCCGAAGTTCGGCACCGACAGGCCGAAGTGCAGCGCGGCCGCCATCGTCACCGGCGACAGGTCGGTGGCCCCGTGGCAGCCGGTGCGCACCTGATACAGGTCGGCCAGCGCCGCCACCCGTCGCAGGTGCGTGATCCCCCCGGCATGGACGATCGTCGCGCGGATATAGTCGATCGACTGCGTCTCGATCAACGTCTTGCAGTCCCAGATCGAGTTGAACACCTCGCCGACCGCGATCGGAGTCGTGGTGTGCTGGCGGATCAGCCGGAACGCATCCTGGTTCTCGGCCGGCGTCGGATCCTCGATCCAGAACGGGCGATACGGCTCCAGGTCGCGCCCCAGCCGCCCGGCCTCGATCGGGGTCAGGCGGTGGTGGACGTCATGGAGCAGGTGCACGTCCGGACCCAGCGCCTCGCGCGCCGCCGCGAACAATTCGGGGACGACGCGCAGATATTTCTCGGTCGACCACACGCTTTCCGACGGCAGCGCCGCATCGGCCGGTTCGTACCGTTGCCCCGGCTTGGCGACGCCATAGGTGGAGGCCAGCCCCGGCACCCCGCATTGCAGGCGGATCGCCTTGTACCCCTTGTCGCGCTCGGCCAGCGCGACCCGGATCGTGTCCTCGATCGTCGTGCCGTTCGCATGGGCATAGACCATGCACGCCTCGCGGCTCGCTCCGCCCAGCAACTGGTACACCGGCAACCCGGCAACCTTGCCCTTGATGTCCCACAGCGCCATGTCGACCGCGGCGATCGCGGTCATCGTCACCGGCCCGCGTCGCCAGTACGCACCCTTGTAGAGATACTGCCAGATGTCTTCGATCCGGTGCGCATCGCGCCCGATCAGGCACGGCACGACGTGCTCGGACAGATAGGCCGCGACCGCCAGCTCGCGCCCGTTCAGCGTTGCGTCGCCGACGCCGGTCGTCCCGTCGTCGCAGGTGATCTTCAGCGTGACGAAGTTTCGCCCCGGGCAAGTGATGATGACGCGTGCGTCGGTGATGATCGGCATGATGGTCCTTCAGGCGATGTCGAGCGTGACGGTCTGCACGTCGCGGCTGTTGGGGCCGGTCATGATGTCGAAGCGGCCCGGCTCCACGACCTCGCGCATGTCGGCGTCCCACATCCGGAACGCCTCCGGCCCCAGCACGAAGCGCACCGTCCGCCGCTCGCCGGGCTTCAGCGAGACGCGCGCGAACTCCTTCAATTCCTTGACCGGGCGCGCCACCGACGACACCTGGTCGTGGACATACAGCTGCACCACCTCGTCGCCGGCCCGACTTCCGGTATTGGTCACGTCGACCTCGACCGTCACCTGCCCCGCCGGCGCGATCGTCGTCGCCGACAGCCGCGGCGCCGACAGCGCGAACGTGGTGTAGCTCAGCCCGAAGCCGAACGGGAACAACGGCTTGTCATCATCGAACAGGTAACCGCGCCGCGCCGACGGCTTGTGGTTGTAATAGAAGGGCACCTGCCCGACATCGCGCACCACCGTCACCGGCAGCTTCGCGCCCGGATTGGCGTCGCCGAACAGCACGTCGGCGATCGCACGACCGCCCTGCTGCCCGGCGTACCAGCATTCGATCATCGCGTTGGCACCTGCCACGACGGTCGGCCACGACGGCGGTCGCCCGTTGATCGCGACCACCACCACCGGCTTGCCCGTCGCCTTGAGCGCGCGGAACAGCTCGTTCTGCTCGCCGAGCAGGTCGAGGTCGGTACGGTCGCCCAGATGGTTTCTGGCATAGCCTTCGCGGCTGGTCTGCTCGGTATCGCCGATCGCCAGCAGTACCACGTCCGCGCGCTTCGCCACCTCGACCGCCTCGGCGATCAGTTCCCGGTTGCGCGCCGGATCGCCGAGCACGACCTCGTTGACGGAGCGATCCTCGCTCTGCGTGATGAACACGCCCTGCGCGTGCACCACCTCGGCGCGTCCCTTCAGCTTGGCACGCACCCCGTCGAGCAGCGAGACCGGATCGGTCGGGATCGACGAATAGCCGCCCAGCCGCGCGACCGCCGCATTGGGCCCGATCACCGCGACACGGGCGTGCGCGCCCGGCGTCAGCGGCAGCGTCCCGTCGTTGACCAGCAGCGCGATCGACTTGGCGGCCGCCTCGCGCGCCAGCGCCAGCGCTTGCCGGTTGGCGGTCAACGTCGACGCCGCCTTCGGGTCAACTTCCGCCTCCTCGAACAGGCCGGCGCGAAACTTCATCGTCAACATCCGCGCACAGGCCAGATCGACCGCCGCGATCGACACTTGGCCTGCGCGAACCTGACCGGCGAGCGTCCGGTACGCCTGCCCGTCGGGCAGATCGCTGTCGACACCCGCCTCCAGCGCCAACTTCGCGGACGTCGGGATCGTATCGGCGATGTGATGGAAATAGTTCAGCTCGGGGATCGCCGCGTAATCGCTGACCACCGCCCCGTCGAACCCCCACTCGCCGCGCAGGATCGTACCGATCAGCCAGTGGTTCGCATGGCTCGGCACGCCATCGATCTCATTGTACGACGGCATCACCGCGCCGATGCCGGTCTGCTCGACGACCTTGCGGAACGGCGGGAAATAGCTTTCGCGCAGCTCGCGCTCGCCCAGCTGCGCCGGCGCCACGTTGTTGCCTGCCTGCGGCTGCCCGTGCCCGGTCATGTGCTTCAGGGTCGCGTGCACCTTCCCCGGTGCCAGCTCCTTTCCTTCTCCCTGCAATCCCCTGACCGCGGCGACGCCCATCTCGCCGCACAGATACGGGTCCTCGCCGAACGTCTCCTCGATCCGTCTCCAGCGCGGGTCGCGGGCGATGTCCACGACCGGCGACAGCGCCAGCGTCGTGCCGTGCGCGCGCACCTCGCGCCCGACCACCGCCTGCACGCGCTCCATCAACTCGCGGTCGAAACTCCCTGCCAGCGCAATGGCTTGCGGAAAGCTGGTCGCACCCGGCGCCATATAGCCGTGCAACGCTTCCTCATGGAACAGGATCGGGATGCCCAGCCGCGTGCGCTTCGCCCACTGCTGCGCCGCATTGACGAACGTGATCGTATCCGCCGGCGTCCGCCACCGCCCGGTCACATCGGCGCCCGTGTTGTTCGCCGTCGCCGCCCCGCCGCGATCGGAGGGTCGCGCGATCTGCCCGATTCCATGGGGATAGGCGACATCGGCCTTGGCAGGCGCGAAGGCGCGTGCATCGTCCATCACGTCGCGCTTGGTGGTCGACAGCGTGACCAGCTGCGCCACCTTCTCGTCCAGCGTCATCCGCCCCATCAGGTCGCGAACGCGCAGGTCGACGGGCGCTCGAGGGTCGCGGTAGACCGGCGTGGCGGCGGCGGCGGGCAGGAACGCCAGTGCCGACACCCCCGCGCTCCACCGCAGCAGGTCGCGGCGCGCGATGACCGCGGCTTCTTTTCGGGTGGCGGTCACGCGGGATCCTCTTTGCCAGCGGTGCCCCGATCGCGTGCCGAGGCTTGCCATATTGACTGATAGCGTTACCATGGCCACGCAGAAGCGGTGTTGTCAATGCCGCCAAGGGTGCAGGAGCGGCGATGAAGGCGGGTTCGATGATCGTGGGCGCGCTGGCGCTGTTGCTCGCCGGCACCGCGCGGGCCGACGACGGTTACCGCTTGTGGCTGCGCGCGCCGGCCGCGACGGCGGCGGCCTCGACCGTCACCGTGCTCGGCGACACCCCGACGCTGCGCCTTGCCGCCGACGAGTTGCGCCGCGCGCTCCCCGCCGGCCTGACCGTCACGGTCGCCACCATGACCGATCCGGCGGTGGCCACGCTCGGGCTGCCGTCCGCGTCGCTCGGCGACGAAGGCTATCTCGTCCGCCCCGTCACGCTGGCCGGTCGCCAGACGTTGCTGGTTACGGGCAACAGCGACCGTGGCGCGCTCTACGGCGCCTTCGCGCTGCTCCGGCATCTCGCCACCGGCGGCACGCCCGCCACCGCATCGCTGACCAGCGTTCCCAAGGTGAAGCTGCGCGTCCTCAACCATTGGGACAATCTCGATGAGACGGTCGAGCGCGGCTATGCCGGCGACTCGCTGTGGGACTGGTGGACGCTCCCCGACCGCATCGACCCGCGCTACACCGATTATGCGCGCGCCAATGCCTCGATCGGCATCAACGGCACCGTTCTCAACAACGTGAATGCGAAGGCCGACAGCCTTACGCCGCGCTATATCGCCAAGGCGGCCGCGCTCGCCGACGTGTTCCGGCCGTGGGGGATCAAGGTCTATCTCTCGGCGCGCTTCTCCGCGCCGGTCGAGCTGGGCGGACTGAAGACCGCCGACCCGCGCGATCCGGCGGTGGCGGCATGGTGGAAGGCGAAGGCCGACGAGATCTACCGCGCGATCCCCGACTTCGGCGGGTTCCTCGTCAAGGCGAACAGCGAGGGGCAGCCCGGCCCGCGCGACTATGGCGCGACCCATGCCGACGGCGCGAACATGCTGGCGGCGGCGGTCGGGCCGCACGGCGGCGTCGTGATGTGGCGCGCGTTCGTCTACGCCGATACCGATCCCAGCGATCGCGCGAAACAGGCCTATACCGAGTTCAAGCCGCTCGACGGCACCTTCGCCGACAACGTGCTGGTGCAGGTGAAGAACGGCGCGATCGACTTCCAGCCGCGCGAGCCGTTCCATCCGCTGTTCGGCGCGATGCCGAAGACGCCGCTGATGATCGAATTCCAGATCACCAAGGAATATCTCGGCTTTGCGACCCACCTCGCCTATCTCGGCCCGCTGTTCGAGGAGACGCTGGCCGCCAGGACCGGGCGCGGCGCGGAAACCGTTGCCACCGTCGTCGACGGCAGCAGCGAGGGGCACCGGCTGACCGGCATCGCCGGGGTCGCCAACATCGGCCGCGACCGCGACTGGTCGGGCTCCACCTTCAACCAGGCCAATTGGTACGTCTTCGGCCGCATGGCCTGGGACCCGACGCTCGCCGCCGGGCCGATCGCGCGCGAATGGGCGCAGCAGACCTTCGGCACCGACCCGCGCGTCGTCGACACCGCGGTGCGCATGATGATGGGCTCGCGCGAGGCGGTGGTCGATTATACCGGCGCGCTCGGCCTGGCGCATCTGATGGCGACCGGGCACCACTACGGCCCGGGCCCGTGGGTCGACGATCTCAAGCGGCCCGAATGGAACCCGGTCTATTACCACAAGGCCGACCGCAACGGCATCGGCTTCGACCGGACGAAGACCGGGAGCGACGCGGTCGACCAATATGCGCCGTCGATCGCCCGGCGGCTGGCGGACCCGAAGACCACGCCCGAGCGCGAACTGCTGTGGTTCCACCATGTTGCCTGGGACCGGAAGATGGCGTCGGGCAAGACGCTGTGGCAGGATCTCGTCGCGCATTACGATCGTGGCGTCGCCTATGTCGTCGACATGCGCCGCCAGTGGGACGGCGTGCGCCCGCTGGTCGACGCGGAGCGCTGGCAGAAGACCGCGACCTATCTGGCGGTGCAGGAGCGCGAGGCGCGCTGGTGGCGCGACGCCAGCCTGGCCTATTGGATGTCGGTCAACGGCCGCGCGCTGCCCCCCGGCGTTGCCGCTCCCGCGCACGATCTCGCCTGGTACAAGGCCGTTCGCTACACCAACGTGCCCGGACATTACGATTGATGTCGCACTTGCCTGTCCGTCCCGGCGACGCCAAGGAGCGGGGATGGATCGCCCGGCATGACCGAAGCACGCGGCTCCCGCCGTCAGCGTAACGCCCCCACGATCAGCGACGTCGCCGCGCGCGCGGGCGTCTCGCCGATGACGGTCAGCCGCGTCATCAACCGCGAGGGCAGCGTGCGCGAGACGACCCGCGAACGGGTCGAGGAAGCGATCGCCGCGCTCCGCTACGCCCCGTCCGCGGCGGCGCGGATGCTGGCGGGCGGCGAGGACTTCCGGCTCGGCGTGCTCCACACCACGACCAGCCTGTTCTATTTCAGCGAGTTCCTGGTCGGCTGCCTCGACCAGGCCAGCCGCCAGAGCGCACAGATCGTCGTCGAGCAATGCGCCGAGGGCGCCGAGCAGCAGGCGATCGAGCACCTGCTGGGCGGGCGCGTGGACGGATTGCTGCTCCCCCCGCCGCTCGGCGACGCGGCCGAGGTGCTGGAAAGCCTGCACGAACGCGACATCCCGGTCGTGGCGGTATCGACCGGTCGCGCGCCCGAATGGGCGCTGTCGGTCAGCATCGACGATCGCAAGGCCGCCTATGAGATGACGCGCCATCTCGGCACGCTCGGCCATCGCCGGATCGGCTTCATCACCGGCGCCGCGAACCAGAGCGCGACCGGCGAGCGGCTGGCCGGCTACCGCGACGCGCTGCGCGATCTCGGCTATGACGACGACGGGGCGCTGATCGCACACGGCACCTTCGACTACCGCTCCGGCCTCGACGCGGCCGAGCGGCTGCTCGACCTCGCCGACGCGCCGACCGCGATCTTCGCCAGCAACGACGACATGGCCGCCGCCACGGTCGCGATCGCGCACCGCCGCGACCTCGACGTGCCCGGCGACCTGACGGTCTGCGGCTTCGACGATTCGGCGCTCGCGACGACGGTCTGGCCGGAACTCACGACGATCCGCCAGCCGGTCAGCGACATGGCGCGTACCGCGGTCGACCTGCTGATGCGCGAGATCCGCCAGCGCCGCACCGGCGGCACCGCGGATCACCCGCACGTCGTGGTCGATTACGAACTGATCCGGCGGCAATCCGACGCGGTTCCGCGCCGCCGCCCGCGCCCCCAGCCCTGATCGCCGCACGTCCGCGACGAAGCCGCTTCCCCCCGCCCCCCACTTCGGCCTAACAGCGCCGCTATATGTGGCAGCTCTATCAGTTCCCGCTGTGTCCGTTCACGCGCAAGGTCCGCACGCTCCTCAATGAAAAGGACGTGGGCTATCAACTCATGCGCGAGAATCCGTGGGAGCGGCGCGACGCCTTCATCGACATGAACCCCGCGGGGCAGACTCCGGTCATGACCGACAACGACCGCGGCGTCGTGCTGGTCGATTCCATGGCGATCTGCGAATATTTCGAGGAGACGGTCGAGCGGGCCGCGATGATCAACGGCACCGCCGCCAACCGTGCCGAGATCCGCCGGCTGGTCGCGTGGTTCGACACCCATTTCTACCGCGACGTCACCCAGCCGCTGCTCGACGAGCGCATGATCAAGCGCATTGCGCACCGTATGGCCCCCGACGCCTCACGGCTGCGCGAGGCGATGAAGTCGGCGGTCGGCCACCTCGACTATATCGACTTCCTGCTCGACCACCGCAAATGGATCGCGGGGTCGACCATCAGCCTTGCGGACCTGGCCGCGGCGGCGCAGATTTCGGTCGCCGACTATCTCGGCGGGATCGACTGGGCGGGTCATGCGCTGACCAAGGCGTGGTATTCCGCGTTCAAGAGCCGCCGCAGCTTTCGCCCGCTGCTGGCGGAACGGATCAGCGGGATCGAGCCGCCGAGCTATTACGAAAACCCGGACTTCTGATGCACGCCACCCACGACCTTTCCGCCCCGCCTGCCCCGGAGATTGGGTTCGACGATTTCCTGGCGGTCGACGTGCGGGTCGGGACGATCGTGGCGGCCGAACCCTTTCCGGAGGCGCGCAAGCCTGCCTTCAAGCTGGTGATCGACTTCGGTGCGACGATCGGGACGAAGCGCTCGTCGGCGCAGATCACCGAACATTACGACTGCGACGCGCTGGTCGGCCGACAGGTCGCCGCGGTGGTCAACTTCCCCCCGCGCCAGATCGGCAAGTTCATGTCGCAGGTGCTGACGCTCGGCTTCCCCGATGCCGATGGCAAGGTCGTGCTGATCCAGCCCAGCGAACCGGTCCCCAACGGCGGGCGGCTGTTCTGATGCGGCAGGCGCACGGACAACTGACGATCGCGACGCGGCGGCAAGGGCTGGTCGAGATCACGCACGAGGTCGCCGATTGGCTGGCGCAGCAGGGAATGGCGGACGGGCTGCTGACGGTCTTCTGCCGCCACACCTCGGCGTCGCTGACGATCAACGAGAATGCCGCCCCCGCGGTACGCCGCGACCTCGAACGCTATTTCAACATGCTCGCGCCCGAAAGCCGGTCCTACGAACATGATGACGAGGGGCCGGACGACATGCCCGCGCACCTCAAGACCGCGCTGACCAACGTCTCGCTCTCGATCCCGGTACATGGCGGCCGGATGGTGCTCGGCACGTGGCAGGGCCTGTACCTGTTCGAACACCGCACCGCGCCGCACCGCCGGACGGTGGCGCTGCACGTGATCGGCGAGTAGCAAGAGGGCCGTCGCTCCGGCGAAAGCTGGAGCATCGCGCGGCTCTCGCCCCGCCCACGGTGCAAAAGGTCCGGCTTTCGCCGGGATGACGTCCGGGAGGGGGAACGCTATCTCGGCTCCGCCAGCGTCAGGATCGACACCCCGGTCGGCATCGGCACGCGCCCGACCAGATGCCGCTCCAGCCGGAAGATCCGCTCGAACAGCGCATTGACCGGCGCGGCGGGCGGCGAATCGTCGCTGTCGTCACGCCCGGTCAGCCGCCCCGCGATCCGCGCCGCCGCGGCGAGCGGGAACAGCAGCGAGTTGAAGTAGGTCAGCCCCCGCTCCTTCAACCCCGCCTCGTGGATCGCGGACAGCAGCGTGCCCTTCGAATAACGCCGGTGGTGGTGGTTCACCACGTCGTGCGCGCTCCACATCCACTGGTGCGCGGGCACTGCGATCAGGATCTTGCCGCCGGGCGCCAGGCACTCGCGCATCGCCGCCAGCGCGGCGACGTCGTCCTCGATATGCTCGACGACGTCCAGCACCGCGATCAGGTCATAGGCGCCGCGCTCCACTCCCGGCAGTGCGGGCAGCGGCGCCTCGCCGACCGGCCGCCCCAGCCGCTGGCTGGCGATCGCGCGCGCGGCGGGGTCGATCTCGATCGCGTCGACCTCGCCGAAGCTGGCGAGCATCGGCAGATTGTGCCCGGTGCCGCAGCCGATCTCCAGGATACGCGCCTTTGCGGGCAGCTTGCCCTCGCGCGTCAGGTAATCGGCCAGGATGTCGCGGCGCGCACGATACCACCAGTGCGTCGAATCGTGCTCGGCCATGCGATCGTAGACACGGCGATCCATTATACAGTCCCCATCAGGCAAATACCCAGTTGCGTTGCAACCAGAAGGTCAGCAGCGGCACGACCGACACCGCAGGCACCAGCGGCCACCACGTCGGGCCGTGAAAGAACGGTCCGGTCACCAGCACCCATGTGAACGCCTGTTGCAGGAAGAAGCCGAACAACTGCACCACGAAGAAGCGTCGCGCGGTCCGTGCACTGCGCGTTCCGTGCCCGCGGAAGCTCACCGCCCCATGCGCGAACCGGCCGATGATCGTGGCGCTCACGAAAGCGATGACCACCGCCAGGTTCGGGTTCATCACATACGTGGCCAATGGCCAATAGACCACGGCGTAGAATGCGGTCATCGCGCCGCCGGTGACACCGAAGCGCACGAGCTGCCAGAACAACTCGCGCCGATGATCCGCCTTGTCCCCCGCTCGTACCGTCGCCACGCGCTCACCCCTTCGCCGACCGACTAGGCGCGCGGGCGGATGGTGGCAATGGCGGCGTTGGCCAGGTGACGGCGCGGCGCATCGGCGGTAGCGTCCTGCAATGGAACTGATCTTCACCAAACGCGGCGGCAAGTACGACGATCTCGTCATCCGCCGCGCCGGGGCCGCGGACGAGGCGATCGCCTGTCCCAAACAGGGGATCGTGCCGCACGACATGGTCCATTTCGCGGTGGAAAGCGTGCTGGCGCAACGCGGCTTCCTCTCGCTCGTCAAGGACGGGGAACCCGCCGGCTACGGCACGCGCGGCGACGACGGGGCGGAGGCGATCGAGCGGCTGGTCGAGACCTTCCAGGCCGAGCTATGGGGCGGGCGCGTGCCCGCGGCCGCGCTGATCGCCACCTATCAGCACGCCTGCGCCGCGCGCGGCCATGCGGCATCCCCGGTCACGCCCGACGCCGTGGACGCGATCCGCACCCGGCTCGACGATCTCACCGCCCGCTGGTCGGCGGTGGCGATCAACGAGGCGCTGGTGCTGCGCTTCTGACGCCCCCGTTGCCCTTGCCGCCCCGCGCACCTAAACGTCGCGCGACGGAACCACCCGCCGTCGCGGGCGGTGCGAAGGACGTGTGTTGATCGACGATCTGCTGCCGCCCGCCACGCTCGACAGGGCCGTGCGCGTGCTGGACCGCCGCTGGCTGCGGCTGACGATGCTCGCCTGGGCCGCGATCGCGATCTGGTACGTGTGGCAGCGCTGGGCCGCGATCCAGTGGCTGTCGCTCGGCGACACCGACGACAACATGCGGCTGATGCAGGTCCGCGCGCTGCTGGACGGGCAGGGCTGGTTCGACCTGCGCAACTACCGCCTCAATCCGCCCGGCGGGTTCGACATCCATTGGTCGCGGCTGGTCGACCTGCCGATCGCGGGGCTGATCCTGCTGCTGCGCCCGCTCGTCGGCGTGGCGGAGGCGGAGCGGCTGGCGTGCGGCATCGCGCCGCTGCTGCCGATGGCGATCGTGCTGGCGGCGCTCGGGGCGACGCTGCGGCGGCTGGTGCATCCGCTCGCCTGGCCGCTCGGGATCGCGCTGTTTCTTGCCACCAACGTCGCTTTGGGCATGTTCATGCCCGATCGGATCGATCACCATGGGTGGCAATTGGCGATGCTTGCCGTCACCGTGGCCGGCCTTTGCGACACCAACCGCGCCCGCGGCGGCGCGCTGGTCGGCGTCGCCACCGCCGTGTCGCTCACGATCGGGCTGGAAATGCTGCCCTACGCCGCGATGGCCGGGGCGATCATCACGCTGGCGTGGATTTGGGATCAGGCGGAAAAACAACGTCTTGCGATCTACGCGCTGACGCTGGCGGGCGGCACCGCGGCGGGCTTCGCCGCCTTCACCTCCTTTGCCAACCGTGTCTACCGCTGCGACGCCCTCACCCCCGTCTACGCCTCGACCGTCCTCCTCGCCGGCGGACTTCTGCTTGCTTTATCGATAGTTGGCCCCCGCCGCCCGGTGGTGCGCCTCCTGCTGGCGCTCGCGGCGGGTGCCGCGGTCGCGGCATTCTTCGCCCTCGCCTTCCCGCAATGCCTCGGCCGTCCCGAGCAGGTATCCGACGAACTCTACGCCAGCTGGCTGTCGCAAGTGCGCGAGGCAAAGCCGATCTATCGCCACCCGCTGCGCATCGCCTTGCCGATCGTCACGCTCCCGCTGATCGGCCTCCTCGGCGCGGTGCTCGCGACGTGGCGAGCGCGCCGGCAACCGTCGCTTCGCGGCTGGGCGTGCGTGGCGCTGTTCGGCGGCTTCGCCGCGCTGATGCTGCTGTGGCAGGCGCGCGCCGGGCCAGCGGCACAGTTGCTCGCGATCCCCGGCGCGGCGGCACTGGCGTGGCTGGCGGTGCCGTGGCTCGCCGCTCCGCGCTTCTGGTGGGCCAAGGCCGCGGCGGCGGCGGCACTGTTCGTGATCGTCTCGGGCAGCTTCACGCAGATCATCATCGATCGCTTCAAGGTCGACCGGCCGAGCGCCTATGTCCGCCGCGTCAACAAGGCGACCGGTCGCTGCCTGACGATCCCGGCGATGCGCCCGCTCGACCGCTATCCGGCGCAGACCGTCTTCACCTTCGTCGACCTGGGGCCGCGGCTTGTCACGCTGACGCACCACCGGGCGATCGCGGGGCCGTATCATCGCAACGGCGACGCGATCCTCGACGTCCACCACGCCTTCATGCGCTCGCCGGCCGAGGCGCGCGCGATCATGAAGCGGCACGGCGCGACGATGCTGCTGGTATGTCCGGACATGGCCGAATCGACCAACTACCGCGCCAAGGCGCGCGGCGGCTTCTACGACCGCCTGGCGAAGGGCGAGGCGTTCGACTGGCTGACGCCGCTGCCGATCAGCAAAGGCTCGCCGTTCAGAGCCTTCCGGATCGACTAGCGAGCGTCAGACGGTGGCGTGCACCCAGACGTATTCGTGCGTCGGCACGTGCGTCCGGTCGTCGAACATCTTCTGCACCTTGAGCCCGGCATCGGCGAACATCGCGCGCAGCCTGGCGTCGGAGATCGGCCCGACGCCGCGATAGGATTCGGACATCTTCAGCGGATCGGACCCGCGCAGCCGCTGGAGCGGCGTGGCGATCGCCTCCGGCAGGTTCTGCCACGCGGCGTGGAGCGGGTTCTTGTAGCGATGCTTCAGGTGCAGCAACGCCGCGCCACCCGGCGCCAGAATGCGCCGCGTCTCGGCCAGGCTGCCCTTGATCACCTCGATCGAGGGCATGTGCTGGAACACGACATAGGAGAAGACGAAGTCGGCGGTACCCGTCTCGATCGGGAACGTGACCCCGTCGGTGGCAATCAACTGCACCTTCGGCGTGTCGCGTTGCAAGTCGGTGCCCTTGCGGACCATCTCGTCCGACACGTCGAGCCCGATCGCCTTGTCGAAACGCGTCGACAGCGCGCGCGTCAGCCGGCCGACGCCGCAGCCGATGTCGACCGCCAGCGTGCGGCGTGCCGGCAGATACGGGTCGGCGATCTCGTGCACGATCTTCTCGCCCAGCGCGAAGAAAGCGTCGCGGTCACCGTCCCAATGATCGGTCTCGATATAATGCTCGGCATCGGCCTGCGCCCGGACGTTCCAGGCCTCCTTCATCTTCGCCAGCGTGTCCATCGAACCCCCCGAAGCCGTTAATCGTTACATATCTAGGCCATCGCCGGCCGAGATAGCCAGCCGGAAAGACAATCTACGTCGGACAATGCCCGCGTCAGCGCAATTGCTCGACCACGCCGTCGATCACGAACTGTACCGCCAGCGCCGCCAGCAGCACGCCGAGCAGGCGGGTGATGACCGCCTCGATCTTGGCCCCCATGATCCGCATCAGCGGCCCCGCCGCCAGCAAGGCCAGCAGCATCAGCCCGAGGTTCGCCGCCAGCGCCGCCATCACGACCGCGGTCTGCTCGACGCCGTGGCTGCGCGCGGTCAGCAGCATCACCGACGCGATCGAACCCGGCCCGGCGATCATCGGCATCGCCATCGGGAAGATCGAGACGTCGTCGGCTTCTTCCTCGGTGATCCGCGCGGCGCGGTCCTCGCGGCGCTGCGTGCGCTTCTCGAACACCATCTCCAGCGCGATCAGGAACAGCATGACGCCGCCGGCGATCCGGAATGACGCCAGCTCGATGCCGAGCGCGCGCAGCAACGGCTCGCCCGCCAGCGCGAAGACGAGGAGGATGCACGCCGCAACGACGACCGCGCGCACCGCCATCGACCGGCAATGCGTCGGCGTGGCCCCGGCGGTCAGCCCGGCGAAGATCGGCGCGCAGCCGGGCGGGTCGATGATGACGAACAACGTGATGAACGAGGAGACGAACAGCTCCAGCATCTACAGCGCCGCGTCGATCGTGATGCCCGCGCGCCGGCCAGCGGCGACCAGCGTGTTGCGCATCAGCACCGCGATCGTCATCGGCCCCACGCCGCCCGGCACCGGAGTGATCGCGCCCGCCACCTCGACGACGCGCGGATCGACATCCCCGACCAGTCCCGCGTCGGTCCGGTTGATGCCGACATCGATCACCGTCGCACCGGGCTTGATCCATTCCGGCTGGACGAACGCGGGGATGCCGACCGCCGCGACGACGATATCGGCCTGTCGCACATGCCCCATCACGTCGCGCGTGCGGCTGTGGACGGTCGTGACAGTGCAGCTTTGTTGCAGGAGCAGCGCCGCCATCGGCTTGCCGACGATGTTCGAGCGGCCGATCACCACCGCCTCCAGCCCGGCGAGATGCGGGTGCAGGTCCTTGAGCAGCATCAGGCAGCCGAGCGGGGTGCACGGCACCAGCCCGTCGAGCCCGGTCGCCAGCCGCCCGGCGTTGACCGGGTGGAAGCCGTCGACATCCTTGTCGGGGTCGATGCGGGTGATGACCGCCCGCTCGTCGATATGGCGCGGCAGCGGTAGCTGGACGAGGATGCCGTCGACCGCATCGTCGGCGTTCAGGCGATCGACCAGCGCGATCAGCTCGGCCTCCGCGACATCGGCGGGCAGGCGATGCTCGAAACTCTCCATCCCGGCCGCGACGGTCGCCTTGCCTTTCGAGCGGACATAGACCGACGAGGCCGGGTCCTCGCCGACCAGCACCACTGCCAGCCCGGGCTTGCGCCCCGCCTGTTCGGTGAAGGCGGCAGCGGCGGTGGCGACGCGATCGCGCAGCGTGGCGGCGAAGGCTTTTCCGTCGATGATGCGGGCAGTCATGGCACGACCGCATAGAGCGAAGCGGCGGCACGCGCCAGCGCCTGCGGGTCGCCCGCGATCGTCAGCCGCTTCAGCCGCGCGGTCTGCCCCGCGACGAGCGTCACGTCGCGCTTCGCCACGCCGAAATGCTTCGCCACCAACGCGACGAGCGCCGCATTTGCCGCCCCGTCGACCGGTGCGGCGGACAGGCGTGCGGCAAGATGGTCCTCGGTGCCCGCCAGCAGCGCGTCGCGCCCGCCGCGCGGGGTCACGCGGACGGCGATCGCGATCCCGTCCGGCGTGGCACGCCAGGCGGTCAGATCGCGGCGGCGCCGGTCGCGGCGCTGACCGCGATATTGTTCAGGACGATGTTCAGGATCGCCAGCAGCACCAGCACGACCGCGGGCGCGAAATCGATCCCGCCGGTGTTGGGCAGCATCCGTCGGATCGGCCGGTACATCGGCTCGCTGAGGCGATCGAGCCCCTCGTAGAGCGAGCGTACGAAGTTGTTCGACGTGTTCACGACGTTGAACGAGATGAGCAGCGACAGCACGAACTGCACGATGATGATCCACCAGACGAGGTTCAGGATCACCTGCAGGATCTGGATGATGGTGAGCGTCAGCACGCCGGGCGTCCTCCAATAGGTGTGCCGGTGATATAATGCACCGGCGGGCGGTTCGAAAGGCGGGCGCTTATGCGCGGATGAGCGTGCCTGCACCGCGCTTGGTAAAGATTTCGAGCAGCATCGCGTGCGGCACCCGCCCGTCGAGCACGACCGCAGCGTCGACGCCCGCTTCGACCGCGGCGACGCACGTCTCCAGCTTGGGGATCATCCCGCCCGAGATCGTCCCGTCCGCGCGCAATGCCGCCACGGAGGCGGGGTTCAGGTCGGTGACCAGCTGCCCCTGCTTGTCGAGCACCCCGGCCACGTCGGTCAGCAGGAAGAAGCGCGACGCCCCCAGCGCGGCGGCGATCGCGCCCGCCATCGTGTCGGCGTTGATGTTGTAGGTATGGCCGTCCGCACCGATGCCGATCGGCGCGATCACCGGGATGATGCCGTCGCGGCTGAGCGAATCGATGATGCGGCGATCGACCGCGACCGGCTCGCCAACGAAGCCCAGGTCGACCTTGCGCTCGATGCCCTGCAGCGGGTCGGGATCGCTCCGGCCGACCTTTTCGGCCTGGACCAGCCCGGCGTCCTTGCCCGAGATGCCGACCGCGCGTCCCCCGGCGCGGCCGATCCAGCTGACGATTTCCTTGTTGATCGAACCTGCCAGCACCATTTCGGCGATCTGCGCGGTCTCCGCATCGGTGACGCGCAGGCCGTCGACGAAACGCGATTCGACGCCCAGCCGCTTCAGCATCCGCCCGATCTGCGGCCCGCCGCCGTGGACGACGACCGGGTTGATCCCGACCGCCTTCAGCAGCACCACGTCCTCGGCGAAGTCGGCCTGCGCCTCGGGATCGCCCATCGCGTGCCCGCCGTATTTCACGACAAAGGTCTTGCCGGCGTAGCGTTGCAGGTACGGCAGCGCCTCGACCAGCGTTTCGGCCTTCAAGGCGGGCGACAGGGTGGGATCGGTCATGCGCCGCGCCATAGCGGCGCGGACGGTCAGGCGTCCAGCCGCCGCCCGATCGCGACCATCAGGTAGATCAGCGGCGGGACCAGCGCGATCGACAGCACGACCTTCGCCAGCATCTGCCCGGCCATCAGCCAGCCGACCGCCGACAGCCCGAAGGCGATCGAGATGAACAGCACCGAATCGACGATCTGGCTGAGCGCGCTGGCGGTCGCGGCGCGGAACCACAGCAATCGGCCGCCCTCCCGCCCTTTCAGCCAGGAAAAGATCGTGACGTTCAGCGTCTGCGACACGCCGTAGGCGGCGATCCCGCCGGCCCAGATCCACGGCGTCGCGCCCATCATCTGGTTGAACGCCGCGAGATGCCCGGCATCCATCTCGGGCGCGGCCGGCAGGACGAGCACGACCAGCGTCAGCACCATCGAGACGAGCAACGGCACGAAGCCCATCAGCACCAGCCGCCCGGCGACCTTCTGCCCGTGCAGTTCGGCGATCGCGCTGGACGTGACGACGAGCAGCAGAAAGGCGAAGATCCCCGCCTCCACCGCCAGCGGCGGCAGCCCGACCAGCGGCCCGAGCGTGGAGATCGGGCCGAGCGACACCTGCTTGTTGCCGAGCACGCCCGCGATACAGACCATGCCGCCGTAGAAGATCGAGAAGGCGAACAGCGACGGCGGGATCGCGCGACGGGGAGTCGGGTGATGGGCGGGGGCTTCCATCGCGGCGGTGTACGGGGCGGCGGCGAGGCGGGCAAGGTGCCGGAATGTCGGCTTGTGCACGGGCGGGCCTGCACGCGCCGACTCTTGGCTGGCGCCCCCCGTTCGGCCATGCCATGGCGCGAACCTTCGGCAACGAAGAAGTCCCATGCAACGAATCCTCATCGGCCTGGCGGGTATCGTCGTCATCCTGCTGCTCGCGGTGCTGCTGTCGGCCGATCGCCGTGCGATCCGGCCGCGGATCGTGGCCAGCGCCTTCGCGCTCCAGGCGGCGATCGCGGTGATCGTACTGTACTGGACGCCGGGACGCGCGGCGCTGGCCGGCGCGTCGGCCGGGGTGGCGGCGTTGCTCGGCTATTCGCAGAAGGGCACCGAGTTTCTCTTCGGCAATCTCGCCAGCCCGGCGGTCGGCGGACAGAGCTTCGCGATCGCGGCGCTGCCGGTCATCATCTTCTTCGCCAGCCTCGTCTCGATCCTCTATTATCTGGGCGTGATGCAGTTCGTCGTCCGCTGGATCGGCGGCGCGATCGAAAAGGTGATCGGAACCAGCAAGGTCGAAAGCCTGTGCGCGGCCGCCAATATCTTCGTCGGTCAGAGCGAATCGCCGCTCGTCATCCGCCCGTACCTCGCCGGGCTCACCCCGGCGCAGGTGTTCACGGTGATGACCAGCGGGATGGCGGGGGTCGCCGGGACGATCCTGGCTGCCTACGCCTCGATGGGGATCAGCATCGACTATCTGCTCGCCGCCAGCTTCATGGCGGCGCCGGGCGGGATCCTGATGGCCAAGATCGTGATGCCCGATCGCGTGGTGCCGCCCGAGGGCGAATTGCCGCTGGGCGACCTGCCCGACGTGGCACGGCAGATCGCGCTGGCCGAGGCGCGAATCAGCGGGCGCGGGCCCGCAGCGCTGCTGCCCGAGGGAACGCCCGGCGAGCCGCTGCCCGAGGCGACCCACGACGAGGAGAAGCCCGCCAACCTCATCATGGCCGCGGCGCAGGGCGCGCAGACCGGCGTGAAGCTGGCGGTGGCGGTCGGCGCGATGGTGCTGGCGTTCGTGGCGCTGGTGGCGCTGGCCAACGGGCTGCTGGGCACGATCGGCGGGTGGTTCGGCGCGCCCGGGCTGAGCTTCCAGGGCCTGCTCGGCTATGTGTTCCAGCCGGTGATGTTCCTGCTGAACGTGCCGTGGAACGAGGCGGGGGTCGCCGGCGGGCTGTTCGGCGAGAAGATCGTGCTGAACGAGTTCGTCGCCTATATCGACCTCGGCAAGCAGGCCGGGCAACTCTCGCCGCGGACGATCGCGGTGGTGACGTTCGCGCTGTGCGGCTTCGCCAATTTCAGCTCGATCGCGATCCAGATGGCGGTCACCGGAAGCCTCGCCCCCAACCAGCGCCCGACGATCGCGCGGCTGGGGCTGCGCGCGCTGGCGGCGGGTAGTCTCGCCAATCTGATGAGTGCGGCGCTGGCGGGGCTGCTGATCGGCTGACCCGGCTGCGCCGCGGAGATGTGCGATGGTGCCGCCAGATTCCGGGCGACGTACGTCGCGGTATCCGGACGGCGGGCGACACCCGAATCCCGGCAGATGTCGTACGGTGTAGGACAGGCGTTGCCGCGGGCGCGGCGTCGTTGCGCGACCCGGTCGGGCGCCTTCTCGAGCGCACGTCGCACCGGACGTTCGCCGATCGCATGCGGATGGTGACGGCAGCGGCGCGATCCGGTGGCGGCGGTCCGCGCAGGCGCGCAATTGTCGCTTGGTATCGTTGCGCGCGCGCCTTGCCCCCTCCCTCATCAGCCGGCGATCGCGTGCAAGACGGGGTGCACGATGACCGCGCAGACAGCGGTGTCCCCCGCGCAGCTTCGACGGCGTGTCGGTGAGGGTCGCGCGGCGGCGGGTCCGGCGCGAAGCCGACAGCGCATGAAAAAGGCCGCCGGATCGCTCCGGCGGCCTTTCGCACGCACGCCCTTGCGGGAGATCAGGCCAGCACGGCCTTGTCGCTGCCGCGGCGACGGCGGACGGCGGCGCCGACCAGGCCGAAGCCGAGGATCATCATCATCCAGGTCGTCGGCTCGGGCACGCCACTGGTGACCTTGATCTGGTTCAGCTTGAACGCGTCGTTGTTGTTGTCCGGGCCCCAATACGAACCGCCGATGATCCAGACGTTGCCGGCCTTCGAGGGCGACAGGTTGTAGGTCTGGGTCTGCGTCTGGACGAGGTTGCCGTTCGCAACCGAAACGGCGGTCGTCGCGGCGTACTTCGTGCTGTCGCTGTTGAAGAAGTTGCCGGTCGACGCCAGCGTCTTTTCGTTGGCGACCAGAGTGCTGGCGCTCATCGCCGAGTTGAACGCTGCGCTCGACCAGCCGACGAACGCGTCGCTGTCGACATAGTTGAGCCCGCTGATCTGAAACGACTTCAGCACCGCCGACTGCAGCGACACTGCCTGATCGAACTGCAGGACCAGGAATTCCCAGCCGTTGACGTTATCGATCTGGTGCAGATTGCTGCCGGTGTTCTCGCCCGCCTGATAGATGCCCAGGCCGTCCGCACCCCAAGAGACGATCTTGCCCGCGGTATAGTTGCCGTTACCGTCACGCGACCAGGCCGTCGCCTTCACGTTGAGGGTCGACTTGTTGTCGGTCGAAGCGACCGAGTAATTGACGGTGCTGTAGCCCGAACCACCGTAGGCGATCGTGGCATTGTTCACCTTGCCCGTGGTCGTGTCGATCACGAAGTCCGCCGCCTGCGCCGGCATCGCGGCGACCAGCGCCCCTGCGGCGATCGCGATCTGCGCGTAACGAATCATGCTGATATGAACCCCTGTTCCTGATTTGCATGTATCCTTTCCCGATCCGCAACGCCACCGCAACGACCTTGCCGGCGCCCACCGTCCCCGGACGGCACAGGTTCAATATGTTATGCGCGACGATTGGCATCGCGGCCCGTGCTCGACTATGTGGCGCGGCATGACCGAGATCACCGTCGCCGCGCTGCAACTCGCCTTTTCCGCAGATATCGATTCGAACATCGCCAAGGTGTCGGAGGCGGTGCGCGAGGCGCATGCGCGGGGCGCGCAGGTGATCCTGCCGCCGGAGTTGTTCGAGGGCGAATATTTCTGCCGCGTCGAGGACGAAGCGCTGTTCGCCAACGCCGCGCCGGTCGGCGAGCACAAGGCGGTGCTGGCGATGCAGGCGCTGGCGGAGGCGTTGAAGGTGCACATCCCGACCAGCTTCTTCGAGCTGGACGGCCCGCATCACTACAATTCGCTGGCGATGATCGGCCCCGACGGCGAGATTCAGGGCATCTATCGCAAGAGCCACATCCCCGATGGGCCGGGGTACGAGGAAAAATTCTACTTCCGCCCCGGCAACACGGGTTTCAAGGTGTGGGACGGCCCGGTCGCGCAGGGGCACCGCACGAAGCTCGGCGTCGGGGTTTGCTGGGACCAATGGTATCCCGAGACGGCGCGCGCGATGATGCTGATGGGCGCTGAACTGCTGTTCTATCCCACCGCGATCGGGAGCGAGCCGCACGACACCTCGCTCGACACCGCGCGGTTGTGGCGGCGCGCGATGGTCGGCCATGCGGTGTCGAACGTGGTGCCGGTGATCGCCGCCAACCGCGTCGGGACCGAGCCCAATGGTGAAGAGGGGGGCCAGACCTTCTACGGCACCAGCTTCATCACCGACGAGCGCGGCGATATCCTGGCCGAGCTGGACCGCGAGGAAGAGGGCGTGATCGTCGCGACGCTCGACCTCGACCGCGTGCGCCGGCACCGCGCGGCGTTCGGCTTCTTCCGCGACCGGCGGCCGGAGTTGTACGGGCGGCTGGTACAGGACATCTGACGCTTTCCAGCTGCGGTCGGACGTGCGGTCAGGGCCGCAGTTCCAGCGCGCTGGCGAATACCGGCTCGAACATCTCGGGCGTCAGCCGCCCGGTGTTCTGGTTGTAGCGCGAGCAGTGATAGCTGTCGATCAGCACGCGCCCGTCCGGCATGCGGTGGACCGCACCGTGCGCGAAGCGCGCCTTGGGCAGCTTGCCGCCGAGCACCTTCACGACCGACTGATGGGCGACCTGCCCCAGCGCGATGAAGACCCGCGCTGCGGGCAGCGCCTCCGCCTGCCCGTCGAGGAACGGACGACAGGTGCGGACCTCCTCCGGGGTCGGCGCATTGCCGGGCGGCAGGCACTTGACCGCGTTGAGGATGATCGCCCCGTCGAGCGTGATATCGTCCTCGCGGCTGCCGGTGAAGGTGCCGTGCGCCAGCCCGAACCGGGCGAGCGTGCCGTAGAGCAGCGCCCCCGCCCCATCGCCGATGAAGGCGCGGCCGGTGCGATTGGCGCCCTTCATCCCCGGCGCGAGCCCGACGATCGCCAGCCACGCCTGCGGGTCGCCGAACGCCGGGACGGGCGCGTTCCACCATTCGGGGTGCTGCGCGCGCATCTCGTGACGGAGCGCGACGAGGCGCGGGCAACGCGGGCAGTCGAGCGGCGGTTCGGTCGCGGGCAGCGAGGAGGGTGCGAAGTTCATGCGCGTGCGATAGGCGCTTGAGGATGGCCGCATCAATCTACCTTGTCGCGCTGGGTTCGAACCGGCGCGGGCGGCACGGCCCCCCGCGTGCCGAAGTCGCCGCCGCGCTCCGCCTGCTGGGCGGTCGCGCCGCGCCGATCGTCGCCAGCGCGCCGCTCGGCCCCTCCACCCGCACCTTCGCCAATGCCGCGGTGCTGATCGACAGCGGCGAGGCACCCCCGGTGCTGCTGGCGCGGCTGAAGACGATCGAGCGCGCGTTCGGGCGGCGCGCCGGCCGGCGCTGGGGCGCGCGGGTGATCGATCTGGACATCGTCCTGTGGTCGGGGGGGCGATGGCGCAGCCCGGCGTTGACGATCCCGCATCCGGCGTTTCGCGCGCGATCGTTCGTGCTGGGGCCGCTGTGCGCGATCGCGCCGCGCTGGCGCGATCCGGAGAGCGGGTTGACGGTGCGGCAGCTTCATGCCCGGTTGACCCGCGCGCGCGCCGCCCCTAACCGGCTTCGATCCGCGTGAGGGTCCGTAGCTCAGTCGGTAGAGCAAGCGACTTTTAATCGAGAGGTCCCGGGTTCGAGCCCCGGCGGACCCACCACGCGGAGCGTATCACGATTGCGACGCGGCACTGCCGGCGCCGCTTTCCCGGAGGCGCGGCGCCGATGGCGTGCGATCGGCTCAGGCGGGGGTGGCGCGGCCCGTATTGTCCGCGGCCGGGCGCGCGCGCAGCCGTCCGAGCAGGCGGCGTACCGGCACGTCATACCAGTGGAAGGCGATCGTCGCCGCGCACAACGTGCCGGCAAGGCCGCCGATGATCGCCACGGCCGTGCCGCTGGCGCCGGGCACGAGGTGGGTGACGACGACCAGCCCGGCCAGACACAGCGGACGATGGATGCCATAGAGCGGATAGGAAACGTCGCCCAGCCACACGCACGCGCGCTCCGCAGCGGCGCTGCCGGGCGCGGTCGCTGCGCCCAGCAGCGTGACGAGCGGGAAGACCAGCACGACGCAGACCAGATCGAACCACACGTTCAGGCCCGGAACGGCCATCAGCGCGATCAACCCGCCCAGCAGCACCGTCGCGGGCAGCCGGGGCAGTCTGCGGTCGAGGCCAGCGCGGTGCAGCCGATATACGACCAGGCCCGCGCTGAAGCCGAGCGTGACGCGCAGCACGCCCCATCCCAATTGATCATAGTTGCTGCCGATATCGATGCTGTTCAGCCCGCCGATGGTCAGCACCGAGACGACGACCGCCGCACCGAAGAGGATGTACGGCGATATCCGCCGCAACCCGAGCGCCCAGGCCATATTGATCAACAGTTCGTAGAACAACGACCAGAAGGGCGAATTGATCGGGTAGAGCGACGCGCTGATCGGGCTCTGCACGCCGACGACCGGAATCAGGAAAAGATTCGGGACGAAGGCGAGCGCGACATCGCGCGGCGCGAACGGCTGTCCGCCACCCAGCGCCATGGCGGCGGTGTAGAGGCCGCCGAGAACCATGCCGAGGATCACGACCGGGTACAGGCGAATGACGCGTGACGTCAGGAACCTGCCGAAGCGCATCCCGCACCCCAGCCGTTCCTCATAAGCATAGGCGATGACGAACCCGCTGAGACAGAAGAAGAAATCGACGGCGAGGTATCCGCGGGGCACCAGCCACCCGGTGGTCGTCCACAAGCCCAGATGGTAAAGAACGACGCCGATGGCCGCGACGCCGCGCATGCCGTCGAGCACGTGAAATCTCGCGTTGTCCATGTTTCCCCCCGCATCATGCCCCCCGGCACGATATTTCCGCGCTTATCTTGAACTTGGGCTTGCGGCAATCGACCGATATTTACATGCCCGGACGTCCTGTTCCAGGACAGTCACCCGGCTGGTGCCGTCACTATCGAGCCTGCATGGCGGATGCGCGACGCCGAAGATTTATCCTTTGCTATACAGCAGCTTAGCTTGCGGCCATCTTGTCGGACGCCGCCTTAGAACTCGTTCCATTCCTCGTCGGCCACCGCCAGCGCGGTGCCGCGCGTGCCGGTGACCGGGCGGCGCGCGGTGCGGGCGAGATCGCGCCCGGCTTGCGCAGCGCGGGCCTGGAGATCGTGGACCGGCGAGGCGCCGGCCGGCGCGGCCACCGGGCGGACCTGGGTCGCGGTGCGGAAGCGCGAGACCTCGACCGTCAGCCGGTCGGCTTCCTCGGCGAGCGTGCGCGCCGCGGCGTTCGCTTCCTCGACCATCGCGGCATTCTGCTGCGTGACGCCGTCCATCTCCGAGACGGCGGTGTTGACCTGCTGGAGTCCGGTCGCCTGATGCTCGGCCGAGGCGGCGATCGTCGAGACGAGCGTGCTGATCTCGCCGATGCGGGTGATGATCCGCTCCAGCGCCTTGCCGGTTTCGCTGACGAGCGTCACGCCCGCCTCCACCTGCTCGGACGACGCCATGATCTTGACCTTCACGTCCTTGGCGGCGTCGGCCGAGCGCTGCGCGAGCGCGCGGACCTCGCTGGCGACGACCGCAAAGCCCTTGCCCGCGTCGCCGGCGCGCGCCGCCTCCACGCCGGCGTTCAGCGCCAGCAGGTTCGTCTGGAAGGCGATGCCGTCGATCACGCTGATGATATCGCTGATCTCCGCCGATGCGCGCTCGATGCCGCCCATCGCGTCGACCGCGCGGCGCACGACCTCGCCCGAGCTCTGCGCCTCCGCCCGCGCATCGCCGACCGCGGTATTGGCGCGGCGCGCGCCGGCGGCGGTCTCGCGCACGGTGCCGGTGATCTCGTCCATCGCCGCAGCGGTCTCCTCGAGGCTGGCCGCCTGCTGTTCCGTACGCTGCGACAGGTCGTCGGAGGCCTGGCGGATGTCCGCGGCGCCGCTGTTGATGCCGTTGGCGGCGGCGGTCACCGCGCCGATCGCCTCCGATACCGCCGCCAGCGCGCGGTTGAAGTCGGTGCGCAGCGCCTCGTAATCGGGGGCGAACGGCGTTTCGATCCGATGGGTCAGGTCGTTGTCGGCCAGCCGGCTGAGGCCAAGACCGAGCGCCTCGACCACCGCGCGCTGCGACCCCGACGAGGCGGCCAGCGCCTGCCCGTTGTCGCGAAACACCGCCATCGCCTTGGTCATGCGCCCGACGCAGTCGCGCGACGCGGTATAGCGGATCTCGCTGGTGAAGTCGCCGTGCGCCAGCGCCTCCATCCGCACGACGGTGTTGACATAGGGATCGCAGACCAGCGTGCGGGTGACGATCGCGACGATCGCGACCGACAGGCTGAGCCCCGCGCCGATCGCGATCGCGGCCCCGGCGCCGATCACGCCCGACGCCAGCAGCCCGGTCGCGGCCAGCCCGCCCAGCGATGCTGCGGTGTAGAACACCCCCATGATCGTGAACTTCGTACGTACCGGCGCCACGTCGCGAAACCAGCCGATCATCGATCCATCTCCGTCATCGCAGCCGGTCGGTCCGGGCGTATACTGATCCTTATCAGCGACTTGTGAAAAAAGCCTTATCGAGGCGCGTCGATCGCCCGTGCAACCCGCGCGCGCTTGCGCGGTTGAGCGCGCTGACAGCGTGGCGGGAGGTCGGTGATGTGGCGTTCGATCCTGATGGGTGCAGTGGCGGGCGCGCGGGCGATGACGCCGCTGGCGGCGCTGGCCGCGACGCGCGGCGCGGCGGGCAAGCGCGCGCCGCTGACCGCGGGATCGCTGGTGCTGGCGGCGGGTGAACTGGCGGGCGACAAGATGAAACGCGCGCCGGATCGTACCGTCCCCGCCGGCTTGGCAGGGCGGCTGGTCAGCGGTGCCGTCGCCGGCGCGGCGTGCGCGGCGCCGGGACGCCGCGCATCGGGCGCGCTGCTGGGTGCCGGGGCAGCGGTCGCGGCGTCGCATCTGACGCTGGCGCTGCGCCGGAAAGCCGAGCGGCGGTGGGGCCAGACCGCCAGCGGGCTGATCGAGGACGGGGTGGCGGTGGGCAGCGCGCTGCTGCTGGCGCGACGCTGATCCCGGTCACGGGTCCCGTGCCCGCCGACCCGGTCGCGCGGATCCGCCGCGCCTGAAAATGTTCGTCGGCGTGCGACGAAGCGGGCGCTCGCGAGTTTTGCGTCGAAACAGCAAAGGGGAATCTGCCCATGGCCGACGATCGCCACGCCCGGATCAGCGAAGAAGCCTATCGCTTGTGGAAGGAGGAAGGCGAGCCGCACGGCCGCGACCGCGAGCATTGGGAGCAGGCGGAGCGCGCCTTCGCGGGCGAAGGCCCGGTCGCCGAGCAGCCGGACCCGCAGGTCGACGCCGACGGCGACGCCGCCGTGGCTGCCGCGGGCCAGACCGCCGATGTAACCGATGGCAGCACCCAAACGGCAGCGGCCCCGACCGACGCGCCGGAAGCGCCGGGAACTGACGTGACGCCTCCCGCCCCTGCCGCCGCTTCCGCCGCCGCGCCGCAAGCGTCGAGCGGTGGCGAAGCGGCGCCATCCGCGGCCCCGGCTGCCAAGGCGGGTGCGAAGAAGCCGGCGACGCGGCGCAAGCGCACCACCTGATCGCGGGGGGCGCACCGCTCCCGCGATCCTTGCCCGCTACCGATCGAACCCCATCCTCCTGACGGGAGCACGATGTTGCACGACTTGCCGGACCGGCTGCTGCCGGGATCGCCCTACCCGCTTGGCGCCACGTTCGATGGCGAAGGCGTTAATTTCGCGGTCTTCTCCGCCAATGCCGATGCCATCGACGTGTGCATCTTCGACCCGGCGGGAAAGCGCGAGCTGAAGCGACTGCCGCTGACCGAATGTACCGATGAGGTGTGGCACGGCTATCTGCCCGACGTCGGGCCGGGGCTGGTCTACGGCCTGCGCGCACACGGACGGTACGAGCCGGAGGCGGGGCACCGCTTCAACCCCAACAAGCTGCTGCTCGACCCTTATGCGCGCCGCATCCAGGGCCAGATCAAGTGGACCGACGCGCTGCACGGCTATCGCATCGGGCACCGCCGCGAGGACCTGTCCTTCGACAAGCGCGACAGCGCACCGGCAATGCCCAAGGCGGTGGTGGTCGACGATCACTGGGACTGGTCGCGCGACCGGCGGCCGAACGCGCCGTGGTCGGACACGGTGATCTACGAAGCGCACGTCAAGGGGCTGACCAAGCTGATGGAGCTGGTGCCGGCGCGCGAGCGCGGCACCTATGCGGCGCTGGGGCATCCGGCGGTCATCAAGCACCTGCAACGCACGGGCGTGACCGCGATCGAGCTGCTGCCGATCCACACCTTCACGCAGGATCGCTTCCTGCAGGAAAAGGGCCTGCGCAACTACTGGGGCTATAACACGCTCGGCTTCTTCGCGCCCGAGCAATCCTATATGGCCTCGGAACATCAGGACGAATTGCGCCGCGCGGTCCACCGGCTGCACAAGGCCGGGATCGAGGTGATCCTGGACGTCGTCTACAACCACACGTGCGAGGGCAGCGAGAAAGGCCCGACGCTGTCGTGGCGGGGCCTGGACAACGCCAGCTACTACCGGCTGGTCAAGGACAATCCCCGCTACACGATCAACGACACCGGCACCGGCAACACGCTCAACATGAGCAAGGCGCGCGTGATCCAGATGGTCGCGGACTCCCTGCGCTACTGGGCGACCAGCTTCGGGGTCGACGGCTTCCGCTTCGACCTGGGGCTGACGCTGGGCCGTGAGGAGACGGGATTCGACCCCGGATCGGCGTTCTTCGACGTGCTGCGGCAGGACCCGGTGCTGGGGCGGCTGAAGCTGATTACCGAGCCGTGGGACGTCGGCCCGGGCGGGTACCAGCTCGGCAACTTCCCGCCCGGCTTCGCGGAATGGAACGACAAGTACCGCGACACGCTGCGCGAGTTCTGGCGTGGCGAGCCGGGGAAGCGCCCCGATCTGGCGGCGCGGCTGGCGGGATCGGGCGACCTGTTCGACCGGCGCGCGCGGCGTCCGTGGGCGAGCGTCAACCTGCTCGCCGCGCACGACGGCTTCACGCTGGCCGACACGGTCATGTACGAGGAGCGCCACAACGAGGCGAACGGCGAGGACAATCGCGACGGACACTCGCACAACGCCTCGTGCAACTGGGGTGTCGAGGGGCCGACCGACGACGCCGCGATCAACGATGCGCGCGGCCGCGTCATGCGCTCGATGCTGACCACGCTGATGACCTCGCTGGGCACGCCGATGCTGGTGGCGGGCGACGAGTTCGGCCGCACGCAGCAGGGCAACAACAACGCCTACTGCCAGGACAACGAGATCAGCTGGCTCGACTGGAAGGCGGCGGCGACGCCGGAGGGTCAGGCGCAGATCGACTTCACCGGGCGGCTCGCCGAATTGCGGCGCCGGTTCGTGGTGCTGCGCAGCCCGACCTTCCTCTACGGGCAGGAGACCGCCGAGGGCGGGGTCAACGACATCGAATGGTGGGACGAACGCGGGCAGCAACTCTCGCCCGAGGACTGGCAGAACCCGGAGGGCCGCGCGCTGATGATGCGGCGTGCGGCACGTACCGAGGACGGCGGGATCGAGGCGGTGTCGCTGCTGCTCAACGCCTCGGGCGACGCGGTCACCTTCACCCTGCCCCCGCCGCAGGCGACGCGCATCGTTCTGATCGACAGCGCGAAGCCCGAGCAGGGCGAGCTTGAAATGGACGACAGCTACGAGGTGGCGCCGCAGGGCGCGGTGCTGGTGACGTGGAAGATCGCCCCAGGAGCCGCATCGTGAGCCGCTGGGGGCCTGAGCCGCTGCCCGGCGGTGGCACGCGCTTCCGGCTATGGGCACCCGACGCCGATGGCGTGACGCTGGAGATCGACGGCGCGGACGCGGCGGCGATGGAGCGCGGCGACGACGGCTGGTATGCGCTCGATCGCGCCGAAGGGCCGGGCACACGCTATCGCTTCCGCATCGGCGCGCAGGCGGTGCCCGATCCGGCATCGCGGGTGCAGTCGGGCGGGGTGCACGGCTGGAGCGTGATGCCGGAGACGGCGTTCGACTGGCAATATCCCGACTGGCGCGGCCGTGCGTGGGAAGAGACGGTGCTGCTGGAGGTCCATGCCGGCACGCTGGGCGGCTTTGCCGGCGTGACCGAGCGGCTGCCCGCGATCGCTGCCGCCGGCATCACCGCGATCGAACTGATGCCGGTCGGCGCGTTCGGGGGCATGCGCGGCTGGGGCTATGACGGCGTGCTGCCCTATGCGGTGCACGAGGCCTATGGGTCGCCCGCCGAGCTCCGGCGGCTGGTCGACACCGCGCACGGGCTGGGGCTCAGCGTGTTCCTCGACGTGGTCTACAACCACTTCGGGCCGGACGGAAACTACCTCGGCGCGTACGCCGCGGACTTCTTCGATGCCGAGGTGCACACGCCGTGGGGCGGCGCAGTCGCGGTGGAGCGGGCGCCGGTGGCGCGTTTCTTCGTCGACAACGCGCTGATGTGGCTGCGCGATTATCGCATCGACGGGCTGCGCTTCGATGCGGTGCATGCGATCGGCAACCCGGCGTTCCTCGACGCGATGGCGGCGGAGATCCGTGCCGCGCTGCCCGGCCGGCACGTGCATCTGGTGCTGGAGAACGAAGAAAACGACGCTGCGCGGCTGCGCGACGCTGCGTTCGACGCGCAGTGGAACGACGATTTCCACAACGTGATGCACGTCCTGCTGACCGGCGAGACGAGCGCCTACTACGCCGACTTCGCGGATCGCCCGGCAGAGCGGCTGGCGCGGTGCCTGGCGGAAGGGTTCATCTATCAGGGTGAAGGCTCGGCCAACCACGACGGCAAACCGCGTGGTTCCCCCAGCGCGCACCTGCCGCCGACGCGGTTCGTGGCGTTCCTCCAGAACCACGACCAGGTCGGCAACCGTGCGCTGGGCGAGCGGCTGGTGTCGCTGACCGACCCGTCCCGCTTGCGCGCCGCGACCGCGCTGCTGCTGCTGTGCCCGCAGATCCCGTTGCTCTTCATGGGTGAGGACGAGGGGAGCGCGACGCCGTTCCTGTTCTTCACCGACTTCCACGACGAACTGGCCGATGCGGTGCGCGAGGGACGCCGCAAGGAGTTCGCGAAGTTCGACGCCTTCGCCGACCCGGCGGCGCGCGCGCGTATCCCCGATCCGAACGCGGCGGCGACGTTCGAGGCGTCGGTGCCGAAGCCGGGCGAGGATGCGGACGCGTGGCGGGCGTTCTACCGCGAGCTGCTGATGCTGCGACACGAACGGATCGTGCCGCATCTGGCGGGCGCCACGGCGGTCGGGGCGCAGGCACTGGGCGAGGCGGCGGTGGTCGCGCGGTGGCGGCTGGGCGACGGGACGACGCTGGGGGTCGCGATCGACCTCGGCGACGAACCCGCGGCGCTGCCCGGGGGCGCCGATCCGTTCTTCACCGAAGGCGAGCGGTTCGTCGCGTGGATCGAGCCGTGAGCGACCTGGAAGCGCGCGCAACGGCGGCCGGACTGTCGCGCGACTGGGAAGATGCCGACGGGCGTGCGCAACGGGTCGACGACGATGTGCTGGAGGGGATCCTCGCCTGCCTCGATACCACGCCGCCCGCGGTGCCGTTCCTCTCGGCCGACGCCGCGCGCGCGATCAGGCTGCCGGAGGGGGTCTCCGGCACCGCCGAGCTGCTGCTCGACGACGGCCATCGCCTGACCCCGACGATCGCTGCGGACGGCACGCTGCCGCCAGTCGAGCGCGTCGGCTATCACCGGCTGCTGGCGGGCGGGCGAGAATATACGCTGGCGGTCCCGCCGCGCCGCTGTGCGCTGCCCAGGCGCGGCTGGGGCGTGGCGGTACAGGTGCCGTCGTTGCGCGCGACCGACGACAAGGCGTTCGGCGATGCCGGGGCGCTGGTCGAGACCGCCGCCGCCTTCGCGCGGGTCGGCGCACAGGCGCTGGCGATCAGCCCGACGCACGCGTTGTTTCCCGCCGATCCCACGCGCTTCAGCCCCTATTCGCCATCGACGCGGCTGTTCCACAACGTGCTGCTCGCCGATCCGGCGCTGATCGGGGTGCCGCTGCCGCCGGTCCGCGCGACCGCGCTGATCGACTGGCCGCAGGCGGCGCGCGAGCGGATCGCGCAACTGCGCGCCGCCTTCGATCTGGCGAGCGAGGGCGCGCTGTCGGCGGCGCGCGCCTATCGCCGGCAGCGCGGCGCGACGCTGGAGGCACATGCGCGCTTCGACGCGCTTCATGCCGTGCTGGGCGGACATGGCTGGCAGGACTGGCCGGTGGCATATCATGATCCGAACGGCGAGGCGGTGATCCGCTTCGCCGCCGAGCATGAGCGCGACATCTCCTTCTACGCCTTTCTGCAATGGCTGGCCGACCTCGGGCTGGCGACCGCGCAGCGCACCGCAAGGGAGCGGATGGCGACCGGGATCGTTGCCGATCTCGCGGTCGGGATGGACGCGGGCGGCAGCCATGCATGGAGCGCGCGCGAGGAACTGCTCACCGGGCTGACGGTCGGCGCGCCGCCCGATCCGCTCGGGCCCGACGGACAGAATTGGGGAATCACCGCGCTCGACCCGTTCGCGCTGGAGCGCACCGGCTTCCGCGCCTTCATCGACACGCTGCGCGTCGCGCTGGCGCATGCCGGCGGCATCCGGATCGACCATGCGCTGGGGCTGGAACGACTGTGGGTGATCCCGGCCGGCGAGGATGCCAGCCGCGGCGCGTATCTGAAGATGCCGGGCGACCACCTGCGCCGGATCGTCGCGATCGAGGCGCACCGGGCGGAGGCGGTGGTGATCGCCGAGGACCTCGGCACCGTCCCGCCGGGATTTCGCGATACGCTGGCCGAGCGGTGCATGCTCGGCATGCGCGTGCTGCCGTTCGAGCGCGACGAGGACGGCGGCTTCGTCCCGCCCGCCGCGTGGGACGAGGCGGCGGTGGCGATGACCGGCACGCACGACACGCCGACGCTCGCCGGCTGGTGGAAGGAGCGCGATATCGACTGGGCGGAGCAGCTGGGGCGCAGCGGCGCCGATCGCGCACGCCGCGGCGGCGAGCGGGCCGCGCTGTGGCACGCGATGGGCAAGCCCGGCGACCCGCCTGTTGCCGCGCCGGTGGATGCGATGATCGCGCATGTCGCCAGCGCCCCCTGCCCGCTGGCGATCGTGCCGCTGGAGGACCTGCTCGGGCTCGAGGAACAACCCAACCTTCCCGGCACGATCGACGAACACCCCAACTGGCGCCGCCGCATGGACGCGCCGACCGCCGCGTTGCTCGCGCGGCGCGATGTCGCGCGCCGCGCCGCGCTGCTCAACGCGGAGAGACCGGCATGATCCCGATACGCGCCACCTATCGCTTCCAGTTTCACGACGGCTTCACCTTCGCCGATGCCGAGGCGCTGGTTCCCTACCTCGACGATCTCGGCATCAGCCACGTCTACGCCTCGCCGGTCACCACCGCTGCCCCGGGCTCGACGCACGGCTATGACGTGACTGACCCGACCGCGATCAACCCGGAACTGGGCGGCGAGGACGCGTTCCGCGCGCTGGTCGCCGCGCTCAAGGCGCGCGGGATGGGGATGGTGATCGACATCGTCCCCAATCACATGGGCGTGGCCGGCGACAGCAACGCATGGTGGCAGGACGTGCTGCGCCACGGGCCGGACAGCGAGCACGCCGCGGTCTTCGACATCGACTGGCGCGAGCGGGTTGTCCTGCCGGTGCTGGGCGCCCCGCTACCGGAGGCGCTGGCGAACGGCGACCTCGCGCTGGAGCGGCAGGACGGGCGATGGAGCGTCGTCGCGTATGGCGAGCACCGCTTCCCGGTCCGCGACGCCGATCAGGCGGACGCGGATTCGGTGCCGCTCCCCGAGCTCCTCGACCGCCAGCATTACCGGCTGGCTTATTGGCGGGTCGCCAACGACGAGCTGAACTGGCGTCGGTTCTTTTCGATCAACGAGCTGGCGGGGGTGCGGATCGAGGACCCGGCGGTGTTCGAGAAGACGCACGCGCTCTACTTCCGGCTGCATGACGAGGGGCTGATCGACGGCGTGCGGATCGACCATGTCGACGGGCTGACCGACCCGATCGCCTACACCCGGCGGCTGCGCGAACGGCTGGGCCCCGATGCCTGGATCGTCATCGAGAAGATTCTGGCCGCCGTGGAGCCGCAGCCGCTCGGCTGGGGCGTCGACGGGACCAGCGGCTACGACTTCATGGAGCAGGTCACGGCCCTCCTCCACGATCCCGCCGCGGGCGACGCGCTCGGCGCGTTGTGGGAGGAGATCAGCGGACGCAGCGCCTCGTTCGAGCCCGAGGAGTTCCAGGCGCGGCAGGACCTGTTGTCGTGGCAATTCTCCGAGCAGCTCGACGCATGCGTCGCCGCCTTCCACGCGGCGGCCCCCGCGGGCATCACCGCGGCGATGCTGCGCCGCGCGATCGAGCGGCTGCTGTGGGTCTTCCCGGTCTATCGCACCTACGGCCCCGATGCGCCCCGCGGCGATGCAGCGATCCGTGCGGAGGCGCGTGCGCGGGTCGATGAGCTGATCCCGCCGGGCGAGGCGCACGTCGTCGATCTGATCCTCTCGTGGCTGGCGGGTGACGGCGGCGCCGACACGGCCGATGCGGTCCGGCGCTTCCAGCAACTGTCCGCACCGATCGCGGCCAAGGCGGTCGAGGACACCGGTTTCTATCGCTACGGTCGGCTGTTGTCGCGCAACGACGTCGGGTTCGATACCGAGCGGATGGGGATGGCGCCCGACGACTTCCACGCGCTGATGGCCGGGCGCGCCCGCGACGTGCCGCGCGCGATGCTGACGACCGCGACCCACGACCACAAGCGCGGCGAGGACACGCGCGCACGGCTCGCCGCGGTCACGATGCAGACCACGGCATGGCGCGCGGCGGTGCTGGAATGGCTGGAGCGTGACGACGGCGGCGTCGACGATGCCGACCGCTACATGCTGTTCCAGACGTTGGTCGGCGCCTGGCCCGAAGAAGGCGCGACCCCGGACTTCGTCGAGCGCGTGACCGCGTGGCAGCAGAAGGCGTTGCGCGAGGCCAAGCTGCGCTCGTCATGGGAAGCGCCCGACGAGGAGTACGAGCGCGCCGCGGCGGCGCTGGTGACGGCCCTGCCCGCCGACGCCGAGGCGATCGCGCTGATCGAGCGGACCGTGACGATGCTGGACGAGGTCGCGCACGCCAACACGCTGGCGCAGGTGCTGCTGCGCTATACGATACCCGGCGTGCCCGATTTGTATCAGGGCACCGAGTTCGCCGACCTGAGCATGGTCGACCCCGACAACCGCCGCCCGGTCGATTACGATCGTCGCCGTGCAGCATTGCGCGACGGCACCTCCCCCAAGCTGCGCCTGATCGCCGAGCTGCTGCGGTGGCGGCGCGACGACCCGGCATTGTTCGAACGTGGCGATTACGTGCCGGCGCGCGTGACCGGACCGGATACGGGGCACGTGCTGGCGTTCGAACGGCACCACGACGGCCGGCGGCTGCG
Organism: Sphingomonas sp. BE138; assembly: GCF_031456125.1. NCBI lineage: Bacteria > Pseudomonadati > Pseudomonadota > Alphaproteobacteria > Sphingomonadales > Sphingomonadaceae > Sphingomonas > Sphingomonas sp. BE138. The sequence goes on from NZ_JAVDUC010000002.1 coordinate 264,873, forward strand.
CGTCGCGGTCGCCTTGCACGGACGGCGGCCGGATGCCGCGACGCAGGTGGCGTTCGCCGGCGGACATACGGCCGACGGCGCGACGCTGTTCGGCGCCGGTTCGATCTGGTACGACCGTGCCTGAAGCGTCTCTCGACGCCGTCCCAGCACGGGACGGCGCGGGAACACGCGGGAGACGGAAGGTGCCGCCGGCGCTGCGAGTCACGCAATTGTCTTACATGGCGTGCACGGACCGGCTTGGCGTCGCGCCCGGATCGTGCTTGGGCGCGGCCCGCCGATTTCTACAAAACGTTCGGGATGGAGTTTGATGTTCGCTTGGTTTCAGCGGCTGCTGCCGAAGACGGGCAATTTCTTCGAGCAATTCGAGGGACATGCCGCCATCGGGCTGGCCGCTGCACGGGCTACCGCCCGGCTGGTCGACGGCGGGCCGGATCGCGCGGCGCTGCTGAGCGAGGTCATTGCGCGCGAGCATGAGGCCGATGCGATCACCCGCGACGTGCTGAAAAGCGTCCGTTCGACCTTCCTGACGCCGTTCGATCGCAGCTCGATCACCGCGCTGATCGGGGCGCTCGACGATACGGTCGACGAAATGTACGCCGCCGCGTCGGCGATCGACCTGTACGGGCTGACCGAATTCGCCCCCGAGATGCGCGAGATGGCACAGGTCGCGGTCGACGCCGCCGGGCTGGCGTCGGAGGCGATGCCGCTGTTGCGCGACGTCAATCGCAACGGCGCGCGGCTCCATGCGCTGACCGAGCAGCTGATCCGGCTGGAGGGCCGCGCCGACGACTGCCATGCCGCGGGTCTGCGCCGCTCGCTGGAGCGCTACGGTCAGAGCGACACGCTGCGCTTCGTGGTGGAGCGCGAGATCTACAAGCATCTGGAGCGCATCCTGGACGCGTTCGAGGATGTCGCCGACGAGATCGACGGCATCGTCATCGACCACGCCTGACGCCGATCCGCCTTCATGCATGAACTCGCCTTTCCGTTGCTGGTCGCGCTGATCGGGGTCGCGCTGGCGTTCGACTATCTCAACGGCCTGCACGACGCCGCCAATTCGATCGCCACCGTCGTCGCCACGCGGCTGCTGTCGCCCGTGAAGGCGGTGGCGTTCGCGGCCTTCTTCAACTTCGCGGCCTATTTCCTGACGCTGGCGATCCCCAGCCTGCACGCGGTGGCCGAGACGATCGGCAAGGGCTTGATCGATCAGGATGTCGTCACCCCGGCGGTGATCTTCGGCGCGCTGGGCGGGGCGATGACGTGGAACGTCGTCACTTGGCTGAAGGGTATTCCGTCGTCGAGCAGCCATGCGCTGGTCGGCGGGCTGATCGGTGCGGGGGTCGCGCATGCCGGGTGGGATGCGGTGAAATGGGCCGGGCTGAACAAGACGCTGCTGGCCATCGTGCTGTCGCCGCTGATCGGCATGTTCCTGGCGATGACGGTGATGCTGCTGTCGAGCTGGGCGCTGCGCCGCTCCACCGCGCCGCAGGCGGAACGCACGTTCCGATCGCTCCACCTGCTGTCCTCGGCCGCCTATTCGCTGAGCCATGGCCTCAACGATGCGCAGAAGACGATGGGGATCATCACCGTGCTCCTCTATTCCACCGGCTATCTGACCGGACCGTTCGAGGTGCCGCACTGGGTGGCGATCAGCTGCTACATCGCCATCGCATTGGGCACGATGACCGGCGGGTGGCGGATCATCGAGACAATGGGCTCGCGGATCACGCGCCTGTCGCAGCACCAGGGGTTCAGCGCGTCGCTGGCCGGCTCGATCGTGGTGTTCAGCGCCTCGACGCTCGGGATCCCGGTGTCGACCACGCATACGATCACCGGGTCGATCATCGGGGCGGGCGTGTCGCGGCGCGCCTCGGCGGTCCGCTGGGGCGTGGCGAAGAACGTGGTGGTCGCATGGGTCATCACCATCCCCGCGTCCGCAGCGGTCGGCGCGCTGGTCTATTCGACCACCTTGCTGTTCTAGGACCCGCCCTCGGACCCCGTGTTGGCGGCGGTGCGCGCACCGCGACGGATCGAAAAGGGCCGTTACGGATTGGTAACGTCGCCAGCGGTTGTGATGGAGATCAAGGGTGCGGCGCGTGTTGGTGGTTCCCGTGCTGCTCACCGCGGCGTGTGCGCGCCATGATCCTTCACCCGCCCCGGCGCGCGTCGAGAGCGCGATGGCGCCCTTCCCCGACCAGAGTTCGACGATCATCGTGCCGGTGACCGCACAATTGTCGGAGCTGGAACGCGGGCTCGACAAGCAAACACCGCGCACCTTGTGGACGATCGACGAGCACCGCGACCGCTGCGTCCGCGGCAAGCGCGTCGATCTGGGCATAGGGCGCGTGAAGGTGACCCCCGACCTCGGGTGCCGGCTGGTCGGGCAGGTCACGCGCGGCGCGATCCGCGTGTCCGGCGCGGGCGAGCGGCTCGACATCGCGATGCCGGTATCGGCGGTGATCCACATCCGCGACGTGGGCGGGGTGCTGAGCGAGACGGCGACCGCACGCGCGATGGTCCACGCCACCGGCAAGCTGGGGATCGCGGGCAACTGGTCGCCGCGCGCGACGCTCGACCTCGCCTATGACTGGCGCGAGCCGCCCGGGATCGAGATCGCCGGGCAACGCGTCACCTTCACCAGCCGCGCCGACCAGAAATTGACGCGCATCGTCGCGAAGCTGGAGCGCGAACTGCCGCGCGAGGTCGCGAAGCTGGAGCTGCGGCGGCAGCTGGACGGCGCATGGCAGCACGGCTTCACCGTGGTCGAACTGAGCAAGCGCAACCCGCCGGCGTGGATGCGGGTCACGCCGCGCGCGCTGGGCTTCGGCGGCTACCGCATCGACGGGCGGCAATTGCAGATGACGCTGGCTGCAGAGGCGCTGACGCAGACGTTCGTCGGCCGCCGCCCCGCCGACCCCGCTCCGACCCCGCTGCCCCCGCCCTCACGCGTGGCGGGCCAACCCGGCTTGCGGTTCTTCATCCCGGTCTTGGCCGATTACGCGCAGCTGGAGCCGGTGGTGCTGCGAACGCTGCGCAAGCTGGCGGCGAAGGGCATCACGCTGACCGGCGTGGGCCGGGTCGACGTCGATTTCGGCAAGGTCACCGTCTATGCCACCACCGGCAACCGGCTGGCGGTGGGGGTCACCGCGCGCGTGAAGCCACGCGACCGCGACTTTCCCGCGACCAGCGGCGAGGCGTGGCTGACCGCGCACCCCTATAACGAGGAGAATTCGCAGTTGGTGCGCGCGCGCGACGTACAGCTGGCGGCAGACACCGATTCGGATGCGGTCGACCTGCTCGTCAGCCTGCTGGGCGCCACGCAGGTGCAACAGGCGGTGGCACTGGCGCTCCAGCACGATTTCGCGCCCGACTACCAGAAGGTGCTCGCCAAGGCGCAGGCCGCGATCGGCGCGCGGCAACAGGGCGACTTCTTTCTCTCGACCGACGTGACCCGCGTCACGACCGGACGATTGCAGGTGTCCGGCGCCGGCCTGTTCCTGCCGGTACGCGCCGAAGGGACCGCGCGCATCGCCTACCGCCCGCGGGGCGGCGCATCGGCCGCCCGGCCCGTCAGCTAGAAGCGCCAGCCGAGCGCGATCTGCGCGATCGGCCAGACCTTCACCTTGTCGACGTCGCGCTGCAACGACACGCGCTCGCGCTCCAGCGCCGCCTGAAAGCTTGCGTCGTCGCGCAGTGTCCCGGTGCTCTGGAAACGCTCCAGCTTGAACGCGCCCTGGAACAGCACGCCGAACTCGGTTCCGAAGTAAAAACCGCGGCGGTTCTTCCCGGCCCAGCCGAGCGTCAGCGCCGGTGACAGCTTGGTCGGTCGCGCGCGTCCCGAAATCCGCCCGATGTCGCTTGCGGTGAACTGCTCGTCACCGATGATGGCGTCCTCGTCCGGCACCAGCGCCACATCGACGCGGTTGCGGTTGATGCGCGCCCCGGCCGACAGCCGGAACGCGCCGCCGAACGGATGAACGTCGACCATCCCGCCGAACGATTTCAGCCGCAGCCTGGCGTCATAGCGCTCGCTGTCCGATTCGGCGGTTCCGTCCGCCGCCAGGAAGCCGGCCGCGGCGCGCACGCCGAGATGGTCGTTGAAGCGGACGCCCACCTCCGGGCCGATCCCCAGCGTGCCCGCGGTCACCGCCGCGCGGACGTGCGTGCCGCCGTCGGCGTTCGTCTCCTGCGCCGCCGCGGGCACCGCTCCCGCGACGACACCGATCGCAGCGGCGATCCCCCACATCTTCGTCATTCGTCACCCCCAGTCGCTCGCCCCCCCGGGCGACGCGACCGGATCTGTGCGCGATCGCGCGGCGCGCGTCATCCCCCAAGCTGGGTAGTGGGTCAGAAACCCGCGTAGTCGCTGAACCGTGTAATGGTCGGGTCGAACTTCAGCACCACCTTGCCGGTCGCGCCGTGGCGCTGCTTGGCCACGATCAGCTCGGCTAGGCCGTACACGCGCTCCATATCGGCGGCCCAGCGTGCGTGATCCTCGAACACCTTCGCCTCGTCGCCCTCCATCGGGCGCTTCGGCTCGCGCTGTGCGGTATAATAATCCTCGCGGAACACGAACCAGACCATGTCGGCGTCCTGCTCGATCGACCCCGATTCGCGCAGGTCCGACAGCATCGGGCGCTTGTCCTCGCGGCTCTCGACCGCACGGCTGAGCTGCGAGAGCGCCAGCACGGGGACGTTCATGTCCTTCGCCAGCGTCTTCAGCCCGCGCGAAATCTCGGAGATTTCCTGCACGCGGTTGCCGTCGCCCTTGCCCGACCCGGTCAGCAGCTGGAGATAATCGACGACGACCAGCCCGATCTCGTTGTTGTGCCGCCGCTGGAGCCGCCGGACGCGGGTGTGGAGCGAGGCGATCGTCAGGCCGCCGGTGTCGTCGATGAAGAACGGCAGGTTCTCCAGCTCCGCCGCCGCCGCCGCCAATTGCTCGAACTCGGCCTTGCTGATCTTGCCCATGCGCAGCGCCTCGGAACTGATCCGCGACTGCTCGGCCAGGATACGCGTGGCGAGCTGGTCGGCGCTCATTTCGAGGCTGAAGAACGCGACCTTCGCGCCGACCGACTTGGACGGTGGGATGCCGTCGCGCATGTCGCGCATCCAGCGTTGCGCGGCATTGAAGGCGATGTTGGTGGCCAGCGACGTCTTGCCCATCCCCGGACGCCCGGCGAGGATCATCAGGTCGGAATGGTGCATGCCGCCGATCTTGGCGTTGACGGTGTCTAGCCCGGTCGTGACGCCGCTGAGGTTGCCGCCCCAGTTGAGCGCCTTCTCCGCCATCTTGACCGCCATCGTGCTGGCCTGGGCGAAGCTCTTGATGCTGGTTTCCGCGCCCCCATCCGCGGCGACGCGGTACAATTCCTCCTCGGCGGCCTCGATCTGCGCGCGCGGGTTCACCTCCTCGCTGGTGTCCATCGCCCGGTCGACCATCGAATGTCCGACCGAGACGAGCGTGCGCAGCATCGCAAGGTCGTAGATCTGCGTCGCGAACTGCCGCGCGCCGATCAGCCCCGCGCCCGATCCGGTCAGGCTGGCGAGATAGGCGACCCCGCCCAGCTCCTTCATTCCCTCGTCCGCCTCGAACATCGGGCGCAGCGTAACGGGCGTGGCCAGCATGTCCTGCGACCGCAGCGACTTGATCGCGGCGAAGATCCGGCCATGGACCGGCTCGTAGAAGTGCATCGGCTCCAGCCGGTCGACGATGTCGTCGGCCAGACGGTTGTCGATCATCATCGCGCCGAGCATCGCGGCCTCGGCCTCGACATTGCGGGGCAGGTGAACGGGTTCGGACGGGGCCGGTTGCGGGAATGCCAGAGTCGCCATTTCCCCGGCTATAGACGATCGCCGGGCGTCGCATAACCGGGGATCGACGTTGTCGCGGCGCGACTTCGGCTCTAACGGGACACGGATGGCCGATCCGCGGATCATCGACATCGAGCTCGACGAGCGCACGATCCTGTGGCGCTCGGCGGATATCGAGCAGGAACGGCGGATCGCGATCTTCGACCTGATCGAGAACAACCGCTTCGCGCCGCAACGCGAGCAGCCCGACGGTTACGCCGGGCCGTACCGCGTCAGGCTGGGCGTCGAGGAAGGGCGGCTGGCGATCCACATCGCGCGCGAGGACGGCACGCACCTGGAAACGCTGGTGCTCGGGCTTGCGCGTTTCCGCCGTCCGATCCGCGACTATTTCGCGATCTGCGACAGCTATTTCCAGGCGATCCGCCAGTCGACCCCGGCGCAGATCGAGACCGTCGACATGGCGCGGCGCGGCATCCACAACGAGGCCGCCGAGCTGCTGCGCGAGCGGCTCGACGGCAAGATCCATATCGATTTCGACACGGCGCGACGGCTGTTCACGCTGATCTGCGTCCTGCACATCAAGGCTTGAGTTAAGGATTATGTGGGGTTTGGGACGGCTCGTGCTGGTTCTGGCCGCGTTGGCGCTGGCCGGTGTGGCGGGATGGCGGCTCGCGGTGCGCTGGCATCCGTCGCTGGAGCGCTATCCGGTGCAGGGCGTCGACGTCAGCGAGACGACCGGGACGATCGAATGGCCGGTGCTGAAGGGAGCAGGGGCGCAGTTCGGCTATGCGGTGGCGACGGTCGGTGCCACGACGCGCGACCGCAATTTCCAGGCGAACTGGGATGCGATGGCGCGGGTGGGGATGAGGCGCGGCGCGCTGCACGTCTTTTCCTTCTGCCAGTCGCCGCGCGTGCAGGGCGACGTGTTCAACACCGTCGTGCCGCGCGACATGAAGGCGCTGCCGGCCGCGATCGCGTTCGATTATGCCGATGATTGCGCCGAGCGGCCCGAGCGTGCTGCGCTGCTCGCAGGCGTGCGCGCGATGATCGAGCGGATCGAGGCGCATATGGGCAAGCCGGTGATCCTGCGCGTCTCCGCCGCGGTCGAGGACGATTACAAGCTTACCGCCGCGCTCGATCGGCGATGGTGGGCGGTGGGCAATCTCCTGAAGCCCGGCTATGGCGCGCGCGCCTGGACGCTGTGGCGCGCCAGCGACATGCGCAGCGTCGACGGGGTACAAGGCCCGGTGAACTGGGACGTGGCCGTGCAAGGAGCCTTTGCGGAATGAGTGACGAAGCCCACCGCCTGATCGCCGCCGCGCGCGCCGCCGCGCGCCACGCCCATGCGCCATACTCGCGCTTTGCGGTCGGCGCGGCGGTGCTGCTGAGCGACGGCAGCGTGGTGACAGGCGCGAACGTCGAGAACGCCAGCTACGGCCTGTCGCTGTGCGCCGAGACGGTGGCGATCGCGACCGTGTCGGCGCAGGGGCGGCTGCGCGAGGTCGTGGCGGTCGGCGTGATCGGCGGCGCGATGGACGCGGGCGGCCGTGCGACCGGCGACCAGCCGGTGCGCCCGTGCGGCCGCTGCCGGCAGGTGCTCAACGAGGCCGCGCAGCTGGGCGGCCGCGACCTGGCGGTGCACTGCGCGGGCGCCGAGGGCGAGACGGTGGCGAGCTACCGGCTGAGCGACCTGCTGCCCGACGCCTTCGGCCCGGCGGATCTGGGCATTTCGTAGCGCGGCGCGAACGAGGGGCCCGCCCCACCCACGCCGTTCGCGCTGAGCCTGTCGAAGCACGTGAACAAACGGAGCGCCCGACACACGCCCTTCGACAGCTCAGTGCGAACGGATCAGGTTGAAACCCTCGTCGCCCCTGCGCAGGCAGGGCCCATGACTGCCTCGTCCGGGTGGATTGGCTGACCCGCGCGTCGCCGCACCCGTGTCGAACGCCACGAAGCACGCCACAGACATAGGCCCCTGCCTGCGCAGGGGCGACCGGCGTTCTTGTTTTGGGGTGGTGCGGGCGGTCGGACTCGAACCGACATGTATTGCTACGGCAGATTTTGAGTCTGCTGCGTCTACCATTTCGCCACGCCCGCGCGTGCGATGCGCCAGCGCCTATAGGACAGCATTTCGGCGCTGGCTAGCTGTCGCCGTCTTGACCCCCCGCCCTCTCTGACGGCATCGGCATCCGCACAGGAGAGCGGCATGAGCGACAGCACGTACCCGGCCCCGACGGGCACCACCGACAGCATCGATCGCGCGCAGGCCGAGGCGGCGTGGCAGCGTTCGGTCGACGATCCGGACGGCTTCTGGCGCCAGGAGGCGAGCCGGCTCGACTGGATCACGCCCTTCACGCAGGTGAAGGACACGTCGTTCGCCGAGGCCGACTTCCGCATCCGCTGGTTCGCGGACGGCGAACTCAACGTCTCGGCCAATTGCGTCGATCGCCATTTGGCGACGCGCGGCGACCAGGTCGCGATCGTCTGGGAAGGCGACGAACCCGGCGAAACCAGGACGCTCACCTATCGCGAGTTGCACCGCGAGATGTGCCGCTTCGCCAACGTCCTCAAGAAGCTGGGGGTGGCCAAGGGCGACCGCGTCACGCTCTACCTGCCGATGATCGCCGAGGCAGCGGCGGCGATGCTCGCCTGCACGCGGATCGGCGCGATCCACTCGATCGTGTTCGGCGGCTTCTCGCCCGACAGCCTCGCCAACCGCATCCAGGATTGCGATTCGAAACTGGTGATCTGCGCCGACGAAGGCTGTCGCGGCGGCAAGCGCATCCCGCTCAAGGCCAATGTCGACAAGGCGGTCGCCGATTGCCCCGGCGTCGAGCATGTCCTGGTCATCCGCCGCACCGGCGGCGACGTCGCGATGACCGCGGGCCGCGACCTCTGGCTCCACGACGCGCTGGAGGGGGTCGACGACACGTGCGCGCCGGAGGCGATGAACGCCGAGGATCCGCTCTTCATCCTCTATACCTCCGGCTCGACCGGCAAGCCGAAGGGCGTGCTCCACACCACCGGCGGCTATCTGCTGTGGGTGACCAAGACGTTCCGGGACGTGTTCGATTACCGCGACGGCGAGGTCTATTGGTGCACCGCCGACATCGGCTGGGTCACCGGGCACAGCTATGTCGTCTACGGCCCGCTGGCGAACGGTGCGACGACCGTGATGTTCGATGGCGTCCCCAACTATCCCGACCACGGGCGACTGTGGGAGACGGTGGACCGGCTGGGGGTCAACATTCTCTACACCGCGCCGACCGCGATCCGCGCGCTGATGCGCGAGGGTGACAGCTGGGTGACGAAGCACGACCGCGGCTCGCTGCGGCTGCTCGGCACGGTCGGCGAGCCGATCAACCCGGAGGCGTGGACCTGGTACCACCGCGTCGTGGGCGGCGGGCGCTGCCCGGTCGTCGATACGTGGTGGCAGACCGAGACCGGCGGCATCCTGATTTCTCCCCTGCCCTATGCCACCGACCTGAAGCCCGGATCGGCGACGAAGCCGCTACCGGGCGTGTGCCCACAGATCGTCGATGCCGAGGGCCAGGTGCTGGACGGCGCGACCGAGGGCAATCTGTGCATCACCGACGCATGGCCCGGGATGATGCGCACCGTCTGGGGCGACCACGAGCGCTTCTTCCAGACCTATTTCAGCACCTATCCGGGGAAGTACTTCACCGGCGACGGCTGCCGGCGCGATGCGGACGGCTATTACTGGATCACCGGCCGCGTCGACGACGTCATCAACGTGTCGGGACACCGCATGGGCACCGCCGAGGTCGAATCGGCGCTCGTCGCGCACGCCAAGGTCGCCGAAGCGGCGGTGGTCGGAATGCCGCACGAGGTGAAGGGTCAGGGCATCTACGCGTTCGTGACGCTCAATTCCGGGGTCGAGCCGTCCGAGGAGCTGCGCGCCGAGTTGCGGCAATGGGTGCGCGCGGAGATCGGCCCGATCGCGACGCCCGACGCGCTGCAATTCGCGCCCGGCCTGCCCAAGACCCGCTCGGGCAAGATCATGCGGCGCATCCTGCGCAAGATCGCCGAGGACGACACGGGGAGCCTGGGCGACACCTCGACGCTCGCCGATCCGTCGGTGGTGGAGACGTTGGTGGCGGAACGGGTGCGGTAGGATCCGCGGCCGTCCGAACCGCTCCCTTCTCCGTTCGCACTGAGCTTGTCGAAGTGCGTGTTCCGGGCGCGCCGCTCTGGGCACGTGCTTCGACAGGCTCAGCACGAACGGGGTGAGTAGTGTGGCTCTTGCCCATCCGCCGGCCCGTCGGACCCGGCCAAGCCGTGCCCGGTGGGCCGGCTCGGCCGCGCCGGCCGATCTTGGGCGAGTCGGGGTGCAGCTTTCGCTGCGCCCCGCCGCCCTGCGATCAGTTCTTTTCCTTGTCCACCAGCTTGTTCGCGCCGATCCATGGCATCATCGCGCGCAGTTCCGCACCGGTCTTCTCGATCTGGTGCGCCGCCGCCGCCTTGCGCGCCGCCTTCAGCTCCGGCTGGCCCGCACGGTTGTCGAGCACGAAGTTCTTCACGAACCGACCCGACTGGATGTCGGCCAGCACGCGCTTCATCTCCTTCTTCGTCTCGTCGGTGATGATCCGCGGACCGGTCACGATGTCGCCGTATTCGGCGGTGTTCGAGATCGAGTAGCGCATGTTGGCGATCCCGCCCTCGTACAGCAGGTCGACGATCAGCTTCGTCTCGTGCAGGCACTCGAAATACGCCATCTCCGGCGCATAGCCCGCCTCGACCAGCGTCTCGAACCCGGCCTGGATCAGGTGGGTCACGCCGCCGCACAGCACTGCCTGCTCACCGAACAGGTCGGTCTCGCATTCTTCCTTGAAGTTCGTCTCGATAATCCCCGAGCGCCCGCCGCCCACGCCGCTGGCGTAGGCCAGCGCGACGTCATGCGCGTTGCCGCTGGCGTCCTGGTGGATCGCGATCAGGCACGGCACGCCGCCGCCGCGCACATATTCCGAGCGGACAGTGTGGCCCGGGCCCTTCGGCGCGATCATGATGACGTCGATGTCCGCCGGCGGCTCGATCAGCCCGAAGTGGACGTTGAGGCCGTGCGCGAAGGCCAGCGCGCTGCCCGGCTTCATCCGGCCCTTGATGTCCTGGTCGTAGATCGCGGCCTGATGCTCGTCCGGCGCCAGGATCATCAGGATGTCGGCCCATGCCGCCGCCTCGGCCGTCGACATCACCTTGAAGCCCGCGCCCTCGGCCTTCTTGGCGGTCGCCGAGCCTTCGCGCAGCGCGATCGCGATCTCGGCGACGCCGGAATCGCGCAGGTTCTGCGCATGCGCGTGCCCCTGCGAGCCATAGCCGACGATGGCGATCTTCTTGCCGGTGACCAGGTTCAGATCGGCGTCGCGATCGTAATAGACCTTCATATTCCCTTTTCCTCTTTGCCGATCGTCATCCCGGCGAAGGCCGGGATCCAGAGCCGCGGACGGCGGCGCGTGTGGTTCTGGACGCCGGCCTGCGCCGGGGTGACGGTTAAATAATGAAGTGACGAACCTTGTTACGCCGCGTCCTTGCCGCGCGCGATGGCGACGATGCCGGTGCGCGCGACTTCGATCAGGCCCACCTCGCCCATCAGCTCGACGAACTTGTCGATCTTGCTCGACCCGCCCGTCACCTCGAACACGAAGCTGCTGGTCGTCGCATCGACCACGCGCGCGCGGTACACCTCCGCCAGCCGCAGCGCCTCGATCCGGTGATCCCCGGTGCCGCGCACCTTCACCAGCGCCAGCTCGCGCTCCACGTGGTCGCCCTCGGCGGTCAGGTCGTGAACGCGGTGGACGGGCACCAGGCGGTCGAGCTGCGCCACGATCTGCTCCAGCATCGCGGGGCTGGCGCTGGTCACGATCGTGATCCGGCTGACCGCCTTGTCGACGGTGATCTCGCTGACCGTCAGGCTCTCGATATTATAGCCGCGCGCGGTGAACAGCCCGGCGATCCGCGCCAGGATGCCCGGCTCGTTGTCGACGATCACCGCCAGCGTGTGGCGTTCGGCTTTCTCTTCACGGATATGCATCTCACGTCATCCCAGCGAACGCTGGGATCTCCCTGTTGTGGGGAACTTGCTGTGGCACGAGACCCCAGCTTTCGCTGGGGTGACGGTTTTTACACCAGCGCCTTGGCCTCGTCGTCCATCGTGCCGCTGACCTCGTTGGCCTGCAGGATCATGTCGGTGTGCGCGGCACCCGACGGGATCATCGGGAAGCAATTGGCGAGCTTCGCCACCATGCAATCGACCATCACCGGCCCGTCATGCGCCAGCATCTCCGCGATTCCGGCCTCCAGCTGGTCGGGCCGCTCGATGCGGATGCCCTTCCAGCCGTACGCCTCGGCCAGCTTCACGAAATCGGGCAGCGAGTCCGAATAGCTTTCGGCATAGCGGCTCTCATAGGTCAGTTCCTGCCACTGGCGGACCATCCCCATATATTCGTTGTTCAGGATGAACACCTTGACCGGCAGGCGATATTGCGCCGCCGTCGCCAGTTCCTGGATGTTCATCTGGATCGACGCTTCGCCGGCGATGTCGATGACGAGCGCGTTGGGGTTGCCCAGCTGCGCGCCGATCGCGGCGGGCAGGCCGTAGCCCATCGTGCCGAGCCCGCCGCTGGTCAGCCACTTGTTCGGCAGATCGAAGCCGAAATGCTGCGCGGCCCACATCTGGTGCTGGCCGACCTCGGTGGTGATGATCGGCTGGCGGTGATGCGTGGCGTCGTACAGCGCGCGCACCGCCCGCTGCGGCATGATCGCGGTGCCGTCCTCGGGGAAGTCGAGGCAGCGCACCGCCCGCCAGCCCTCGATGCGGCGCTGCCACTCGGTCGTGTCGGGCTTCGGATGCTGGCGTGCCTTCCACACCCGCACCATGTCCTCCATCGCGTGACCGGCGTCCGCAACGATGGCGAGATCGATGCGGACGGTCTTGTTGATGCTCGACCGGTCGATGTCGATGTGCACCTTGCGGCTGTTCGGCGAAAAGGCATCGAGGCGGCCGGTGACGCGATCGTCGAAGCGCGATCCGATCGCGACGACCAGATCGGCCTGGTTCATCGCCATGTTCGCTTCATAGGTGCCGTGCATCCCCAGCATCCCCAGCCACAGCGGGCCGCTGGCCGGATAGGCGCCCAGCCCCATCAGCGTCGAGGTGACCGGCGCGCCGGTGATCCGCGCCAGTTCCTGCAACAGCTGCGACGCCGCCGGACCGGAATTGATGATCCCGCCGCCCGTATAGAGGACCGGGCGCTCGGCGGCGGCCAGCATGTCGACGACCTGCTCGATCGCGGCGCGGTCGGCCTTGATCTGCGGGCGATAGGTCTTGTGCTGGATCGGGCCGGGCTTGGTGTAGCGCGCGGTCGCGACCTGCACGTCCTTGGGGATGTCGACCACGACCGGGCCGGGACGGCCGGAGGTCGCGATATGGAACGCCTCGTGGATGACGGGGCCGAGCCGCGCCGGATCCTTCACCAGGTAATTGTGCTTGGTGCAGTGGCGCGTGATGCCGACCGTGTCCGCCTCCTGGAACGCGTCGGAGCCGATCAGCGCGGTCGGCACCTGTCCGGTGATGACGACCATCGGGATCGAATCGAGCAGCGCGTCGGTGATTCCGGTCACGGCATTGGTCGCGCCGGGGCCGCTGGTGACCAGCACGACGCCGGGCTTGCCCGTGGAGCGCGCATAGCCCTCCGCCGCATGGGTCGCCGCCTGTTCGTGGCGCACCAGGATATGCTTGATCCGCCCACCTCTCTCGACGGAATTCCGGAACAAGGCGTCGTAGATCGGCAGGACGGCACCGCCCGGATAGCCGAACACGACCTCCACGCCGAGATCGCACAGCGCCTCGACCAGGATGTCTGCTCCGCTCTTCTCGGTCACGTCACGTCTCCTCGGAATTGGACAGGCGAACGCTTTAGCTCGCCGGGTCGGGGCGCGCTACGGCATAGAAAGTTACGCGTCAACCGCTTTGGGAGAAATAAAATTGCAAGTCCGGTGCGGTGCAGCATCGCCACGTCGACGGCATCTGGTTGCGAAACCACGTATATTGTCGCTTGGCATAACGCCGCGTGGCGAGCTGCGCGGCTGCCAGCGCGGCCTCGCGCGACATGTCTCCCGCCAGCATCGCGGCCACTTCGGGCACCCCGATCGCGCGCCGCACCGGCGCGTCGGCGGGCACGTCTTGGCGCGCGAGCAGCGCCGCGACCTCCTCCACCCCGCCGCCGTCGAACATCGCTTCCAGCCGCGCGTCGCACCGCGCGACCAGCGTCTCGCGATCGGGCAGCAGCACCAGCCCGCGCACGTCGACGCTGCCGCCGATTCCCCCGACCCGCTCCGCCTGCCACGCGGCGAGCGGACGCCCGGTCGATCGCACGACTTCCAGCGCGCGCGCCACGCGCGTCGTATCGCGCGGATTCAGGCGCACCGCGGCGTCCCGGTCCTCCCTCAACAGCGCGTGATAAGCGTCCGCGACCGGGTATTTTCGGACCTCCTCGCGCACCGCGCGGTCGATCTCCGGCACCGGCGCGATCCCGTCCAGCAGCGTGCGGATATACAATCCGGTCCCACCGACCAGCACCGGCACCCGCCCGGCATCGTGCGCCTGCCGCACCTCGATCGCCGCATCCGCCGCCCAACGTGCCGCCGAGCACGCTTCCGCCCCGTCGACATGGCCGAACAGCCGGTGCGGCACCCGCGCCTCGTCCGCCACGGAAGGCCGTGCCGACAGCACCCTAAGGTCCTGATATACTTGGCTCGCGTCGGCATTGATGACCACCCCGCCGATCCGCTCGGCCAGTTCGATCGCCAGCGCGCTCTTGCCGCTGGCGGTCGGCCCTGCGATGAGCGCCAGCCTTGGCAGGTCCTGGAGCTGGGCGGGGTTAGGCATGTTCACGGCGACGCTGATAGCAGCAGGGCGGCTGACGCCCAACATCATGGCCGACGCGCAACGCCGCCTCGCCGCCGCGGGCTGCGCGCCGACGACGATGGCGTGGATCGACGAGGGCGACGCCGCCGACTGGCACTTCGGGCTCGCCCCCGCCGGCGCCCGCGCCGCACTGGAGGGCGCGTTCGAGCGCGTCGACGTGGTCGTCCAGCCGCGCGACGGCCGCCGAAAGATGCTGCTGGTCGCCGACATGGATTCGACGATGATCACGGTCGAGTGCATCGACGAGCTCGCCGACTATGCCGGCCTCAAGCCGAAGATCGCCGCGATCACCGAGGCGGCGATGCGCGGCGAGCTGGATTTCGAGGGCGCGCTCGACGCGCGCGTCGCCTTGCTCAAGGGCCTCGACGCCGGCGTGATCGACACGTGCCGCGCCGAACGGGTCACGCTGATGCCCGGCGCCCGCGAACTGGTCCGCACGATGCGGGCGTGGGGGGCGAGCGCGGTGCTGGTTTCCGGCGGGTTCACGCGCTTCGCCGAGCCGGTCGCCGCCGAGATCGGCTTCGACCGCGCGATCGCCAACGTGCTGGAGATCGACGGCGACGCACTCTCGGGCACGGTCGCCCGCCCGATCGTCGGCGCGCAGACCAAGCGCACCACGCTGCTCGACACGCGCACGGCGCTGGGGCTGAGCGAGGCGGCGACGCTGGCGGTCGGCGACGGTGCGAACGACCTGGCGATGATCGAGGTCGCCGGGCTGGGCGTCGCCTACCGCGCCAAGCCGATCGTGGCCGCCGCGGCGGCGGCCCGCATCGAACACGGCGATCTGACCGCGCTGCTGTGGGCGCAAGGCGTGCCGCGTGCCGAATGGGTAATGTGACGCAACGTCGTTAACCCTTCCTCCACCGTCCGCATGGCAGGTGAGCCGGGCGGATCAACGGGGGACATCGGCACCGACATGCGCGTACTCGCGGTGGCATCGCAGAAGGGCGGCTCGGGCAAGACCACGCTCGCCGGGCATCTGGCGGTGCAGGCGGAGCGCGCCGGCGCAGGACCGGTCGCGCTGCTCGACCTCGATCCGCAGGGAACGCTCGCCGACTGGGCGGCGGCGCGCGGGCAGCAGCCGCCGGCCTTCGCCCCGACCGGCACCGCTCGGCTCGCCCCTGACCTCGACACCTTGCGCGAACAGGGCGTGAGGCTGGCGGTGATCGACACGCCCCCGGCGCTGACCGTCGCGATCCAGGCCGCGATCCATCTGGCGGAACTGATCGTCGTGCCGACCCGCCCCAGCCCGCACGACCTGCACGCGGTCGGCGGCACCGTCGAGCTCTGCGAACGCTCGGGCAAGCCCTTGCTGTTCGTCGTCAACGCCGCGACGCCGCACGCACGAATCACCAGCGACACCGCGATCGCCTTGTCGCAGCACGGCACGGTGGCGCCGATCACCGTTCACCAGCGGACCGATTATGCCGCGTCGATGGCCGACGGGCGCACCGTCATGGAGGTCGACCCCGCCGGACGCGCCGCCGCCGAGATCGCGGCGTTATGGTCCTATGTCTCCGACCGTCTGGAGAAGAATTTCCGCCGCACCGTGTTCGCCGCGGGCACGCACGGCGCGGTGCGCGCGACCGCGCACAGCTTCGGCCGGCGGGTGACGGTCTGATGCCGCGCGCGATGCTTCGCACCGGCGTGCTGCTGCTGCTCGCCACCACGGCACCGGGCTGCTCGCTGCTGCCGCTCCACCTCGGTCGCCAGCATGTCGCCGCCGCGTCGGGGGCGGATGACGTCGCCGCGGCACGGCGCGCGTTTCGCCAGCGGCGCTGGACGGTCGCGATCACGCACGCCGAACGGGCGGTGCAGATCGACGGCAACGACGGCGATCGTCGGGCGCTGCTCGGCATCGCCTATCTCCGCGCGGGACGCTTCCGCTCGGCGGCGCAGGCGTTCGCGGACACATTGGCGCTGCGGCAGGCCGACGGCGCAACCGCGCTGCACCTCACGCTCGCGCTGATCGCCAGCGGACAGAACGCGGCGGCACTGGACGCGCTGTCGCGTTATGCCGCGCTGATGCCCTCCGCCGATCGCGGACTGGCGCTGGCGCTGGCGGGTCAACCCGCGCGCGGGGTCGAGGTGCTGATGGCCGCGATGCGCGTGCCCGGCGCCGATGCACGCACCCGCCAGAACCTCGCGCTGGCGCTGGCGCTCGCCGGCGAATGGCCGGACGCCTATTTCCTCGTCGGACTCGATCTGCCGCCGGCGCAGGCGCGGCAGCGCATTCTCGACTGGATGCGCTTCGCACGCCCCGCCGGCGCCGCCGATCAGGTCGCCGCACTGCTGAAGGTCGCCGCCGCCGCTGCCGATCCCGGCTTGCCCGTCGCGCTGGCGCTACGCCCTGCCGAGCCCGCCGGCGAGGGGGCGGTCACCGCCGCGCTGGCGGGCGTCACGTCATCGCGATTGCCGCCCTCTCCGCGCTGATGTAGGCGCGCCGTCATGCGGGCGGCGACGTACCGAGCTTCGTCGTACCGGACCCGCCAGGATGCGGGCAGCCGGATCGTGTCGACGCTGCTGGCGGTCGGCATCGCCGCTGCGATCATCATCGCGCTGCTGACGATGGGCGGCGTGGTGCGCGGCGACTTCGGCGACGGACGCCGGCTGACCACCTTCGACGTCCGCAGCGAAGGGGCGCGGCCGGAGAAATCCACCACGCAGAAGACGCAGCGGCAGCAGGCCGCGCCGGCGCGCAGCGAGATCACGCCGCCCCGCGCCGTCACCGCCCGCCCGGTGCCCGTGCCGCCGCTGCCCGAACAGCCGCTGCACCTGCCCGGCGTCATGATCCTCAACCGCGCCGATTACGCCGCCTCCGACATCGGCACGATCAAGGGCACCGCCGGCCCGCCGGCCACCGGCCGCGGCGACAGCGGGCGCGGCGACGATACGCAGACGGTCGGGCTCGGGCCGGGCGGCGAGCCGCTGTACGCCGCCGAATGGTATCGCCGCCCATCGCGGGCCGAAACCGAGCCGTACATGCCGCGCGGGAAGACCGGCTGGGGCATGGTCGCGTGCCGCACCGCGCCGCGTTTCCATGTCGAGGATTGCCGCGAGCTGGGCGAGTCGCCCGGTTCCGGGATCGGTCGCGCTCTGCGGCAGGCGGCATGGCAGTTCCTCGTGCGCCCGCCACGCAAGGGCGGCACCGAGCTGATCGGCGCATGGGTGCGGATCCGCTTCGACATCACTCCGGCGGGTGGCCCGACCGACGACGGCGATTGACCGGCATCGCGAAATAGAGCGTTTCGTGCGCGGCGTCTTCGCAGCGACGCGAATCTGTGGTGCAACGCGCGCACAACAGGAGGATCAATAACATGCGTCCGTTCATCGCCGCCGCGCTTGCCGCCACGCTCGCCGTCCCCGCCGCCGCGCAGCTCGCCACCACGCCGCAGCAGCCCGGCCAGCCGCAGGCGTCGCGCGTCGCCGCCGGCACCTACCAGGTCGACCCCGCGCACACCCAGGTGACGTGGGAGGTCAACCACATGGGCTTCTCGATGCTTCAGGGGCAGTTCGGCGCGCAGGGCGGGTCGATCACGATCGATCCCAAGAACGTCGCAGCGACCAAGGTCGACGTCACCTTCGCGATCGACGACCTGTCGGTGACTGCCGCACCGTTCGCCAAGCACCTGAAGTCCGCCGACTTCTTCGACGCCGCCGCCAACCCGACCGCGCGCTTCGTCTCGACCTCGGTCACGCCGCGCGGTGCGACGCGCGCGACGCTGAACGGCAATCTGACGATCAAGGGGGTGACCAAGCCCGTCTCGCTCGACGTCACCTTTGTCGGCGCGGGCACCAACCCGATGAGCAAGAAGGCGAATTTCGGCTTCACCGGCACCGGCACGATCAAGCGCAGCGATTTCGGCCTCGGCTATGCCGCGCCGGTCGTCTCCGACAACGTCAAGCTCACCGTGCAGGCCGCCTTCACCGCCTGACCGCCACCGTCCGGCCCCCGCCACGGGGGCCGGCGCTCACTGGCCCAGGGTATAGGCGGTGGTGAACTTGCCGTCTTGGCGGTTGCCGATGCTCCAGATCGTCGTTTTGCCGCCGGCATATTTCACCGCATAGGTCTCGACCCGCCCGCCGTTCCCGGCGTCGTCGTGCGCCTCGGCCTTCACGAACGACACGCCCTCGACCGCGCCGAGCGCGGCGAGCGCCGGCCCCATCTGCGCCATCTGGTTGCGACAGGCCGACAGCAACGGTTCGGCCATCAGGTCGGCCGGACAGCGGCCCGCCGCCGCCTCGGTCACCATCCGCCGCAGCGCCGGGCCATATTCGCCCGTGCCGGCCTGTTGCGCCGATGCAGCGCCCGCCCCGATCGTCAGCGCCGCCGCCAGCAGCATCACCGTGCGCATCGCCCTCTCCCCTCGTTCCCGGGCAAGGGTATCGCCGCGATCCGCGCCGCGTGCAAGCGGCCGCGTCAGGCGGCGCGGCGCAGTTGCACGAAGCCGTCGAAGGTCGCGCGCACCGCCGGTGCCGCCCCGGCGATCAGCGCCTGGACCTGCGCCACCATCGCATCGCCCGCGACACCCGCCACCCGCTCGGCCATCGCCCACTCGCCGAACTCGCGCGCGGCGATGTCGCGGCACGACAGGATCACGACCGCGCGGTGCCGCGGATCGGCGGTGATCCGCTCCAGCGTCCGCTCCAGCGCCGCCGGCTCTCCCTCCAGCACCTGCAGGAACCGGCGCCCGTCGGCGTAGAGCAGCCCGGTCAGCCCGTCGCGGCGATTGTTGCGCCGCGAGACGGCAAGGATCGACGCGGTATCGACCGCACCGACCACGGAACTGATATAAACGATCTGCAACAGCGAAGCATCCGACATGCCGGCGACCATGCGCGGTGAAGCGTTGTAAATTCATGAACTTGCGACGCGCGCTGGACAGCGGGACACCGCCCGCGCTACGGATGGCGCCAATGACGCGCCGGCTGGCCCTCCTTCTGCGACTTACGCGCCCTTAGGCGCGACCCTTCCGACGCGTGCATCGCACGCGCGACGCGCCTAAGGGCTGATCCCACCTCTCCCTTTCCGCTCCTGATGAAGAGAGCCCCGTCATGCTGCGCGACCCGAGCCAGAAATATCGTCCGTTCCCGACTGTCGACCTGCCCGACCGCCGCTGGCCGTCGCAGACGATCGCCCGCGCGCCGCGCTGGCTGTCGACCGACCTGCGCGACGGCAACCAGGCGCTGATCGACCCGATGGACGCCGAGAAGAAGACGCGCTTCTTCGACCTGCTCGTCAAGGTCGGGCTGAAGGAGATCGAGGTCGGCTTCCCCAGCGCCGGCGCGACCGAGTTCGACTTCATCAGCGGGCTGGTTCGAGACGGGCGTATCCCCGACGACGTCGCGATCCAGGTCCTTACCCAGTCGCGCCGCGACCTGATCGAGCGCAGCTTCGAAAGCCTGGAGGGCGCCAAGACCGCGATCGTCCACCTCTACAATGCGGTCAGCCCGGCGTGGCGCAAGATCGTGTTCGGCATGACCCGCGACGAGGTGAAGGCGATCGCGGTCGCCGGCGCCAAGGTGCTGCGCGACGAAGCCGCCAAGCGCCCGGACACCCGCTGGCAGTTCGAATATTCTCCGGAAACCTTCTCCACTGCCGAGCTGGATTTCTCGGTCGAGGTCTGTGCCGCGGTGATGGACGTGCTGCGTCCGACCGCCGACGCGCCGATCATCCTCAACCTGCCCGCAACCGTCGAATGCGCGACGCCCAACGTCTATGCCGACCAGATCGAATGGTTCGCGCGCAACATCCCCAACCGCGAGGCAGTGGTCATCTCGCTGCACACGCACAACGACCGCGGCACCGGCGTCGCCGCGGCCGAACTGGGCTTGATGGCGGGCGCCGACCGCGTCGAGGGCTGCCTGCTCGGCAACGGCGAGCGCACCGGCAATTGCGACCTCGTGACGGTCGCGCTGAACATGTACACGCAGGGCACCGACCCGCGGCTCGACCTGTCGAACATCGACGAGATCGTGAAGACGGTCGAATATGCCACGTGCATCCCGGTCCATCCACGCACGCCCTACGCCGGCGATCTGGTCTTCACCGCCTTTTCGGGAAGCCACCAGGACGCGATCAAGAAAGGCTTCGCCGCGCAGGCCGAGCGCAACGACACCTTGTGGGAGGTGCCGTACCTGCCGATCGACCCCGCCGATCTCGGCCGCAGCTACGAAGCGGTCATCCGCGTCAATTCGCAGAGCGGCAAGGGCGGCGTCGCCTGGGTGCTGGAGCAGGACAAGGGACTGAAGCTGCCCAAGCGGATGCAGGCCGATTTCAGCCGCCACGTCCAGGCGCTGGCCGACGAAAGCAGCCGCGAACTGAACGCCGCCGACATCTGGGGCGCGTTCGAGCGCGCCTATCTGCCCGCCAGCGCCGACCGCTTCGTCCTGCGCGATTACGAGGAGACGGGAACCAGCGGCGAGCGTGTGTTCGTCGGGCGCGTCGCGATCGACGGCGAGGAACGCTCGCTCTCCGGGCGCGGAAACGGCCTCATCTCGGGCGTGATCGCGGCACTGGCGGACAGCACCGGCCCGGCGCTCGACGTCGTCGACTATAGCGAGCACGCGATCGGCCACGGCGCCACCGCGCAGGCGGTCGCCTATCTCGAATGTCGCACCGGCGACGGACGAACGGTCTGGGGGGTCGGAATCGACAGCGACATCGCCACCGCCAGCGTCCGTGCGGTGCTCTCCGCGGCGAACCGCGCATGACGCGCGCCTATGCCGCCTTCCTGTTCGACATGGACGGGACGCTGCTCAACAGCATCCCCTCGGCGATCCGGGCCTGGACCGCATGGGCGAACCGCCACGGCATCGACGTCGACGCGTTGATGGCGGTGATGCACGGCGTCCGCGCGATCGAGACGATCCGCCGCTTCGCGCCCGCCGGCGTCGACCCGCAGGCGGAATTCGAGGCGCTGTTGCAGGCCGAGATCGACGATGTCGACGACGTGGTCGAGATCGCAGGCGCGGCGGCGTTCGTCGCCGCGCTGCCCGCGGATCGCTGGGCGATCGTCACCTCCGCGCCGCGCTCGCTCGCCGAGGTGCGGCTGCGCGCCGCGGGGCTGACCCCGCCCAAGGTGATGGTGACTGCCGACGACGTGTCGCGCGGCAAGCCGGCGCCCGATTGCTTCCTGCTCGCCGCCGAGCGGCTGGGCGTGTCGGCCTCGGACTGCCTGGTCTGGGAAGACGCCCCTGCCGGCATCGCCGCGGGCGAGGCGGCCGGCGCCGACGTGATGGTCATCACCGCGACTCACCACGCGCGGCTGGAGACGCCGCACGGGACGGTCGCGGATTACGGCGCGCTATCGGTGGAGGTGGCGGACGACGGTGCGCTGCTGTTGCGAGAGGCCGGCGCCTAGCACACGTGCTTCGACACGCTCAGCGCGAAGGGGGTTGTTTTGATCGGGCAACCTCCGTCCGCCCTTCGTCCTGAGCTTGTCGAAGGACGTGCCCGACACGCACCGTTACAAACTCACCCCGCGGCCTCGTCCCCGTAATACAATTCCCCGATCCGGATCTCCTCGCGCCCCTGCGACACCCGGTGTGCGTTCGTGTCGCGCAGCGAATAGACGCAGCCGCAATATTCCTGCTGATAGAAATGCTCGCGCTTGGAGATCTCGATCATCCGCGCCGCACCGCCGCCCTTGCGCCAGTTGAACGTCCAATAGGCGATGTCGGGATAATGCGCCGCCGCGCGCTCGCCGCAATCGTTGATCTGCGCCATGTTCTTCCAGCGCGAGATGCCCAGCGACGAGGTGATCACCGGAAAGCCATGCTCGTGCGCATACAGCGCGGTCCGCTCGAAGCGCATGTCGAAGCACATCGTGCACCGCGCGCCCCGCTCGGGCTCGAACTCCATGCCGCGCGCGCGCTTGAACCAGTTGACCGTGTCGTAATCGGCGTCGACGAAGGGGATATCGTGCTTCTCGGCGAAGCGGATATTCTCCTCCTTGCGCAGGATATATTCTTCCTTGGGGTGGATGTTGGGATTGTAGAAGAAGATCGTATAGTCGATCCCGCTCGCGGTCATCGCCTCCATCACCTCGCCCGAGCACGGCGCGCAGCAGGAGTGGAGCAGCACCTTCTTGTGCCCGTCGGGCGGGGTCAGCAGCGGGCGGTCGTAATCGGTCGTCATGCGCGGCGCTGTAGCGGAAAACGCGCGACACGGCCACCTCCCGTCCCGTCCGTGCTGAGCCTGTCGAAGCACGTGCCCGGCGACACGCCCTTCGACAAGTTCAGGACGAACGGTGGAGAGATGGCCATCGGAGCGGTTCAGCGCCGCAGCAACCCGCCCAAAACACCGCGCACCACCTGCCCCAGCAATCCGCCGCCGCCGCCGCCGCGCCGCGACGACCCGAACACCGCCTTCGTCACCTCGTTCGCCACCGCACGCCCGACCGCCGACGATGCCGAACGCGTCGCGGACGTCATCGCGCGGTTCCACGGATCGTTCGCCGCATCGCGCTCGGCGGCGCGGCGCGCGCGCTCCTTCTCGCGCGCGGCCCGCGCATCTTCCTTCGCCTGCGCCGCCGCGGCCTTCTCCGCCGCGGTCGACGCGCGCGCCACCGCGACCGCCGCCGCCGCTTCCTGCGTCCTGGCGGCCAGGATCTCCTCCGCCGACTCGCGATCGACCGGCATGTCGTATCTGGTGCCGATCGCATCGGTCTCGATCAGCACGCGCCGCTCCTCGGGCGTGACCGGGCCGACCCGGCTCGCCGGCGGGCGGATCAGCGTGCGCTGCACCGGGGACGGCGCGCCATCGGGCTGGAGCAGCGAGACCAGCGCCTCGCCGGTGCGCAGCTCGGTGATCGCGGTCGCCACGTCGACTCCCGGATTGGCGCGGAACGTCTCGGCGGCGGCCTGCACCGCCTTGCGGTCGCGCGGGGTGAAGGCGTTCAGCTTGTGCTGGACACGGTTGCCCAGCTGTCCCGCGACGCTGTCGGGCACGTCGATCGGGTTCTGCGTGATGAAGTAAACACCGACGCCCTTCGAGCGGATCAGCCGCACGACCTGCTCGATCCGGTCGAGCAGCGCATCGGGTGCTTCGTCGAACAGCAGATGCGCCTCGTCGAAGAAGAAGCACAGCTTCGGCTTGTCGACATCACCGACCTCGGGCAGATGCTCGAATATCTCGCCGAGCAGCCACAGCAGGAACGTCGAATAGAGTTGCGGCGAGGCCATCAGCTTGTCGGCGGCCAGGATGTTGACCAGCCCGCGCCCCTGCTCGTCGGTGCCGAACAGGTCGTCCAGCGCCAGTGCCGGCTCGCCGAAGAAATTCGCCGCTCCCTGCCCGCGCAATTGCAGCAACGCGCGCTGGATCGCGCCGACCGATTGCCTCGACACGTTGCCGTAGCGGGTGGTCAGCTCCTCCGCGCGCTCCGCGACATGCGCCAGCATGGCCTGCAGATCGTCGAGGTCGAGCAGCAGCAGCCCTTCCTCGTCCGCGACATGGAAGGCGATCGACAGCACGCCCTCCTGCACCGTGTTCAGCCCCAGCAAACGCGCGAGCAGCAGCGGCCCCATCTCGCTGATCGTGGTACGGATCGGGTGTCCTTGCTCGCCGAACAGGTCCCAGAACTGCACCGGCGTTGCTATATATCGCCAATCGTCGGCACCGATCTGCGCCGCACGTGCCGCAAAGGCCGCGTGGTTCTTCGCGGTCGCCGACCCCGGCATCGCCAGTCCGGACAGGTCGCCCTTCACATCGGACAGGAAGCACGCGACACCCGCGCTCGAAAAACCCTCGACGATGCCCTGCAAGGTCACGGTCTTGCCGGTTCCGGTCGCCCCCGCGATCAACCCGTGGCGATTGGCGCGCGCCAGTTCCAGCCGCTGCGGGTTCGCCCCGCCCTCCCCCGCGCCGATCAGGATCCCACCGTCCGCCACGTACGTCCTCCCAAGAAAAAAGGCCGCCGCACCATGCGATGCGGCGGCCCCTTTGCCTAGCGCCGGTCGACGCGGGTTACTTGATCTTCACCGCGATGAAGCCGTTGGTCTGGCGACCGCGCGTGACGCTCAACAGCACCGAGGGACGCCCGGCCGCCTTCGCCGCCGCCACCGCGCGCGCGACATCGGCGCTGGTGCGCACCGGCTGCGCGTTCACCGCCGAGATCACGTCGCCGCGCTTCAGCTTCTGCCCGGCGTCGCTCGACGGATCGACCTGCGCCACGACCACGCCCTGCACGGTCGAGTCGACGCCGATCGAGCGCGCGATCTGCGGCGTCAGCGGCTGCACCGCGATGCCGAGCGAGCTCGACCCCGGCGACGCCTGCTCGCCGCTATCGTCGTCGGGCAGCCCGTCGTCACCGTCACCACCGCCGTTGATTGCCGCCAACTGGTCGTCGGACGGCCGCGTCGCCACCGTCGCGTTCAGCGACTGGCGCTTGCCCGCCCGGATGATGTCGAGCTTGATCGTCGACCCCGGCGCGGCACCCGCGACCAGCGACGACAACGTCCGCTCCGGCGTCACGGCTTGGCCATTGATCGCGACGACGACGTCGCCCGCGCGCAGCCCGGCCTTGGCGCCCGGGCCGGTCGGCTCGACACTGCCGATGATCTCGCCCTGATCCTTGGGCAGGCCCAGCGCGCCGGCGATATCGTCGTTCATCCGCTGGATGCCGACGCCCAGATAGCCGCGCTTGACCGTGTCGCCCTTCATCAGCGTGGCGAGGATCGGCTTCGCCTCGGTCGCGGGGATTGCGAAGCCGATGCCGATGTTGCCGCCCGACTGCGAGTAGATCTGGCTGTTGATGCCGATCACTTCGCCGTTCAGGTTGAACATCGGGCCGCCCGAATTGCCCTGGTTGATCGCGGCGTCGGTCTGGATGAACGTGTCGAACGGACCCGCTGCGCCGGTCTGTCGGTGCAGCGCCGAGACGATGCCCGCGGTCACCGTCCCGCCCAGCCCGAACGGCTGACCGATGGCCACCACCCAGTCGCCGACGCGCGCGCGGCTCGAATCGCCCAGCTTGACGAACGGCAGCGGGGTCGGCGAGGTGATCTTGAGTACCGCCAGGTCCGACGTCGGGTCGCGCCCGATCAGCTTCGCCTTATATTCCTTGCGATCCTGGAGCGTTACCGTGATCGACTCGACCGTCGCGCCCTTCGCGGCCGGCGCGATGACGTGGTTGTTGGTCACGACATAGCCGTCGGCCGAGATCAGGAAGCCCGAGCCCAGCGACGTGCCCTCGCGCGTCACCGGCGCGCCACCGCCGCCGCCGCCGCCGAACTGGCCGAACAGATCGCCGAACGGCGTTCCCGCGAACGGGTTCGCCTGCTGCTGCACGGTCACCTTCTGCGTCGTGGAGATGTTCACCACCGCCGGTTGCAGCTTGGCGACCATGTCGGCGAAGCTCATCGGGGCGCCGGCCCGCGGCGCGGATGCGGTGATCGCGCCCGGTTCGTTCTGCGCGATCTGCGCCGTCGCCGGGTTCTGGAGCGCCAGGGACGCCGCAGTGCCGCCGAGCAGGAGGGCGCCGGTCAGGGCGTAAGCATAACGCACGGTTTTCATGTCCTCTTGGTCACCCGATCCGAAAAGTGATGAATACGCCTGTTGCTGTGCCGCAATCGCGATGAACGGCGTTTGAATATGAACGCCGCGCTCATCGCGGATTAACGACCGCCGCCCTCGAACGCGCGAAGATAGCCATTGTTCGGGCTCATGATGATATTGGTCGAACCTTCCGGCTGCGGACCGCCATCGGCGCCGAACGTGTGGCGATAGCTCTGCATCGCGCGGTAGAAATCATAAAAATCCGCGTCCTTGCTGAACGCGTCGGCATAGATGCGCGCGGCTTGCGCATCGGCCTCCGCGCGGACGATCTGCGCCTGCTTCTGTCCCTGCGCGCGAATCGTGTTCGCTTCCTGCTGCCGCGCGGTACGCATCCGCTGCAACGCGCTGTCGAGCGGGCTGCCCTCGGGCAGGTCGGCATGCTTGATCCGCACGTCGACGATCTCCGCACCGTACTGCCGGGCATAGCGCTGGAGCGAGGTCTGGATCGCGTCCATCACGTCGGCGCGCTCGGGGCTCAGCAGCACCGCAAACGGCACCTTGCCCAGTTCGTTGCGCAGCGCGGTGCCGAGCAACGGGCGCAACTGGTCCGCGACCCGCTCCTCGGTGTTCGACAGGCTGCCGGTCGAGGTCACCGCGCGCAGCGGATCCACGATCCGGAAACGGGCATAGGCGTCGACGTTCAGCCGCAACTGGTCGGTCGACAGCACCAGCGTATTGTCGAGATCGGCGTCGAGCACGCGCTTGTCGACCCACACGATCTTGTCGATGAACGGCACGCGCGCGATCACGCCCGCGCCGGTGTTGCCGATCGTCTGGCCCGGCTGCCACTGATTGACCAGCCGCACCGGGTTGTTGAGCCGCAGGACCACCGCCTGCTGCGTTTCCGGCACGATCGCGAAGGTCGCCGCCGCAACGATCGCCAGCACCAGCGCGATCATCCCGATCGCGATCGGATTGCGCATCCAGCCTTGCATCAGCGCTGCCCTCCCTGCGTGGCGGGGGCCGGCGACGACGCGCCCGGCCCCGATGCCTGGCTTTCGGTCGGCTCGACGAGCTTGCGGGCGCGATCGAGCGGCAGGTACGGGGTCACACCGGGCGTCTCCACGATCGTCTTGTCGGTCTTGGCCAGCACGGCCTCCATCGTCTCGTAATACATGCGGCGGCGCGTCACGTCGGGCGCCAGGCGATATTGCGCATAGACCTGGTCGAATGCCGCGGCTTCACCCTGCGCGCGCGCGACAACCTGCTGCGAATAGCTGCGCGCGTTGTTCAGATTGCCGACCGCTTCCTGCTGCGCGGCCGTGACCGCGTTGAAATCGTCCACCAGGGCGGCGGGCGGCGACGCCTGCTTGATCGACACGCCCTGCACGCGGACCCCGGCCTGATAGCTGTCGAGGATCTGCTGCATGACCTGCGCCACGCGCGCCTCGATCAGCCCGCGCCCCGCACCGATCGCCTCGTTCATCCGGGTCGTCGCCAGCACCGCGCGCATCGCGCTCTCGGCGGTCGCGCGGACCGTCTCCTGCGGATCCTTGATCTCGAAGACGTAGTTGCGCGGGTCCGACACGCGCCAGCGCACCGTATAGGCCAGGTCGATGATGTTCTGGTCGCCGGTCAGCACCGTCTCCCCGCCGTCCTGCGGGAATTCGTCGGTGCGCACCTGCTCGACGTCGACCTTGGTCACGTTGACGATCGGCGCCGGCAGCGTGACGCGGATGCCGGGCTCGAGCATCCCCGAATATTTGCCGAAATAGGTCACCACCCCGCGCTGCTGCGGCCCGATCTGGTGAAAGGACGTCAGCAGCAGCCAGATCGCGACCAGCAGCACCGCGCCGATGATCCACAACGTCCGCGCCGAGGCGCCGAGCGGCAGCTGCGGGCGGCCGCCGCCGCCGCCACCACCGCCGGTATTGACGCGCGCCTTCTTCAGGAATTCGTCGAGCGCGGTTGGCTTGCCGGTGGTGCGCCGTCCGCCCGGGGGCACCGACCACGGATTGCGCGGTCCGGCATTGTCGTCACCGCCACCTCCCCAGGGTCCATTATTGTCGGCGGCAAGGATGATCGGGCGCCGGAGCCAGCGTCGCAGGATGGTCATGTCGGTCTTTATAGGTGCGCGATCCGCGAAAAACAGTGGCAAGCCACGCGCAGGCGCCTACGGAATGCCGCCATGAGCGAGAAAGACGTGGCCACCGACGTGGTCGAGGCGGTGCGCGCGGTGGCGGGCGCGCGTGCGACGGTGCGAATCGAGGCGCAGCGGATCGGCGTGGTGATCGACGCCAGCGGGCTCGACGCCTCCGCGCGCGACGCACTGGAGGTGAGCGTCCGCATGGCGGCGGCGCGCCCCGGCTACGATGTGCGCACCGTCGTCACCGCCGAGCGGGTCGCGCGCCGGATCGTCGCGGTCGCCAGCGGCAAGGGCGGAGTCGGCAAATCGACGCTGTCGGCCAATCTCGCGATCGCGCTGGCGCGCGCCGGGCGGCGCACCGGGCTGGTGGACGCCGACATCTACGGCCCCTCGCAACCGCGGCTGATGGCGGTCGAGGGGACGCGGCCCGAGGCGCGCGACAAGGTGCTGCTGCCGGTCGCGACGCCTTGGGGCGTGCCGCTGCTGTCGATGGGGCAGTTGGTGGAGCCCGGCCGCGCGATCGCATGGCGTGGGCCGATGACCGCAGGCGCGCTGGGGCAGCTGATCGATGCCGACTGGGGCGCGACCGACACGCTCGTCGTCGACCTGCCGCCCGGCACCGGCGACGTGCAGCTGACGATGGTGCAGAAGCATCGTCCCGCCGGTGCGGTGATCGTTTCGACTCCGCAGGACCTCGCGCTGATCGACGCACGCCGCGCGATCGACCTGTTCGAGAAGGCGGGCGTGCCGATCATCGGACTGGTCGAGAACATGGCCGGCTATGCCTGCCCGCATTGCGGCGAGGTCTCCGATCCGTTCGGGCGCGGCGGCGCGGAAGCCGCGGCACACGAGGCGGGCATCCCCTTCCTTGGCCGGGTCCCCCTCGACATCACCATCCGCACCGCCTCGGACGCAGGACAGCCGCCCGCTGCGGGGGACGGCGATCGCGTGTTCGCGCCGATCGCGGCGCAGGTGGGGGCGTGGCTGGGGGCGCACTAAGGCGACGTGCGCCAGATCCGCGCCATCCACCCCGTTCGTGCTGAGCCTGTGAAGCACGTGAGGAGGCGAAGCGCCTGGAACACGCACTTCGGCAAGCTCGGTGCGAACGGGGTGTGAGGATCGAACTCGCCCGATACCTGCCGAGCGTTCGATGAAATCCTCCGCCATGGCGAGCGTAGCGAAGCAATCCAGAGCAACGTGCTCCGACCTTGGACTGCGTCGCTACGCTCGAAATGACGGGAAGCCCTATGGCTTGGCCGGCGGCACCGCGCCCAGCGCCTTGTCGTCCTTCGCCGCCGGGTCAATCGACGGCGCGCCCGACGCCGGCGTGCCGGTGTTCGCGATATCGGCGGTGTCGCCCTTCGTCGCCTCGGTGACGTTCGCGACCGCCGGATCGGTCGGCGCCGCGCCCGGCGCCGGCGCGGCCGGCAGCGGCAGGTTCGATCCCTGCTGGTTCAGATACGCGATCAGGTTCGCACGATCCTCGGGATTGCCGAGCCCGGCGAAGGTCATCTTGGTGCCGTTGGCGAACTTGCGCGGCGACGTCAGCCACGCGTTCATCTTTTCGAAGTCCCAGGTGCCGCCGACGCTCTTCAGCGCATCGGAGAAGGCGAAGCCGCCCTTGCCCTGTCCGATCGGCTCGCCCAGCGTGTGGTACAGGTTCGGGCCGATGCCGTTGGCGCCGCCCTGGTTGATCGTGTGGCACGCCGCGCACTTCTTGAAGACCTCGGCGCCCTTGGCGGGGTCCGCGCTTGCCAGCAGCGAGGCGATCGGCACCTCGGCCGCACCGCCGCCTCCCGCTTCCTCGACGCCCTCGATCGCATAGCCCATCTTCTCGGGGCGCTCGCCATGGAACAGCATGCCGCCGGCGATCGACAGCCCCAGCGCCGTCCCTGCCGCTGCCAGCGCCCAGCCGAAAATCGTGTTGGTCCGGTCGTCCATGTCGCCGTTTCGCCCCTCTTCCTTCACGTTCCATAGAAAGGGCTCCCGCGCATCGCAAGCGCTTGAGCGGCGCGGGCTGCTCTTCTAGGCGCAACGGCCATGCAAAGTTACGCCGCCCCTGCCCGCCCGATCGTCGCCGCGATGACCGACGCCGCCGCCGCCCGGCCGGATCGCGCGGTCGCGTTCCAGGGGGCCCCGGGCGCCAACAGCCATGTCGCGATGCAGGAAGCCTTTCCGGACGCGCTGCCGCTGCCGTGCTTCAGCTTCGAGGATGCGCTGGACGCGGTGAAGACGGGCGCGGCGGATTGCGCGATCATCCCGATCGAGAATTCGTTGCATGGCCGCGTCGCCGACATGCATTTCCTGCTCCCCGAATCCGGGCTGGTCATCACCGGCGAGCATTTCCTCGCCATCCGCCACGCGCTGATCGGCTGCGGCCCGCGCGACGGAGTGCGGCAGGCGATGAGCCATCCGCAGGCGCTGGGGCAATGCCGCCACTGGCTGAAGGCGCACGGCATCGCGCCGGTGAACTACCCCGATACCGCCGGCGCCGCGGCCGTGGTCGCCGAACTGCGCGACCCGACGGTTGCGGCGCTCGCCCCGCCGGGTGCGGCGGCGATCTACGGGCTGGAACTGCTGGCGACCGATATCGCCGACGCCGACCACAACATGACCCGCTTCGTCACGCTGGCGCGCGGCGCGCGGCCGTTGACCGGCGAAGGACCGTGGATGACGACCTTCATCTTCGCGGTGAAGAACATCCCCGCCGCGCTCTACAAGGCGATGGGCGGCTTCGCGACCAACGGCGTCAACATGACGAAGCTGGAGAGCTACCAGCGCGGCGGCAGCTTCGCGGCGACCGAATTCTATTGCGATGTCGAGGGGCGCCCCGGCGACCCGGCGTTCGATCGCGCGATGGAGGAACTGGGCTTCCACACCAAATGGGTGCGCGTGCTCGGCACCTACGCGCAGGCCAGGAAGCGCGGCTGATCGGGATCGCCGCGCGCGCCGTCGGCTCAGACCGCCGAGTCGGTGACCACGCCCCACGCCGCATAGGTCGCGGCCATCACGGCCACCGAGCAGGTGATGCCGAACAGCACGTAGCCGACGTACGTCAGGATCGGCGGGTTGGCGCGCGACAGCTTCTTGTTGCGCGACGCCCCCGTCAGCACGAAACTCAGCAGCATCCCGTACGTTAGTGCGACAGCTTCGATCATTTCCGCCCCTCGGCTCCAAGACAGTTGCGCACGCCCCCCGGCGTCCGTGCTGCCTTAACCATATCCGCCGTCCGTCACGAAGTCGTTAACGCGCGCTCCGCCGCTTGCCTCCCACGCTTTGCCGACTAACAGGGCGGTCATGCCGATACGACTCGCCGTGTTCGACTGCGACGGGACGCTCGTCGACAGCCAGGCCAACATCTGCCGCGCGATGGAGAGCGCCTTCGCCGCGCACGGGCTCGCGGCCCCGCCGCGCCCCGCGATCCGCGCGATCGTCGGGCTCAGCCTGGTCGAGGCGGTGACGCTGCTCGCCCCTGCCGCCTCGCCCGCCCTCCACCTCATGCTGGCCGATACCTACAAGGCCACGTTCCGCTCGATGCGCGAGGACGGGTTGCTCGACGCCGAGCCGCTGTACGAAGGCCTCGTCGGCGCGCTCGACGCGCTCGCGGCGGACGGCTGGCTGTTCGGCGTCGCGACCGGCAAGTCCGACCGCGGACTGGCACATGTGCTGGCGATGCACGGCCTCACCGACCGCTTCGTCACGCTCCAGACCGCCGACCGGCACCCGTCCAAGCCCGATCCCGCGATGCTTCGCGCCGCCATGGCGGAGGCGGGCGCGCCGCCCCATATGACCGTGATGATCGGGGACACCACGTTCGACATGGCGATGGCGCGCGCCGCGGGCGTGCGCGCGCTCGGCGTCAGTTGGGGTTATCACCGCGAGGCGGCGCTGTGGCAGGCGGGTGCGGAGGCGGTCGCGCACCGCTGCGCCGATCTTCCGGCGCTGGTCGCGGCATGAACGACCCGGCGCGCAATCGCTGGGCGGCGCTGGTCGCGATCCGCCTGGCCGCCACCGCGGGTGCGCTGCTCGGCGTCGTGCTGCTCGGGCGCGCGCAGACGCTCGGGCCGCGGCTGCTCGGCGTCGCGATCGTCGCCAGCGCGCTGTGGATGCTCGCCACGGTGCCGCGCGCGCTTGCCCGTCGCTGGAGGACACCGAAATGAAGCGGTTCTGGACCGAGGTGTCGGTCGACGCCGACAACGCGATCCGGCTTGATGCGCGCGCGGTACGCACGCCCGGTCGCGCGCCGCTGGCGCTGCCGACCGCGGCGCTCGCCGAGGCGATCGCGGACGAGTGGCGCGCGGTCGGCGATGCGATCGATCCGCGCGCGATGCCGCTGACCGGGCTCGCCAATGCCGCGATCGACCGCGTCGCCGCCGACCCGTCCGCGTTCGCCGCCGGATTGGCGCGCTACGCGGAGAGCGACCTGCTCTGCTATCGTGCCGACGGCCCGGCCACGCTGGTCGCGCGCCAGGCGGCGGCATGGAACCCGTTGCTTGACTGGGCACGCGATCGCTACGACGTGCATATCGAGGTGGTGGCCGGCATCATCCATCGCGCGCAGCCGCCCGCGACGATCGAACGGTTGGGAGACGCGGTGGCGAGCCGCGACGCCTTCCACCTCGCTGCGTTGTCGCCGATCGTGACGCTGACCGGCACGTTGGTCGGCGCGCTGGCGCTGGTGGAAGGCGCGGTCGATGCCGATACGTTGTGGGCCGCGGCGATGCTCGACGACGACTGGCAGGTCGAACGCTGGGGCGAGGACGCGCTGGCGACCCAGGCGCGCGCCGGCAAGCGCCGCGACTATGACGCGGCCGTGCGATTCTTGGCGCTGCTCGGCGGCTGAGATGACGTCCCCTTAACTGATCCACGTCAGGAACAATGCGTGTTCCCGGATCGGCCGGGCGCGCCGGGATCGGAATGAAGCACCATGTGGACCGAGATGCAGCGCCGTAACGAGGTCCTGTCAATGGCGATGCGCGATCATGAGTCGCTCTGCCGACAGTCCTCGCCCGACATGCCTGCGATCGCGCGCGTCCGCTGGCGCATCGCCGAGGCAAGCCGCCGCCGGCTGGAGTATTTCGTCGAGGAGGTGTTGCCGCAGGCCGAAGCCCATGCGGCGAGCGATGCCGTGCGCTGCCTTCAGACGATCAAGGACCGGACCGCCGGTTATCGGCAGCGAATTTCCGCTTACCTGGCCGACTGGCCGACCGAGAAGATCGCCGACGACTGGCAAGGCTATCGAGCAGCCGCGATGCTGCTGCGCCGCACGATCCATGCGCGCCTCGAAGACGAGGCCATGATCATGCGCTTGGTCGCGCTACCCGACCCGGTGGTGACGCCCGACCCATCCGGCCGTCGCTAATAAGGCGAGACGGCGCCTTTCGTGCCTCATGCCACCGGCGTGCGCAGCTTGCGGATGAAGCCGATCAGCCCGGTCTGGCGCGAACGCCTCAGCCGCTCCGCCGCCAGGATCGTCTTCACCTTGGCGAAGCACGATTCGACATCGTCGTTGACCAATACGTAGTCGTACCCGTCCCAGTGGCTGATCTCGGCGTCCGCGCGGCTCATGCGACGCTCGATGATCTCCTGTGCGTCGGTGGCGCGGCCTTCGAGGCGGCGGCGCAACTCCTCCATCGACGGCGGCAGGATGAACACGCGCACCACGTCGCCGCCCGCAATCTGGTGGAGCTGCTGCGCGCCCTGCCAGTCGATGTCGAACAGCACGTCCTTGCCCTCGGCCAACAGCGCGTCGACCGGCGCGCGCGGCGTGCCGTAGCGCTGGTCGAAGACGTGCGCCCATTCGAGGAACTCATGGTTCGCCACCATCTCGCGGAACGTGTCGAGCGAGACGAAATGATAATCGCGCCCGTCCTCCTCGCCCGCGCGGATGCCGCGCGTGGTGGCGGAGACCGACAGCGACAGCTCGGGCTCGCTGGCCAGCAGCATCCGTGCGATCGTCGACTTGCCTGCCCCCGATGGCGAGGACAGCACGAACAACAGTCCACGGCGCTTCATGTTGTGCGGGTCGGCGGGCGAGCGATGGGGCATGGGGGCTGATGCCTCGCCATGCCGCATTGCGTCAAGCGTGCGTACGCACGCGGGGCGTCAAGCGTGCGTACGCACGCGGGGCGTCAAGCGCGCGTACGCACGCGGGGCGTCAAGCGTGCAGGCGCGCCGCGTGCCACGCCAGATGATCGGCCATGAAGGTCGAGACGAAATGATAGCTGTGGTCGTATCCCGGCTGCATCCTGAGCGTCAGATCGATCTCCGCCGCCGCGCACGCCTCTGCCAGCAACTCCGGGCGCAATTGCTCTTGCAGGAACGGGTCGGCATCACCCTGGTCGACCAGCAATTCCTTCACCCGTGCGCCGTCCTCGATCAACGCGACGGCGTCGTGTCGGCGCTTGGCGGCGAGGTCGTCGCCCAGATAGCGGTCGAGCGCTCTGCCCCACGGCACCTGGGCCGGCGCGACGATCGGTGCGAAGGCGGAGACCGCGCGAAAGCAGTCGGGATGACGAAGCGCGACCGTCAGCGCGCCGTGCCCGCCCATCGAATGCCCCATGATTGACTGCCGCGCCATGTCGACCGGGAAATGTGCGGCGAGCAGCGCGGGCAGCTCCTCGGTGACATACGTCCACATGCGGAAGTGCGTCGCCCAGGGCGCCTGCGTCGCGTCGACGTAGAAGCCCGCGCCCTTGCCGAAGTCCCATGTGTCCTCATCGGGCACGTCGTCGCCGCGCGGCGACGTGTCGGGCGCGACGAAGATCAGGCCATGCTCGGCGCACGCGCGACGGTACTCGCCCTTGTCGGTCACGTTCGCGTGCGTGCAGGTCAGGCCGGAGAGGTACCACACCACCGGCAGCACCGCGCCCGGCGCATGATCGGGGACAAAGACCGAGAAGGTCATGTCGGTGCCGGTCGCGGTCGAGGCATGGCGGTACACGCCCTGCGTTCCGCCGTGCGCCTTGGCAGTGGAGACGGTGTCCATCGGCATCATGATGCTCGGGCGGGCACGCGATAGGCGCCGCACAGCTTGTTGCCGTCCGGATCGCGCAGATAGGCGAGGAAGAGCTGCCCGAACGGGCTGGTGCGCACGCCCGGCGCGTCCTCGATCGCGGTGCCGCCATTGGCGACCCCGGCGTCGTGCCACGCCGTCGCCTGTTCCGGTCCGCTCATGCGGAATCCGATCGTCCCGCCGTTGGCATGGCACGCCGGCGCGCCGTCGATCGGGCGCGAGATCATGAACAGCGCACCGTCGTGCGCATAGACGACGCGCCCCTTGTCGTCCTGCCGCCCCGCGCCGGCGCCCAGCACCGCGAACAGCGCGTCGTAGAACGCCTTCGATCGGGCGATATCGTTGGATCCGACCATCACGTGCGAAAACATCCGTTCCCTCCCCTCAATACACCACGACGCTGCGGATGCTCTCGCCCGCATGCATCAGGTCGAAGCCCTTGTTGATCTCGTCCAGCGTCAGCCGGTGCGTGATCATCGGGTCGATCTGGATCATGCCGTTCATGTACCAGTCGACGATCTTCGGCACGTCGGTGCGCCCGCGCGCACCGCCGAACGCGGTACCTTTCCACACGCGCCCGGTCACCAGCTGGAACGGCCGCGTCGCGATCTCCTTGCCCGCCTCGGCGACGCCGATCACGATCGACTCGCCCCAGCCGCGATGCGCCGATTCCAGCGCCTGCCGCATCACCACCGTGTTGCCGGTGCAGTCGAAGGTATAGTCGCCGCCGCCGTCGGTCAGCGCGATCAGGTGCTGGACGACGTCACCGACGTGCCTGGGATTGACGAAGTCGGTCATCCCGAACTGCCGCCCCCATGCCTCGCGATCCGGATTGATGTCGACGCCAACGATCCGCGCCGCGCCCGCCAGCTTCGCGCCCTGGATCACGTTCAGCCCGATCCCGCCCAGCCCGAAGACGATCACCGTCGCCCCGACCTCGACCTTGGCGGTATTCACCACCGCGCCGACGCCGGTGGTCACGCCGCACCCGATATAGCAGCTGGTGTCGAACGGCGCGTCCGGGCGGATCTTCGCCACCGCGATCTCGGGCAGCACCGTGAAGTTCGAGAAGGTCGAGCAGCCCATGTAATGATAGATCGGCTGACCCTTGTAGCTGAAGCGGGTCGTGCCGTCCGGCATCAAGCCCTTGCCTTGCGTCGCGCGGATCGCGGTGCACAGGTTCGTCTTGCCCGACAGGCACGACTTACACTGGCGACATTCCGGCGTGTACAGCGGGATGACGTGGTCGCCCGGCACCACGCTGGTCACGCCCGCACCCACCTCGCGCACGATCCCGCAGCCCTCGTGCCCCAGCACGCTCGGGAACAGCCCCTCGCTGTCCAGCCCGTCCAGCGTATAGGCGTCGGTATGGCAGATGCCGGTCGCCATGATCTCGACCAGCACCTCGCCCGCCTTGGGGCCTTCGAGGTCGAGCTCGACGATCTCCAGCGGCTTCTTCGCTTCGAACGCGACGGCGGCGCGGGTCTTCATGGGGCAACCTCTTCGACAGTGACCGGCGGGGTCTTAGGCGGCGGGGGCGGGACTGTTCAAGGCTTGGCCACACCCGCTAGACCGCTGCGCATGACCCACCGCCCTCTCGCCGGCCTGCGCGTCCTCGAACTCGCCCGCATCCTCGCCGGGCCCTGGGCCGGGCAGCTGCTCGCCGATCTCGGCGCCGACGTCATCAAGGTCGAGCGCCCCGGCGACGGCGACGACACCCGCCACTGGGGCCCGCCGTTCGTCACCGGCGCGGACGGCGAGAATTTGTCGGCGGCCTATTATCACGCCTGCAACCGCGGCAAGCGCTCGGTGGCGATCGACATCGCGAGCGCCGAAGGACAGGCGCGCGTCCGCGATCTCGCCGCCGGCGCCGACGTGGTGATCGAGAATTACAAGGTCGGCGGCCTCGTCAAATACGGGCTCGACCCCGCCGCCTTGCGCGCGCTCAACCCGCGGCTGATCGTCTGCTCGATCACCGGCTTCGGGCAGGACGGCCCCTATGCGCACCGCGCCGGCTACGACTTCATCATCCAGGGCATGGGCGGGATCATGTCGATCACCGGCGAGCCCGACGGCCCGCCGCAAAAGGGCGGCGTCGCGCATGCCGATCTGTTCACCGGCGTCTATGCGACGGTCGCGATCCTCGCCGCTGCCGTCGCGCGGGGCGCGAGCGGCACCGGCACGCACATCGACATGGCGCTGCTCGACACGCAGGTCGCGGTGCTCGCCAACCAGGCGCTGAACTGGATGGCGAGCGGGGTCGTGCCCCACCGCGCCGGCAACGGCCACCCCAACCTCGCCCCCTATCAGAGCTTCCCGACCGGCGACGGCGATCTGATCGTCGCGGTCGGCAACGACCGCCAGTTCGCCAAGCTCTGTGCGGTGCTGGAGGTGCCCGCGCTCGCCCACG
The DNA here is from genome assembly GCF_031456125.1 of Sphingomonas sp. BE138. NCBI lineage: Bacteria > Pseudomonadati > Pseudomonadota > Alphaproteobacteria > Sphingomonadales > Sphingomonadaceae > Sphingomonas > Sphingomonas sp. BE138. The sequence continues at coordinate 302,699 of NZ_JAVDUC010000002.1, forward strand.
ATCCCCGCTTCGTCACCAACCCGGCGCGCGTGGCGAACCGCGCCGCGCTGCTCCCGCTGCTGGTCGCGCGGACCGTCCTGTGGCGCAGCGCCGATCTCCTCGCCGCACTGGAGGCGGCCGGCGTACCCGTAGGTCCGGTCAACCGCATCGACCAGGTGTTCGCCGACCCGCAGGTGATCGCGCGCGGCCTGCAACTGGCGATATCCGGCATCCCCGGCCTCGCCTCTCCGATCCGATACGACGGTGTGCGGGCGGTAGCGGCGCGGCCCAGTCCGCGGCTGGATGAACATGCGGAGGCGGAGTGGGGGTGATTATTGCGGTGAGGCCGGATCGTTATCGTCCATGACCCGGTTGATCAGAGATGCGGTGCCTGCCTCACCCAATTCGCGGCCCATCGTAATGGCCACCTCGGGGAGCATGAAAACGATCTCCCCATCATATCCCTCGACGAAGACGTGACCATCCTCAACCCATACCCGCCTCGGACGACCGTACGCTTTCGCCCTGGACAGATTTTCGGTCGCCTCGCTCTGTTCAGATGGGGTGAACATACGTGCAGGCTTATCAAGGGCCATCACTCGTCCAATCGTCCCGGCCAGGAAGGCGGGAACCTTCGGGTATATAACATAGGTCGGAAAGGCGGCGGCCACCATAGTGGCTTATCGACGGCGGCGCGGTCCACCGCGTGCGACGCCCCCGCTATTGCAACGGCACCCGCACCGGCACCCCTGCCGCCGCCAGCGCGCGGTGCGCCTCCGCCACCGTCGCCTGGCCGAAATGGAAGATCGACGCCGCCAGTACCGCCGAGGCATGCCCCTCGACCACCCCCGCGACCAGATCGTCCAGCGAGCCCACGCCGCCGCTCGCCACCACCGGCACCGCGGTGCGATCGGCGATCGCGCGGACAAGCGCGAGGTCGTACCCCCCCTTCGTCCCGTCGCGGTCCATCGAGGTGACCAGCAACTCCCCCGCCCCCAGCTCGGCGAGCCGCAGCGCATGGTCGACCGCGTCGATCCCGGTCGCGCGCCGCCCGCCGTGCGTGAACACCTCCCAGCCATCGCCGACGCGCCGCGCATCGACGCTGGCGACGCAACACTGGCTGCCGAACCGCTCGGCGATGTCCGACACCACTTCCGGTCGCGCCACCGCCGCCGAGTTCACCGCCACCTTGTCCGCCCCCGCCAGCAGCAACGCACGCGCATCCTCGGCGCTGCGCACCCCGCCGCCGACGGTCAGCGGCATGAAGCACACCGCGGCGGTACGCCGCACCACGTCCAGGATCGTGCCCCGCGCCTCGTGGCTGGCGGTGATGTCGAGGAAGCAGAGTTCGTCCGCCCCTGCCGCGTCATAGGCGCGCGCCTGCTCCACCGGGTCGCCGGCATCGACCAGATCGACGAAATTGACGCCTTTGACGACGCGCCCGCCGGCGACGTCGAGGCAGGGGATCACGCGCGCTCGGACGGTCATGCGGGTCCCATGCCCGCGGCGACGATCGAGAGCAAGCCGACCGCCGCCGTCGCGCTATTCCGCCGCCCGCACCGAATAGCGCCGCGCCAGCCACGCGCAGACGAACAGCTGCGCCTGATGGAAGATCATCAGCGGCAGCACGATCAGCCCCACCGACGCCGCCGGGAACAGGATCGCCGCCATCGGGATGCCGCTCGCCATGCTCTTCTTCGACCCGCAGAACACGGTCGCGATCTCGTCCTCGACCGGGAAGCCCGCCGCGCGCGATGCGATCGTCGTGCCCGCGATCACGATCGCCAGCACGACCAGCGACACCGCCAGCACCGCGACCAGCGTCAGCGGCGACAGCCGCGTCCAGATGCCCGCGACCACCCCGGCGCTGAATGCGGCATAGACCACCACCAGCACCGATCCGCGATCGACGACCGACGTCAGCGTCGGGTGCGCGCGCAGCCAGGTCGCCGCCCAGGGCCGTATCGCCTGCCCGATCGCGAACGGCAGCAGGATCTGCAGCGCGATCTCCTCCAGCGCCGCCAGCGACAGTCCGCCGCTCGCCTGCGTGAGCAGGTGCGCGACCAGCAGCGGGGTCAGGATGACGCCCGCCAGGTTCGACAAGGAGGCGGCACACAACGCCGCGGGCACGTTGCCGCGCGCGATCGAGGTGAAGGCGATCGACGATTGCACCGTCGAGGGCAGCAGGCAGAGGAACAGCAACCCGTCCACCACCTCGCGCGGCAACCACGCGCGCGTGGCCGCCGCCACACCCAGACCGACCAGCGGAAAAAACGCGTAGGTGCTGGCGAACACCATCGATTGGAGCCGCCAGTTCGCCAGCCCCGCCCAGATCGCCTGCGGCGCAAGCCGCGCGCCGTAGAGAAGGAACAGCAGGGCCACCGCCGCGACGGTGCTGTGCTCGACCCACACCGCCACTTCGCCGCGCGCCGGCAGCACCGCCGCCAGCGCGACCGTCGCGATCAGCAACAGCAGGAAACGGTCGGCGCGCGCGAGCACCCGGCGCAGCACGCTCGTGCGGGAGGCGGCCCGGGTCAGCGCGCCGCGACCCGCAATGCGTCGCCCAGGTCGAGCCGTCCGTCGTAGAGCGCGCGCCCGGTGATGACGCCCTCCACCCCGTCGCCGGCGTGTGCGGCCAGCGCATGGATGTCGTCGATCCCGGCGACCCCGCCGCTCGCGATCACCGGGATCCGCACGTCCCTGGCCAGCGCGACGGTCGCCTCGACGTTGCAGCCCTTGAGCAGCCCGTCGCGCCCCACGTCGGTGAACAGCAACGCCGCCACCCCGGCATCCTCGAACCGCCGGGCGAGGTCGGCGACCGGGGTGGTCGATACTTCCGCCCAGCCCTTGGTCGCGACCATCCCGTCGCGCGCGTCGACCGCGACGACGATCTGCCCCGGATAGGCGGCGGCCATGTCGCGCACGAACTGCGGTTGTTCCAGCGCCGCGGTGCCGATCACGACCCGCGCGACGCCGCGCTCGATCCACGCCGCGACCGCCTCGGGCGTGCGGATGCCGCCGCCTAGCTGCACGCGCCCCGGAAACGCCGCGACGATCCCGCGCACCGCCTCCCCGTTGACGCTCTCGCCCGCGAACGCACCGTCCAGATCGACGACGTGCAGGTGCGTCGCGCCGGCGTCCGCAAAGGCGCGCGCCTGCGCGGCGGGATCGTCGCCGTAGACGGTCGCGCGATCCATATCGCCCTCGGCGAGGCGGACGACCTGGCCTCGCTTCAGGTCGATGGCGGGAAAGACGATCAGGGACGCCATGTCAGGAACCTTTCGAGCAGCGCAAGGCCATAGCGCTGGCTCTTCTCTGGATGGAATTGCACGCCCAGCACCGTGCCGCGCGCCACCGCGGCGGTGACCGCGCCGGCATGGTCGGTGGTCGCGACCACGCCGTCGCCGGTGAAGGCATAGCTATGCAGGAAATAGGCCTCGCCCGGTACGATCAGCGGGTGACCGTCGCCCTGCGGCACGACGTCGTTCCAGCCCATGTGCGGCACCTTGGCGTCGCTGCCCGCCGGGTCGATGCGGCGCACGGCGCCGTCGATCCAGCCCAGCCCGCGGTGAACGCCGAGTTCCTCGCCGGTCGTGGCGAGCAACTGCATCCCGACGCAGATGCCCAGGAACGGCGCGCCCTGTCCGAGCACGCGCTCCTCCATCGCCTCGACCATCCCCGGCACCGCGCGCAAGCTGGCCGCGCACGCCCCGAACGCACCGACGCCGGGCAGCACGACCCGGTCGGCGCGCCGCACCACCTCCGGATCGGCGGTGACGGTCAGGTCGACGCAACCGGCCGCCCGCAGCGCGTTTTCGACCGAATGGAGGTTCCCGGCCTGATAGTCGATCAGCGCCAGCGTCATGCCAGCCACGCGTGCAGGTCGGTCGCGGCGAAGCTGGCGTTGAACGCCACGACCTCGGCGGTCGCGACGCCGCTGGTCACGAACGGGTCGGTCGCGACCACCCGCTCCACCGCCGCACGCTCGCCGCGCATCACGATCACCCCGCCGGTGCGCGGCGCGCGCCGCCCCGCGACCAGGAACACGCCCTGCCCGAACCCCTGTTCGAGCCACGCGACATGCGCCGCCATCTGCGCGTCGACCTCGTCCAGCGGGCGCACATAGCTCAGCAGCACGACGCACAGGTCGCCGGAGGCGCGAAACCCCGTCACAGCGTCCCCTTGGTCGACGGGATCGCATCGGCCTTGCGCGCGTCGATCTCAACGGCGGTGCGCAGGGCGCGGGCAAGCCCCTTGAACATGCTCTCGGCGATATGGTGGTTGTTCTCGCCGTACAGCGTCTCGACGTGCAGCGTGATGCCGGCGTTCTGCGCGAAGCTGTGGAAGAAGTGCTGGAACATCTCGGTGTCCATCCCGCCCAGCCGCGGCTGCGAGAAGCGCGCACGCCAGACGAGCCACGGCCGCCCCGAGATGTCGAGCGCGACGCGCGTCAGCGTCTCGTCCATCGGGCTCAGCGCGTGGCCGTAGCGGCGGATGCCGCGCTTGTCCCCCAGCGCCTGCGCCACCGCGCTGCCCAGCGCCAGCGCCACGTCCTCGACGGTGTGATGCTCGTCGATATGCAGGTCGCCGTCGCAGCGCACGGTAAGGTCGATGAGGCCGTGGCGCGACAATTGCTCGAGCATGTGGTCGAAGAAGCCGACGCCGGTCTTCACGTCGTATGTGCCGGTCCCGTCGAGATCGACGGTGACGGCGACCTTCGTTTCCGAGGTGTCGCGGCGGATCGTGGCGGTGCGCATGATCGCGTCCATAACGCAGCGCGCGTCCCAAGCAACCTTGACCCTTCCGCGCGGCGCGCTACCCATGGCGGACATGAGCGATATGCTGCCCGACAGCCTGATCCCCTATGACGAAATCGTGCAGCAGGCGCTGCGCGCGGTCGTCGGGCGCGTGCTGGGAACCGTGGCCGAGTCGGGCGGCCTGCCGGGCGAGCACCACTTCTACATCACCTTCAAGACGCAGGCGCCCGGGGTCGACATCCCGCAGCGGCTGATCGAGCGATTCCCCGACGAGATGACGATCGTTCTCCAGAACCGCTTCTGGGACCTGACCGTCGACCAGGAGCGCTTCTCGGTGGGCCTCAGCTTCAACCAGGTGCCCTCGAAGCTCGTCATTCCCTATTCGGCGATCACCGGCTTCCACGACCCGACGGTCAATTTCGAACTGCGCTTCCAGGCGCAGGAAGGCCCCGGCGACGGCCCCGGCCCGCACGACCCGGCCGAGAACGACGGCCCCGGCGCAACCCCGGTCGAGGACGGCTCGAACGTGGTCGCGGTGGACTTCAAAAGGAAGAAGTGACGATGCGAGCGGCGCACATCTGCGCCGCGGTCGCACAGCGACGCATCGGCACGGCCGGCGCGGCTCGCCCGCGTCCGACGTCATGGGATTCACTCCCATGACATGCCCCCGGACCCCGACCCGATCATGATCGACCTCATCCCCTCCCCCACCGACGCCGACCTCGCCGCCATCCTCGCGCCGCTGGCCGCGCACAACAACGCCGCCGGCGGCCCGACCGAGCGCCACAAGATCGCGCTCGTGCACCGCGACGCGGCCGGCGCGATCACCGGCGGCCTGTGGGGAGAAGCAAGCTACCGCTGGCTCTTCGTCAAATACCTCGCGCTCCCGCCCGAAGCGCGCGGCCACGGCCATGGCCGCGCCTTGATGCGTGCCGCCGAAGCCGAGGCACAGCGGCTCGGCTGCATCGGCATCTGGCTCGACACGTTCAGCTTCCAGGCGCGCGGCTTCTACGAAAAGCTCGGCTACGGCGTCTTCGGCCAGATCGACGATTACCCGCCTGGCGAGGCGCGCTTCTTCCTGTCGAAGCGGATCGGCTGACTCCTTTTTCCGTCATCCCGGCCCTTCGACCGCCTGCAAGGCAGGCGCTCAGGATAAACTTTGGCCGACGGCCAAAGGCGGGGATCCGGACGCGCTGGTCCTCGCACGGGTCGAACCGCCAGAGGTTCCGGATTCCCGCCTGCGCGGGAATGACGCGGGCGCGCGAAACCACCGCGCCGCGCACCCGTTCATGGGATATGACCCAGGCAACCCGCACCGAAACCGACTCGATCGGCCCCATCGACGTCCCCGTCGACGCTTATTGGGGCGCGCAGACCGAGCGCAGCCTCGAAAACTTTCCCTTCGGCGCTCGCGAGCGGATGCCGATCGAAATCGTCCATGCGCTCGCCCTCGTCAAACAGGCCGCCGCGCGCGTGAACCGCCGCCACGGCCTCGAAGCCGACAAGGCCGAGGCGATCGAACAGGCCGCGCAGGAGGTCGCGTCCGGCCAGCTCGACGACCATTTCCCGCTCGTCATCTGGCAGACCGGCAGCGGCACGCAGAGCAACATGAACGTCAACGAGGTGATTGCCGGTCGCGCCAACGAGCTGCTGACCGGCACGCGCGGCGGCAAGGCGCCCGTCCACCCCAATGACGACGTCAACCGCGGGCAATCCTCCAACGACAGCTTCCCGACCGCGCTCCACATCGCCTGCTCGGTGGCGGTCCGCCGGCGGCTGATCCCCGCGGTCGAACGCCTCCACGCCGCGCTCGACGCCAAGGCGCAGGCATGGCGCGACCTCGTCAAGATCGGCCGCACCCATCTTCAGGACGCGACCCCGCTGACGCTCGGCGACGAATTCTCTGGCTACGCGCACCAGCTCTACCGCTGCCTGCGCCGCATCGAGCCGGCGGTCGAACAGGGCACTGACCGGCTCGCGCAGGGTGGCACCGCGGTCGGCACCGGGCTCAACGCCCCCGCCGGCTTCGCGCGCGACTTTTGCGCGGAATTGCGCGGGATCACCGGCATCGCCTTCAGCCCCGCGGACAATTTCTTCGAGGCGCTCGCCAGCAACGATCCGCTCGTCCATCTGTCGGGCACGCTCAACACGCTGGCGGTCGCGTGCACGAAGATCGCCAACGACATCCGCCTGCTCGGCTCCGGCCCGCGCTGCGGCCTGGGCGAGCTGGACCTGCCCGCCAACGAACCCGGTAGCTCGATCATGCCCGGCAAGGTCAACCCGACGCAGTGCGAGATGCTGACGATGGTCGCCGCGCAGGTGATCGGGAATCACGTCGCGGTCACCGTCGGCGGCGCGCAGGGGCATCTGGAACTCAACGTCTTCAAGCCGGTGATCGGCGCGGGCGTGCTGCGCTCGATCGACCTGCTCGCGACCGGCTGCGACAGCTTCGCGGAGCGCTGCGTCGAGGGACTTTCCGCCAACGAGGGGCGGATCGCCGAGCTGCTCGACCGCTCGCTGATGCTCGTCACCGCGCTCGCGCCCGAGATCGGCTACGACAATGCCGCAAAGATCGCCAAGCACGCGCATGCGGAAGGGCTGACGCTCAAGGAAGCCGGGCTCGCGCTCGGATTGGTCGACGCCGACACGTTCGACCGCGTCGTGCGACCGGAGGCGATGCTGGGCCGCTGACCGGAACTCCGGCGCGCCCGCGGCATTGTTCCTGCGTAACGAACGAGGGTTTCCAACATGGGTGCTACCACGATCGGCGCGCTGATCGGCGGCGCGATCGACTCGATGTCGGGCGACGACGGCGCGGCGGACGGCGCGCTGTACGGCGCGATCACCGCCAACGTCCTGAAGCTCGTCCTGCCGGTCGTCGCGACCTATGCGGTCGGCTGGGGCGTGCTGAAAGGCATCGAAGTTTTGAGCGATACGGTTTCGGAAAGGATCAAGGCATGATTCGCAGCATCCTAGGTGGGTTGATCGGGCGCGAACTCGATCGGCGCGGGCGCGACGGCGGCGCGGGTGGCGCGATCCTGGGCGCCGTCGCGGCGCGCGCGGTGACGCGCATGGGCCCGCTGGGTTGGGCGCTGGGCGGCGCTTACGTCGCCAAGAAGGCGTATGACCGCCACAAGGCGGGCAAGGCAGCAGGTCGCCCGTCGCGGTATCCGCCGACGGTCTGAATCGCGCCACGTCATGCCGGGCTCGCCCCGGCATCACGTGGTCGGCATCCATGGTCCGGTATCCGCTTCGGTAACGGCGCCAGCGATGCAGGTCCAAGAATGGGAAGGCGTGTCGAGCCGCCCGGATGGCCAGCCCCGCATCATCCTTGACCCCGCCTCACCGACACGGCACCCGAGGCGGATGACCTCTTCCGACACGCTCGACCGGCTGTTCGCGACGATCGCGTCGCGCAAGGGCGCGGATGCCGACGGCTCCTACACCGCCTCGCTGTTCGCGCGCGGACGCGCCCGGATCGCGCAGAAGCTTGGCGAGGAAGCCACCGAAACCGTCATCGCCGCCATGGGCCAGACGTCGCGCGCGATCGTGCCGGAGGCGGCCGACCTCCTCTACCATCTGTTCGTGCTGCTCGCCGACGCCGGCCTGACGCTCGACGACGTCCGCGCGGAACTCGCGCGGCGCGAGGGTACCAGCGGCCACGAGGAGAAGGCCGCGCGCGGCCCGCTCCCGCTCTCCTTCCGCCCCGAATGAAGCCACGCACGAGGAGCCGCGCATGAGCGTCGACGCCACCCTGCCCTATGACGACGGTAACATCTTCGCGAAGCTGTTGCGCGGTGAGATCCCCTCCAAGCGCGTCTATGAAGACGATCATACGATCGTCTTCCACGACATCGCACCATGGGCACCGACGCACCTGCTCGCGGTCCCCCGCGGATCGTACGTCAGCTGGGACGACTTCTCTGCGAACGCCGGCGAGGCCGAAATCGTCAGCTTGACCCGCGCGATCGGCCACGCCGCGCGCGCGGCCGGGCTCGTCGCCAGCGGCTATCGGTTGATCGCCAACACCGGGCGCGATTCGCACCAGGAGGTGCCGCACCTCCACGTCCATATCATCGGCGGTCGCGCGCTCGGTCCCATGCTGGTGCACAACGACAGCCGCGTTTGAAACCGTCATCGTGGCGCAACACTATTGCGCGCCCGCGATCCGCCGCTAGGCTCCGCCCCATCAGAATCTCCCGGGGGCTTCGACCTACATGATCTTCGGCCGCGTCAAACCTCTCGACGCCATCCTCGCCACCGCCGAGAAAAAGTCGCTTCATCGCACGCTCGGCTGGTTCCAGCTGACGCTGTTCGGGATCGGCTGCGTCATCGGCACCGGCATCTTCGTGCTGACCGCCGCGGGCGCGCAAAAGGCGGGTCCCGGCCTGATGCTCGCCTTCGCGATCGCCGGCGCGATCTGCATCGTCGCCGCGCTCTGCTATGCCGAGATCGCGGCGATGATCCCGGTGGCGGGATCGGCCTACACCTATACCTATTCGACGATGGGCGAGTTGCTCGCCTGGACGGTCGGCTGGGCGCTGATCCTCGAATATGCGGTGGCGGCCAGCGCGGTCGCGGTCGGCTGGTCGGGCTATTTCACGGGCACGATCCTGAACCAGTTCCTGGGCATCCACCTGCCCGCCTGGCTGTCGGCCGCCCCGCTTGCGTTCGGCGGCGCGCCGGGTGGGCTCGTCAACCTGCCGGCGGTGGTGATCGCGCTGCTCATCACCTGGCTGCTGATGATCGGCACCACCGAGAGCGCCCGGGTCAACGCCGTGCTGGTCGCGATCAAGGTCACGGCGCTGACCGCGTTCATCGCGCTGACCCTGCCCAGCGACTATTTCTCGACCGATCGCTTCAACCCCTTCCTGCCCGCGGGCGTGTTCGGCGGGTTCGGCACCGGCGTCGGCGCGGTCGGCGCGGCGGCGACGATCTTCTTCGCCTATGTCGGCTTCGACGCGGTGTCGACCGCGGCGGAGGAGACCAAGAATCCGCAACGCAACGTGCCGATCGGGCTGATCGGCTCGCTGCTGTTCTGCACCGTCTTCTACATCCTGGTCGCGGCGGGCGCGATCGGCACGATCGGCGGGCAGCCGATCATGGGACCGAACGGCATCCCCTTCCCCGCCGGCTCGGAGGAGCTGGCGCGCGAATGCGCGCTGCCGCAATATAAGGACGCGCTGGTCTGCTCGGGCGAGGCGCTGGCGCACGTCCTGCGCGTGATCGGCTGGTCGGGGGTCGGCAACCTGCTCGGCATCGCCGCGTTCGTCGCGCTGCCGTCGGTCATCCTGATCCTGATGTTCGGCCAGACGCGCATCTTCTTCGTCATGAGCCGCGACGGCCTGCTGCCCGAACGCCTGTCGACGGTTCATCCGAAATGGAAGACCCCGCACGTCGTGACCGCGATGACCGGGGTCGGCGTCGCGTTCGCCGCGGCCTTCCTGCCGGTCGGGCAGCTCGCCGACATCGCCAACGCCGGCACGCTCTACGCTTTCGCGATGGTCGCGGTGGCGGTGATGATCCTGCGCCGTACCGCTGCGCAGCATCCGCGCAGCTTCCGCACGCCCGCGTTGTGGCTCATCGGGCCGCTCACGATCCTCGGCTGCGTGTTCCTGTTCTTCAACCTGCCGACCGCCGCGATGCTGGTGCTGCCGATATGGGGCGCGATCGGGCTGGTAATCTATTTCGGCTACAGCCGCCGGAACAGCCACCTCGGCCGCGGCATCGTCGAGGTGCACGAGGGGCATTGATCGCGGCGTCGGCATAAAAAAGGGCCGGGAGGATCGCTTCTCCCGGCCCTTTTTCATGCCGTCACCCCCGCGCAGCGGCGAGTGGCTCTTACCCCTGGGGCGGCACGCCCCCGCGCCCCTTCAGTTCGTCGCGGATCTCGCGCAGCAGCACCACTTCCGCCGGCTCGGCCGCAGGCTGGGCGGTGCCCGCCGCCTTCTCGCGCTCGACCGTCGCGATCAGCTTGTTAACGCTGCGCATCAGCAGGAAGACGATGAAGGCGAGGATCAGGAAGTTGATGACCACGGTCACGAACTCGCCATAACCCAGCAGCGGCACCCCCGCCGCCTTCAGCTGCGCATAGCTCGCCACCGACCCCTTATAGTCGGCCGGCACCGGCCCCAGCCGGATAAAGAAGCTGGAGAAGTCGAACCCGCCGAAGATCGCGCCGACCACCGGCATGATGACGTCGTCGGTCAGCGACTTGGTGATGGTCGCGAACGCGCCGCCGATGATGACGCCGACCGCGAGGTCCAGCACGTTGCCGCGCGCGATGAACGCCCGGAAATCCTTGAGCACGACGCGCTTCCCTTTCCTGTTGCACGATGCGGCAGAGGGTAGGCGCGGTTTTTCGCTTCGCCAAGCGCCGCGGCTCCGGTAGACGGCGCCGCCATGACCGATCCGCACCGCCCCCCGCACCGCGACGCCGCCTTCTCCCCCGAAACCGCCTGGGAAGGCCGCTATATCAAGGTCGTGAAGCAGGGCGGCTGGGAATATGTCGCGCGTCAGCGCGGCATCCAGGCCGCGGTGATCGTCGCGATCGACGAGGCCGACCGCGTCGTGCTGGTCGAGCAGTACCGCGTGCCGCTCGGGCAACGCTGCCTCGAACTTCCCGCCGGGCTGATCGGCGACGAGACCGAGGGCGAGGCGGTCGCGATCGGCGCCGCCCGCGAACTGGAGGAGGAAACCGGCTACCGCGCCGGCCGCATCGAGGAGCTCGGCTTCTTCCACTCCTCGCCCGGGATGAACAGCGAGGGCTTCACGCTGGTGCGCGCGCACGATCTGGTGAAGGTCGGCGAGGGCGGCGGCGACGCGCATGAGGATATCGAGGTCCACCTCGTTCCCCGCACCCAGATCGCCGCCTTCGTCGCGCAGAAGCGCGCGGCCGGCGTCGCGATGGACGTCAAGATGCTGGTGCTGCTGGCCGACGCGCTGATCGGACCATGACGTCATCCCAGCGAAAGCTGGGATCTCGTGCCGCAAGGGTGCGCTCGATCGAACAAGATCCCAGCTTTCGCTGGGATGACGAATTTGCGTCTACCGGAAATTGTCCGCGTAGCTCTGCAATTTCAGCGTCTTGGTCGGGGTCGGGATCACCGCATACGCCAGCCCCTGCGCCTCGGCATAGGCGACCGCCGCCTCGCACGTCGGGAAGCTCAGCCGGATCTGGTCGCGCGTGTCCCCGCTGCCTGCCCAGCCGGTCAGCGGGTCCGGGCGCTTGGGCTCGCCGGGCTCGAACTCCAGCTGCCAGTGATCGGTGCGCGCCTTGCCGGACTGCATGGCGTTCTTCGGGCGCTGATAGATGCGGGCGGTCTGCATGATGACTCCTCCTACGTTCCACGCCGCAATCAGGCAATGGTTCCCACGGACATGATGCGGCAATCTTGCGGGCCGGTGCGCGCCACCTATATCGCCCTTCGTCAGACGCGGTTGCGCTGCCGTAACGGGGCGCGATCGCATGCGAAGTCACAAATATGCAGGGGCTAGGTAAAGCACTCATGGCAAAAGTAATCGGTATCGACCTCGGCACCACCAATTCGTGCGTGGCCGTGATGGAAGGCGGCAAGGCCAAGGTCATCGAGAATTCGGAAGGTGCGCGCACCACGCCGTCGATCGTCGCCTTCGCCAAGGACGGCGAGCGGCTGATCGGCCAGCCCGCCAAGCGCCAGGCCGTCACCAACGGCGACAACACGATCTTCGCGGTGAAGCGCCTGATCGGCCGCCGCTTCGACGATCCGGTCACCAAGAAGGATACCGAGCTGGTTCCCTATCACATCGTGAAGGGTGCTAATGGCGACGCCTGGGTGCAGGCCGGCGGCAAGGACTACAGCCCGTCGCAGATCAGCGCCTTCACGCTTCAGAAGATGAAGGAAACCGCCGAATCGTACCTCGGCGAGACGGTCACGCAGGCGGTCATCACCGTCCCGGCCTACTTCAACGACGCGCAGCGGCAGGCGACCAAGGACGCCGGGCAGATCGCGGGCCTCGAAGTGCTGCGCATCATCAACGAGCCGACTGCCGCGGCGCTGGCGTACGGCCTCGACAAGCAGGACGGCAAGACGATCGCGGTCTACGACCTCGGCGGCGGCACCTTCGACGTCTCGATCCTCGAGATCGGCGACGGCGTGTTCGAGGTGAAGGCCACCAACGGCGACACCTTCCTGGGCGGCGAGGATTTCGACAACAAGATCGTCGACTATCTGGCCGAAGGTTTCAGGAAGGACGAGGGCATCGACCTCACGAAGGACAAGCTGGCGCTCCAGCGTCTGAAGGAAGCGGCGGAAAAGGCGAAGATCGAGCTGTCGTCGGCGCAGTCGACCGAGGTCAACCTGCCCTTCATCACCGCCGATCAGAACGGGCCGAAGCACCTGGTCAAGACGATCAGCCGCGCCGATCTGGAGCGTCTGGTCGAGGACCTCATCAAGCGTACGCTGGAGCCCTGCAAGAAGGCGATGGCCGATGCGGGCGTCTCGGCCAACGAGGTCAGCGAAGTGGTGCTCGTCGGCGGCATGACCCGCATGCCGCGCGTCCGTGAGGTCGTGAAGCAGTTCTTCGGCAAGGACCCGCACACCGGCGTCAACCCGGACGAGGTCGTCGCGATGGGCGCCGCGATCCAGGCCGGCGTACTGCAGGGCGACGTGAAGGACGTGCTGCTGCTCGACGTGACCCCGCTGTCGCTGGGTATCGAGACGCTGGGCGGCGTGTTCACGCGCATGATCGACCGCAACACCACGATCCCGACCAAGAAGTCGCAGACGTACTCGACCGCTGACGACAATCAGCAGGCGGTGACGATCCGCGTCTTCCAGGGCGAGCGCGAGATGGCCGCGGACAACAAGCTGCTCGGCCAGTTCGACCTGCTCGGCATCCCCCCCGCCCCGCGCGGCGTGCCGCAGATCGAGGTGACGTTCGATATCGACGCCAACGGCATCGTGAACGTGTCGGCCAAGGACAAGGGCACCGGCAAGGAGCAGCAGATCCGCATCCAGGCCTCGGGCGGCCTGTCGGACGCCGACATCGACAAGATGGTCCGCGATGCCGAGAGCTTCGCCGAGGAGGACAAGAAGCGTCGCGCCGCGGCCGAGGCGAAGAACAACGCCGAATCGCTGATCCACACCACCGAGCGTCAGCTCGCTGACAACGGCGACAAGGTCGACGACGCGCTCAAGGGTGAGATCCAGTCGGGCATCGACGCTGCCAAGGCGGCGGTCGAGAGCGGCGATCCGGAGCAGATGAACGAGAAGAGCCAGGCGCTCGCGCAGGTCGCGATGAAGCTCGGCCAGGCGATCTACGAGAAGCAGCAGCAGGCCGATGCCGCCCCGCAGGGCGACGCCGGCACGGCCGAGGCGAAGAAGGACGACGACGTGGTCGACGCCGAATTCTCGGAAGTCGACGACCAGAAGTGATGAAACGCCCTCCCTCTCCCCTGCGGGGAGAGGGTCGGGGTGAGGGGTAGTGAGAAGGACTGACCATGCAACAAGCGACAGCGTTCATGGCCGCCCTCTCGCACCCTGATATCGCCTGCAACACCTCGTCATCCCCGCGAAGGCGGGGATCCAGAACCCCTGACGTCGCGCTTCTATCGCCAACGTCGGCGTGTCTGGATCCCCGTCTTTGCGGGGATGACGGTGAGAGAATACGGGTCGTCCGCACCGTCCTGCCGGAATGCCGATCCGACCTAGAGGCCGCATGACCGAAATCGACTATTACGAGCTGCTCGAATGCGAGCGCACCGCGGATGCCGCGACGATCAAATCGTCGTATCGCAAGCTCGCGATGAAGTATCATCCGGACAAGAACGCCGGGTGCAAGGATTCGGAAGCCCGCTTCAAGGCGGTCAGCGAGGCCTATGACTGCCTGAAGGACCCGCAGAAGCGCGCCGCCTACGACCGCTTCGGGCATGCCGCGTTCCGCAACGGTGGCGGCGGCGGGCATCAGGCGCAGGATTTCGGCGGCTTTTCCGACATCTTCGAAAGCGTCTTCGGCGAGTTCATGGGCGGCCAGCGCGGCGGCGGTCGGCAGCAGACGCGCCGCGGCGCCGACCTGCGCTACGACATGGAGATCACGCTGGAGGAGGCGTTCCACGGCAAGGAGACGGAAATCACCGTCGACATCTCCGCGCCGTGCGACACCTGCCACGGCTCGGGCTCGAAGCCCGGCACCCACGCGCACACCTGTCAGCATTGCCACGGCCACGGCAAGGTCCGCGCGCAGCAGGGCTTTTTCGTCGTCGAGCGCGCTTGCCCGCTGTGCCACGGCTCGGGCCAGGTCATCACCGATCCCTGCGCCGACTGCCGCGGCGAGGGTCGCGTCGAGAAGACCAAGACGCTCGCCGTCTCGGTCCCGCCCGGCGTCGACGAAGGCACGCGCGTCCGGCTGACCGGCGAGGGCGAAGCCGGGGCACGCGGCGCGCCCCCGGGCGACCTCTACATCTTCCTCCACGTCAAGCGCCACGCGATCTTCGAGCGGGAGGGCACCACCCTGTTCGCGCGCGCGCCGATCAGCTTCACCACCGCCGCACTCGGCGGAACGATGTCGATCCCCGGTCTCGACGGGAAGCGCCATGAAGTGAAGATCCCGGCCGGCATCCAGTCGGGCAAGCAGCTGAAGCAACGCGGCGCCGGCATGCCGGTGCTGCAAGGGCGCGGTTACGGCGATCTGGTCATCCAGATCGAGGTCGAGACCCCGACGAAGCTGACCACCCGCCAGCGCGCGCTGCTGGAGGAGTTCCGCGAGACCGAAACCGGCGACGAATGTCCGCAGAGCCAGGGCTTCTTCTCGCGCCTCAAGAGTGCCATTGCCGGCGAATGACCGATCACCAGCCCCCTGCGTCCGTTGAATCCAACGCGCTATCGTCTCAACATTCGCAACATTCGCCCCGGGATCCGTCGGCGCGACATTGCGGGCTGGTCGCGGTCGTCGGCGCCCCCAACGCCGGAAAGTCGACCCTGGTCAATGCCTTGGTCGGGCAGAAGGTCGCGATCGTCAGCCCGAAGGCGCAAACGACGCGCACCCGGCTGATGGGCGTGGCGATCGAGGGCGATACGCAGCTGCTGCTGGTCGACACGCCCGGCATCTTCGAGCCGAACCGCCGCTTCGACCGCGCGATGGTCGCTGCCGCGTGGGGCGGGACCGAGGGCGCGGACGTGATCGCGCTGGTCGTCGACGGCAAGGGCGGGCTCGGCCCGAAGGTCACCGAGATCGTCGAGGCGCTGAAGGGCCGCAGCGAGCCGATCTATCTCGTCCTCAACAAGGTCGACCTCGCCGACAAGCCCAAGCTGCTGCTCCATGCCGAGCGGCTGAACGCGTTGCTGCCGTTCGCGGAAACGTTCTTCATCTCCGCACAGACCGGCGACGGGGTCGGACACTTCAAGCAGGTGCTCGCCAGGGCGCTGCCGCAAGGCCCGTGGCACTATCCGGAAGATCAGGTCTCCGACGCGTCCGAGCGCGCACTGGCCGCCGAGGTCACGCGCGAGCAGCTCTACCTGCAACTCCACGCCGAACTTCCCTATGCCAGCGTGATCGAGACCGAGAAATTCGTCGACCGCGAGGACGGCTCGGCGGAGATCCACCAGCAGATCATGGTCGAACGCGCCTCGCAGCGCGCGATCGTGCTCGGCAAGGGCGGGGCGCGGATCAAGGAAATCGGCGCGCGTGCCCGTGCCGAGCTCGCGGTGCTGCTCGATCGCCCGGTGCATCTCTATCTGCACGTCAAGGTGAAGCCCGGCTGGGACGAGGACCGCGGCATCTACCGCGACCTCGGCCTCGACTGGGTGGAGTGACCGCCACCTGCCCGTCGCCGCTGCGCCAGCAGGGGCCCATGTCTCCCGCTCGTGCATCAGCCGTCATCCCGGCGAACGCCGGGGTCCGACGTGCCGCGCACGCCGCGCCGGTTGCGCATGCGGCGACAGGGATCCCGGCGGTCGCCGGGATGACGAGGATGGAAACACGCGGGCCGCGCTGACATGTCGCTCGTTGCCCGCCTGCGCCGCGTCCTCGCCGAGGAACGCTGGGATTACGCCCCGCACGAACGCCCGGTCATGCCCGGCTCGCCGGGTTCGCCCGACCACCCGCGCCGCCGCCAGATCGCCTACGCGCTCGTCGCGATCCTCGTCGGGCTGACCAGCGGGTTCGGCAATGCGTTGGTCAGCGCCAATACGGTCACGCTCGCCGGCGCGCTCGGGCTCGATCCGGCGGAGATCGCGTGGCTGCCGACCGTCTATGTGATGACCAACGTCAGCATCAATCTGCTGCTCATCAAGTTCCGCCAGCAATTCGGGTTGCGGCCGTTCGCGATCATCTTCCTGACGCTCTACCTGCTGCTCACGCTCGGCCATCTGTTCGTGCGCGATTTCTGGTCGGCGGTGCTGGTGCGCGGCGCCAGCGGCATGGCGGGCGCGGCGCTCAACACCTTTGCGCTATATTATCTGATGCAGGCGTTTCCCGCCAAATGGCGGCTGCGCGCGATCGTGCTGGGGATCGGCGTGCCGCAGCTGGCGACCCCGCTCGCGCGGCTGTTCTCGCCCGAACTGCTCTCGATGAGCCAGTGGCGAACGCTCTACCTCTTCGAACTGGGCCTCTCGGCGCTCAGCCTCGCCGCGGTGCTCGCCTTCCGCCTGCCGCCGACCACGCGGCAGAAGGCGTTCGAGAAGCTCGACTTCGTCACCTTTGCGCTGTTCGCCGGGTCGATGGGGCTCTTCGCGGCGGTGCTGGGGCTCGGCCGCTATGTCTGGTGGACGCAGTCGGCGTGGATCGGCTGGGCGCTGCTCGCCGCGATCCCGATGCTCGCCGCCGCGCTCATCATCGAACATCACCGCGCCAATCCGCTCCTCAACACGCGCTGGCTCGGCAGCGCCGACATCATCCGCTTCGCGGTGGTCACGCTGATGGCGCGCATCGTCCTGTCGGAGCAGACCTACGGCGCGGTCGGGCTGCTGACGGTGCTGGGGCAGAACAACGACCAACTGGTGCCGTTCTTCACCATCATCTTCCTCGCCACGGTCGCCGGTTTCGTCATCAGCGCGATCACGCTCGACCCCACCAAGCTGGCGCACCCCGTCATGCTCGCGATCGGCCTGGTCGCGGTCGCCGCCTGGGTCGATTCCTACTCGACCAGCCTGACGCGCGCGCCGCAGCTCTACGCCACGCAGGCGACGATCGCCTTCGCCGGCGCCTTCTTCCTCGGTCCGTCCTTGCTGTTCGGCATGACCCGCGCGCTGCAACAGGGCGCGGGCCATGTCATCAGCTTCCTCGCGCTGTTCGGCGTGCTCAACTCGATCGGCGGGCTCGCCGGCAGCGCGATCCTCGGCACGTACCAGGTGGTGCGCGAGAAGGCGAACAGCGCTGCGCTGGTGCAGGCGATCGACCCCACCGACCCGATCGTGCAGGCGCGGCTCCAGGCCGGCGCCAGCGGTGTGGCACGCGTCCTCGGCGACCCTTCCCTGCGCAGCGCGGAGGGCGGCGCGCTCCTGTCGCAGTCCGCCACGCGCGAGGCCAATGTGCTCGCCTATGACGACATGTTCCGGTTGATCGCGGTGCTCGCCGCGCTCACCTTCTTCTATCTGCTCTTCCTTCTCCTGCGCCGTTCGTGGCGCGCACGCGTTCAGGCCCCCGCATGACCGACACCCGCTCGCCCGTCGCCGCCAGTCCCGTTTCGGAGGGGCCCGCCACCGAGGAGAAGGTGGCCCAGGACGCCGCCGCCGCGGCCCCCGCGGTCCCCGCCGCCCCCGCCGCCCCCGCCGGGTCGGGCTGGCGGCCGCCGACGCTGTCGCGCACCGCGATCGCGCTGATCCTGCTGCTGGCCGCGGCGGGGATCGCCGCGGTGCTGGCGGCGTGGCGCATCTGGCCGTTCACCACCGGCTATGAATCGACCGACAACGCCTATGTCCGCGGCCGCACCACCGTGATCGCGCCGCAGGTGTCGGGCTATGTCACGCAGGTGCTGGTGCGCGATTTCGAGAACGTCCGCGCCGGCCAGCCGCTCGTCGCCATCGACGACCGCATCTACGCGCAGCGCGTCGAACAGGCGCAGGCGCAGGTCGAAAGCGCGCAGGCGACGCTCGCCAACAGCAACCAGACCGCCGCCAGTCGCCAGGCGAGCTTCGGCGCGCAAGGTGCGGCCGTCGCCAACGCCCGCGCGCAGCTGATGCGCGCGCAGGCCGACATGAACCGCGTCGACGACCTCGTGAAGGACGGCTCTGTCTCCCTGCGCGAACGCGACCAGACGCTCGCCGCGCTCCGCCAGGCGCAGGCGCAACTGAACCAGGCACAGGCCGCACAGGAGATCGCGCGCCAGGACATCCGCACCGTCGAGGTCGGGCGCGGCGGGCAGCAGGCCGGCGTCTCCGGCGCGCGCGCCGCGCTGCGCCTCGCCAAGATCGACCTGTCCAATACCGTGATCCGCGCCCCTGAGGCGGGTCGGCTCAGCGAGGTCGGCGTGCGCGTCGGCCAGTACGTCACGGCGGGCTCGCAGCTGATGTTCCTCGTGCCCCCCGAAACCTGGGTCATCGCCAATTTCAAGGAAGCGCAGACCGCGCGCATCGCGGTGGGACAGCGCGCCAGCTTCACCGTCGACGCGCTCGCCAACGCCCGCCTCACCGGCCGCGTCGAGCGCATCTCGCCCGCCGCCGGCAGCGAGTTCGCGGTGCTGAAGTCCGACAACGCCACCGGCAATTTCACGAAGGTGCCACAACGGATCGCTGTCCGCATCCGCGTCGATCCCGGCCAGCGGCTCACGCAGCGGCTGCGCCCCGGCATGTCGGTGCAGGCGCGCGTCGACACCGCCGGCGTGCCCGGCCCGCAATGACGCGCCGCACGCTCCTGCTCGCGCTGCTGCTCGCCGGTTGCGCGCTGCCGGGCCCGCGCCGCCCCCCGCCCCAGGCGGCGGCGGTCGTGCCGCCCCCGGCGTGGCGCAACGCGCTCCCGGCGAGCGGCACCGTGCAGGCCGGCTGGTGGCAGGGGTTCGGCGATCCCATCCTGACCGCCCTGGTGGAGCGCGCACTCGCCAACAACCTCGACATCCAGACCGCCGCCGCCCGCGTCGAGGAAGCGCGCGCCGCCGAGGCGCTGGCCCGCGCACAGCTGCTCCCGCAGGTCGGCGGCACGGTGCCCGAGACGCAGGGCCAGCAGATCAGCGCGCTCGGCACGACCGCGCGTTCGGCCGCGGTGCAGCCCGGCGTCACGCTCAGCTACGACCTCGACCTGTTCGGGCGGCTGCGGCAGGCGAGCCGCGCGGCACGCGCGCAGCTGCTCGCCACCGAAGCCGCCGCCGACACCGTCCGCCTCGCCACCGCCGCGACCGCCGCGCAAAGCTACATCACGCTGCGCGCGCTCGACCACCGGCTCGCGATCGCCCGCGACACGCTCGCCTCGCGCGCGGAGGCGCTGCGGATCGCCCGCCGCCGCTTCGAGGCGGGCTACACCTCGCGGCTCGAATACCGCCAGGCGCAGGCCGAATATGCCGCCACCGCGCAGCTCGTCCCCGCCGCCGAACTCGCGATCACCCGCGCCGAGAATGCGCTGGCGCTGCTGACCGGCGACGTGCCGCGCGCGATCGACCGCGGCGCGACGCTGGAGCGGCTCGCCGCCCCGCCGATCCCCGACGGCCTGCCCGCCGACCTGCTGCGCCGCCGCCCCGACCTGTTCCAGGCCGAGCAGACGCTGGTCGCCGCCGACCGCACGCTCGACAGCCAGCGCGCGGCGATGCTTCCCAATCTGTCGCTCACCGGCGCGGCGAACCTCGTGCTGTCGACCGCACTGGCGCAGCCCGAGCTGATCTTCTCGCTCGGCACCAGCATCCTCGGGCCCATCTTCGACGGCGGGCGGCTGCGCGCGCAGGAACGCGGCGCCACCGCGCGGCGCGACCAGGCCGCCTTCGCCTACCGGCGCACCGCGCTCACCGCCTTCCGCGAGGTCGAGGACGCGTTGGCCGGCGTCCGCCGCACCGGCGAGCAGGCGCAGTCGCTCGCCGCCCAGGCCGAGGCGTCGCGCGGCGCGCTCCAGAATGCCACCAATCGCTACCGTGCCGGCTATTCCAGCTATATCGAGCAACTCGACGCGCAACGCACGTTGCTCAACGCCGAACTGTCGCTGGCACAGGCGCGCGCCGACCGCCTCAACAGCTATGTCGCGCTCTATCAGGCGATGGGCGGCGGCTGGACGCGCGCCGACGTCGCGGCGGTGGAGCGGTAGGCCCCCGACCAACCCCGTCATTCCCGCGACGGCGGGAGTCCAGAACCTCCGGCGCGTGGGGATCCCCGCCTCCGTGGGGATCACGACAGCGGCGCGGTCAGGGAACCCCCGCCACCTTGTCTCCGCTGGCTGCGTTCTCCTCCTCCGGCACCTCCGCCCCCTCGATCGCCGGTTGCTTCATCACGGACGTCAGCAGGTAGAAGACCAGATTGCTCCCCTGCGTCAGCGCGCCGCCCGCCAGCAACAGTCCCGCCATCGCCTCGCGCGGCCCCTGGATCGTGCCGCTCATCTCCAGCGCGGCGCTCAGGAACAGCAGGTCGCGGTTCGGCACGATCGGCAACCGCGAGATCACCATCTGCGCGGTCAGGAATACCAGCCACACGCCCCACGGCTCCTGCGGCAGCACCACCGCCCATTGCGTCGCCTGAAGCAGCACCACGGCGACGATCCGCGCGACATGCACGCCCAGCACCTTGCCCGCACGGGGCAGCGGCATCGCGATCAACTGCCGCCGCAACCGGAACAGCAGCGGCAGCAGGAACACCGCCCCCACCGCCATCGCGACCAGCAACGCCGGCCCCGGGTTCAGCCAGCTCGCGATCCGCCGCCCGTTCCCCGCCGCGGCGAACGCCACCAGCAGCATCAGCGTGACCAGCCCGGAGGCGATCGCCGACAGGATCGCATTGTCCTTCAGACCGATAGCGATCACCCGCTTCGACAGCCCGATCGTCCGCCTGAGCCACACGAAAAGGAACAGCTCCCCCGAATAGCCGACCAGCGCGCTGTTATAGACGCGCTTGCGGATCAGCACCGGGAAGGCGCCGGGCAGCGCGCGCGCGAAGATCGTGCGAAACACGATTGTCTCCGACGCCGGCAGCACCAGGAACGTGATGACGAACAGCAGGTAGAACAACGGGTTGGTCGGCAGCGAGCGCACCACCTGCGTCCAGCCGATCGCGCGCACCTTCAGGACCATCCACGCGATCATGCCCGCGAAGAACGCCCAGCGCAGCACGGTGGCCGCGACGCGCACCCACGGTCGCGCGGCCCAGTCGGACCAGCGCGCGGCTGCGGTCAAAACAGCCCCAGCGCGCGCGACTGCGCGACATAGGCGTCGAACGCCGCGCGCTGATCGGGGGTCAGCCGGAACGCCGAGTAACGCGCGGTCGTCCCGGTCACGCGCCGCAGCTGCCACTCGACGATCTGCATCGGGCGCAGCGCCAGGCGTCGCTCGAAATGCCCGCGGTCCCAGGTGTTGTGCCCATGGAAGCAGCGGATCAGCAGATGCGCTTCCGCCTTCGGAATCAGGGCGGTGCCCAGCCGCAGCCACGCATCGCGGAACGTGCTGTCCTCGCCCTTGCGCTCCTTGGGATAGCGGATGTCGTCGCGGCGGCGATGGACGATGGTGCTCGGCGCGCCGCCCTGGAACCAGCTGAGATACGGGCGATCCAGCCATGCCGGATCGTCCAGATGCATCAACGTCGCCTCGCCCCAGACCGCCGCCTTGTCGCCCAGCGTCTCGACCGAGCGCGACAGCCGCCGGGGCGCGAACCAGTCGTCGTCGTCCCAATGCGCCATCAGGTCGCCGCGCGCCAGGTCGAGCGACAGGTTGCGCAGCTCGCCCAGCGTCGTCGCCGGGTTCTTGGGCAGGCGGTGGTGCAGCACGCGATCGGCGGGAATGTCGCGCAGGATCGGGGCGTAATCCTCCTCGCCGTCGTCGACGATCACCAGTTCGCGGTTGGGATAATCCTGCGCCAGGAAGCAATCGACCGATCGCTCCGCCAACGTGCGGCGATTGGCGGTGACCATCAGGCAGGAGATGCGCGGCCCTTCCTCGGCGAAGGGCATGGGCGAAGTGTTCACGTCGTCGGCAACCTAGGCAGCGCGTGCCGGCGCTGGTACGGCGCGGGGAATACCCATGGCACGCATCGTTTTCGTCCTCACCTACCCGGCCTATCACAGCGTCGCCGATCCGGCGGAGTGGCTTCGCTGGGACAATCGCGACCGGCGGATGCCCGCGCTCCTAGCCGCGCTCGGCGCCGATGTCGAGTTGTGGGGGGTCGGCGCGGCGGATGCCGGGCACGTCTCCGACGCCGCGTTCGGCGCGCCCTATCGCATCCGCCTGTTCGCGAAGACCGGCGGCGGCGCGAGGTCGCGCGATCATTACAGCGACGCGCTGGTCGCCGCGGCGCGCCGCGACGCGGCCGACCTCTTCGTGCTGATCGGCACCAACGGCGGGGCGGGCTATCGCCTGTTCGACCGCGCCCTGCGCCCCGACGCGCGCGCCTTCGCGCTCATCATCGGCGGCGATTACTGGAGCCGGCTGGTCCCGCACGCGCGGCTCCTCTTCACCGAAGGCGCGGTGCAGGAGGATGCGCTGGCGGCGGGCGGCTGGTTCCGCCCGCGTATTCCGCGCACGCGCATGGAGCGGCTGCCCAAGACGATCGACACCGAGCTGTTCCGCCCGCTGGGGGCGGAGCGGCGCTGGGACGTGCTTTCGGTCAGCCGCGTGACGCGCTGGAAAAGCTTCGCCGAGGTCGGCGTGCTGTCGCGCGCGCACCGGGTCGCGGTGGCGGGCGGCGGGCCGGACGCGGCGCGGATGGCGCGCCGCTATCCCGCGATCGACTGGCTCGGCCATCGCCGTCACGCCGAAATCCCGCAACTGCTCGCCCAAGCCGGCCTCTATTTCCACGCCGGCCGCCGCGACTATTTTCCGCGCGCGATCCCGGAGGCGATGGCCTGCGCGCGCCCGGTCGTCGGGTTCGCCGACCGGCTCGGCGCCGACGTCATCCCGCCCGAGTGCGGGCTGCGCGTCACCGAGCGCGATTTCCGCCCGCTTGTCGCCGCATTGCTGCGCGATCCCGTGCGTATGGCGCAGATGGGAGCAGCGGCGCGCGCGCATGTCGTCGCCACGCACGGCCTGCGGTCGAGCGAGGCGGCATGTCGCACGCTGCTGCGCGTCGCCGCGGAGGTGCGGGCATGAACTGGACGTTCGTCATCGCCTATTACAACGAGGCGGCCTATCTCGGTGAAACGCTCGCCAGTCTCGCGGCGCAGACGCTCAAGCCCTTTCGGCTGATCCTGGTCGACAACGGCTCGACCGACGCATCGGCGACGATCGCGCGCGCCGCGGTCCTGCCCGATGTCGAGGTGCTCCACCTCAGCG
Source organism: Sphingomonas sp. BE138 (assembly GCF_031456125.1). Taxonomy (NCBI): domain Bacteria; kingdom Pseudomonadati; phylum Pseudomonadota; class Alphaproteobacteria; order Sphingomonadales; family Sphingomonadaceae; genus Sphingomonas; species Sphingomonas sp. BE138. Next base: position 326,801 of record NZ_JAVDUC010000002.1, read on the forward strand.
AGCCGCGCGCCGGCAAGATCTTCGCGCTGGAGTCGGCGATGCCGCATCTTTCCACCGCGTTCGTCGCGTTCGGCGACGCCGACACCTTCTACCCGCCCGACTATCTCGCCACCGCCGCGCGCAATTACGCGGCGCCCGACATCGTCGCGGTCATGGCCACCGACGTGCCGTCCGATCCGGCCGCGGCCTGGCGCAAGCGGCACCACAACCGCATCGCCAGCTGGCTGTGGCCCAAGCAGACGCACACCGGCGGCTTCGGCCAGACCTTCCGTACCGCGCCGTTCCTCGCCGCCGGCGGCTATGCCGAGCGGCACTGGTCCTATGTGCTGATGGACCACGAGATCATGCAGCGCGTCGTGAAACAGGGTCGCGTCGTCTACCCCTTCGACCTGTGGTGCATCCCGTCCGACCGCCGCACCGACCGCACCCGCGTCCGCTGGACGCTGCCGGAACGACTGCTCTACCACTTCACCCCGTGGTTCGCGAAGGACTGGTATTTCTACCGCTTCCTCGGCCCGCGCCTGAACGCGCGCAAGCTCGGCCACCTGAACCTGCGCGAAAAAACGTGGCAGCAGTAACCGCCGCTCGCTCTCCGTCATTCGCGCGAAGGCGGGAATGACGGAGAAATCCCTCACTCCGGCTCCACCCCCCGCGCCAACCGCCGCCGGGCGTAATCCAGCGCCCGCCGGATTCCGTCGTCCAGCGTGATCGTCTGCCGCCATCCCAGCTCCGCTCCGATCCGCGTCGCATCCGAGTAGCGCTCCGCCACCCCGACCGGCTTGCCCTCGGTCCCCAGCACCGGCGCATCATAGCCCTCGATCGCCACCATCCGCGCCGCCAGATCCAGGAAGCGCGTCGCCACGCCGGACCCGATGTTGAACGCGCGCGCGTCGCTCACCCCGCGGCACACCAGCAGGCACGCCGCGCACGCATCGTCGATATGGACGAAGTCGCGCGTCTGGTGCCCCGATCCCCACACCCGCACCGGATCGCGCCGCGCCGCGACGCGCAGCGCGATCGCGGGGAACGGATAGACCACGTCCTGATCCTCGCCATAGCCCGAGAACGGCCGCACCACCCCGACGCTCAGCCCATATTTCTCGTGCGCGATCCGCCCCAGATACTCGCCGGTCAGCTTGCTCCAGCCATAGGTGTAGTCGGGCAGTCCCAGCCGCTTTTCGAACGAGATATCGTCCTCGCGCAGCGCGCGGCTCTCTCCCGCCTCCTGCAAATCGATCGGATAGGCGGCGCTCGACGAGGCATAGAGGATGCGCTCGGGCCGTGCGACCTTCGCCGACCAGAGGAAGAAGGTGCTGTCGATCGCCAGGTCGATCCCGACCGCCAGCGGATCGTTGTCGATCACGTTGCGCCCGCCGACGACGCTCGCCAGGTGATAGACCTCGTCGAACGCCGGCAGCCTGGCGAGGCCCAGCGACGGCGTCATCCCCAGCTCGGCCTGCGCCACCGCGACGAAGTCGGCGCGGATGAACCGCACCACCGCATCGTGCCCGGCCACCTCGTGGAAGCTGACGCCGCCCTCCTCGCCGACGTGGCGCAGCTGCGGCACCTCCCAGTCGGCGGGCGCCTTGCCGGTCGACAGATCGTCGACGATCCACACTTCGTTGCCGCCCTCCGCCGCCAGCTTGGCGACCAGATGACGACCGACGAAGCCACAGCCCCCGGTCACCAGAACACGACGCGCCACTTCATCCCTCCACGGTTGCGGCGCTCGCGGTGCCATCCTAGCTTCGAGCGCGCAAGAACGTCCCCTTGTGTTGCCGAATAGCAACACCATCTGACACCCAAGAGAAACAGGGCTTACAGATGAACCTAGAGAAATTCACCGACCGCGCGCGCGGCTTCCTGCAATCGGCCCAGACCGTCGCGTTGCGCATGAACCACCAGCAGATCGCCCCCGAGCATCTGCTCAAGGCGCTGCTGGAGGACGAGCAGGGCATGGCCGCCGGGCTCATCACCGCGGCGGGCGGCGACCCGCGCCGCGCGGTCAGCGAAACCGACGCCGCGCTCGCCAAGATCCCCGCGGTCAGCGGCTCGGGCGCGCAGAATCAACCCGGCCTGTCCGCCGACGCCGTCCGCGTCCTCGACCAGGCCGAACAGATCGCGCAGAAGGCCGGCGACAGCTATGTCACGGTCGAGCGGCTGCTCGTCGCGCTCGCGCTGTCGCTCAACACCGCCGCGGGCAAGGCGCTGAAGGCGGCGAACGCCACGCCCGAAGCGCTGAACGCCGCCATCACGCAGCTGCGCGGCGGCCGCACGGCCGACACCGCCAGCGCCGAGGACCGCTACGACGCGCTCAAGAAGTTCGCGCGCGACCTGACGCAGGCCGCCCGCGATGGCAAGCTCGACCCCGTGATCGGCCGCGACGAGGAGATCCGCCGCACCATCCAGGTCCTCGCGCGCCGCACCAAGAACAACCCGGTCCTCATCGGCGAGCCCGGCGTCGGCAAGACCGCGATCGTCGAGGGGCTGGCGCTGCGCATCGCCAACGGCGACGTGCCCGATGGCCTCAAGGACAAGACGCTGATGGCGCTCGACATGGGCGCGCTGATCGCGGGCGCGAAATATCGCGGCGAGTTCGAGGAGCGGCTGAAGGGCGTCATCGACGAGGTCAAGCAGGCCGAAGGCGACATCATCCTCTTTATCGACGAGATGCACACGCTGATCGGCGCGGGCAAGTCGGAGGGCGCGATGGACGCCGGCAACCTGCTCAAGCCCGCGCTCGCCCGCGGCGAGCTGCACTGCGTCGGCGCGACCACGCTCGACGAATATCGCAAGCATGTCGAGAAGGACCCCGCGCTGCAACGCCGCTTCCAGCCGGTGTTCGTCGGCGAACCGACCGTGGAGGACACGATCAGCATCCTGCGCGGCCTCAAGGAGAAGTACGAGCTGCACCACGGCGTGCGGATCACCGACGGCGCGCTCGTGTCGGCGGCGACGCTCTCCAACCGCTACATCACCGACCGCTTCCTGCCCGACAAGGCGATCGACCTGATGGACGAGGCCGCCAGCCGCCTGCGCATGGAGGTCGAGAGCAAGCCCGAGGAGATCGAGACGCTCGACCGCCGCATCCTGCGCCTGAAGATCGAGCGCGAGGGGCTGAAGCGCGAAACCGACGCCGCCTCGCTCGACCGGCTCGAGACGCTGGAGGGCGAACTCGCCAACCTCGAACAGCAGTCCGCCGAGCTGACGCAGCGCTGGATGGCCGAAAAGGACAAGATCGCCGGCGAGACGAAGCTGAAGGAGCAGCTCGACGCCGCGCGGCTCGAACTCGAACAGGCGCAGCGGCAGGGCGACCTCGCGAAGGCCGGCGAGCTGTCCTACGGGCGTATTCCCGCGCTGGAGAAGCAACTGGCCGAGGCGCAGGCCGGTGCGCAGGGCGCGATGCTGCGCGAGGAAGTCACCAGCGACGATATCGCCGCGGTCGTCAGCCGCTGGACCGGCGTGCCCGTCGACCGGATGCTGGAGGGCGAGCGCGAGAAGCTGCTTCGGATGGAGGAAGTGCTGGGCCAGCGCGTCATCGGTCAGGCCGAGGCGGTTCGCGCCGTCTCCACCGCCGTCCGCCGCGCGCGCGCCGGATTGCAGGACCCCAATCGCCCGCTCGGGTCTTTCCTGTTCCTCGGGCCGACCGGCGTCGGCAAGACCGAGCTGACCAAGGCGCTGGCCGAATTCCTCTTCGACGACGCCAGCGCAATGGTGCGCATCGACATGAGCGAGTTCATGGAGAAGCACGCGGTCGCGCGGCTGATCGGCGCGCCGCCGGGCTATGTCGGCTATGAGGAAGGCGGCGTCCTGACCGAGGCGGTGCGCCGCCGCCCCTATCAGGTCGTGCTGTTCGACGAGGTCGAGAAGGCGCACGGCGACGTCTTCAACGTGCTGCTCCAGGTGCTCGACGACGGACGCCTGACCGATGGCCAGGGCCGCACCGTCGACTTTTCGAACACGCTCATCATCCTGACCTCGAACCTCGGCAGCCAGTATCTGGCCAACATGCCCGAGGACGCGGCCGTCGACACGGTCGAGCCGCAGGTCATGGAGGTCGTCCGCGCGCACTTCCGCCCGGAATTCCTCAACCGGCTGGACGAGATCATTCTCTTCCACCGGCTGGGCCAGGCGCACATGGGGCCGATCGTCGACATCCAGGTCGCGCGCGTCGGGAAGCTGCTGGCGGACCGCAAGGTCACGCTCGACCTCACCGACGCCGCGCGCGCGTGGCTGGGTCGCGTCGGCTACGACCCGGTCTACGGCGCCCGCCCGCTCAAGCGCGCGGTCCAGCGCCACTTGCAGGACCCGCTCGCCGAGTTGATCCTGCGCGGGCAGGTCAAGGATGGTTCGACCGTCCATGTCGACGAAGGCGACGGCAAGCTGGTGCTGTCGGTCGCATGATCGGCGGCGGGGGCGGCCGAACCGCCGCCTCCGTCATTCCCGCGCAGGCGGGAATCCAGACGCGCAGGTCCGTCGATAGAACCGCGACGTCAGAGGTTCTGGATTCCCGCCTGCGCGGGAATGACGGCTGAAAGACCGGGCTTGCCTTCACCCATGACACGCTTCGTCACACCCTCGACCCTTGCACCCCGCGCCCCACGATGCCATCTGCGGTCGCGAACGATCCATTTTGGGTGAGGATTTCCATCGCGGTCGCGCCCGGTACACCCGGTGCTGCGTCCGGAACGATCACGGACCACGCGCCTCCGGCTCACACCGAACCGGGGGATCGTTGTCATAGCGGAAAGACCCATCCGGTGCCCACCGACCCGAACCTGCCGACCACCGGCCTCACCCGTCGCAGCCTGCTCGGCACCGGCCTTGCCGCCGGCACCGCCGCGCTCGCGCCCGCCGCGCGTGCCGCCGCCACCGAGCGCAAGGTCAACGTGCTGCTGATCGGCGCGGGCATCATGAGCGCGACGCTCGGCGTGCTCCTCAAGCAGCTCGAACCCGGTTGGACGATCGAGCTGGTCGAGCGGCTCGACACCGTCGCCGACGAAAGCTCCAACGGCTGGAACAACGCCGGCACCGGCCACTCGGCGCTGTGCGAGCTGAACTATACGCCGGTCAACACGGCGGACGGGCGCGTCGAGATCGCCAAGGCGATCGAGATCAACGAACAATTCCAGGTCACGCGCCAGTTCCTGTCCGCGCAGGTAAAGGCCGGCGTGCTCGGCAACCCGCGCACCTTCATCAACTCCACCCCGCACATGAACCTGGTCTGGGGCGACGAGAACGTCGCCTTCCTCCAGAAGCGCCACGCCGCACTCGGCGCCAGCCCGCTCTTTTCGGGGATGGAATTCACCACCGACCCCGCGCAGATCGCCCGGTGGGTGCCGCTGATGATGGAGGGTCGCCCGGCAGGCCAGAAACTGGCCGCCACCCGTTCCCCGCTCGGTACCGACTGCGACTGGGGCGAGGTCACGCGCCAATATATCGCCTCGCTCCAGAAGCAGCCCGGCTTCACGCTCAGCACCGGCCATGAGGTCCGCTCGCTGGAGCGCAACACCGACGGCACGTGGCGCGTCACCGCCAAGGGGATGAAGGACGACAGCGAGCAGGTCATCACCGCGCGCTTCGTCTTCGCGGGCGCCGGCGGCGGCGCGCTCCCGATCCTCCAGAAGTCGGGCATCCCGGAGGCCGACGATTACGCCGGCTTCCCGGTCGGCGGCTCGTTCCTCGTCACCGAGAACCCTGCGATCGCGCATCGGCATCTCGCGAAGGTCTATGGCAAGGCCGCGACCGGCTCGCCGCCGATGTCGGTCCCGCACCTCGACACGCGCTACCTGAACGGTCGCCAAGTGCTGCTGTTCGGCCCCTTCGCGACCTTTTCGACCAAGTTCCTGAAGGAAGGGTCGTATTTCGACCTGCCCGCCTCGGTCACGCTCGACAATTTCCGCCCGATGCTCGCGGTCGGGTGGGACGATTTCGACCTTGTCGAATATCTCGCCGGGCAACTCATCATGAGCGACGAGGACCGCATGAACGCGCTGCGCGAATATTTCCCCGGTGCGAAGGACGGCGACTGGCGGCTGTGGCAGGCGGGACAGCGCGTGCAGATCATCAAGCGCGATCCGAAGAAAGGCGGCGTGCTGAAGCTCGGGACCGAGATCGTCGCGTCGAAGGACGGCTCGATCGCCGCGCTGCTCGGCGCATCGCCGGGCGCATCGACCGCGCCGTCGATCATGCTCAACCTGCTCAAGAAGGTCTTCGCCGACCGTCTCGCCACCCCGGCGTGGCAGCAGCGCATCCGCGCGATCGTCCCCAGCTACGGCGTGGGGCTGAACGGGCAACCCGATCTGCTCGCGCGCGAATGGGCCGCGACCGCCGAGGTCCTGCAACTCGCGATCCCCTCCCCCGCCGTCCACGTCGCCCAAACCCCGCGCCCGGCCGCGACCCGCGTGAAGCCGGACCGCCACCCCGATCTGGCGCTTTGAGGCGCAGGGCGGCCAGCGCCACGGTGGCGCCGCACTCGCGCAAGCCCGTCTGACGACGCGGCTTCGCCGCGGCGGGCCTTAAGGCTCCGTCATCCCCGCGAAGGCGGGGATCCAGAACCTCCGACGTTGCGGCTCTACAAGCTGGCGACGCGTGTCTGGCTTCCCGCCTCCGGTCGAAGTTTATCCTGAGCGCCTGCCTCACAGGCAGTCGAAGGGCGGGAATGACGGCGGAAATGACCACGTTCCTCTGCCCAACAATTGTCCGACCAAACCCCCTGTCCCTGTGCCCCGCTTTCGTGGCAGAGCAGCGACCCGACGCCTCCCAACCCGAGTACCCCGCATGACCAGCATCGGCATCTACGGCAGCAACGGCCGCATGGGCCGCGCCATCGCCACCATCGCCGCCGGCGAGGGGGTGACCGTGGCCGGCGGCGGCGATGCGGGCAGCGATCCGCTCCCCGTCGCGCAGGCCGCCGACGTGCTCGTCGACTTTTCCACCCCGGCCGCGCTCGAATCGCATCTGGCCGCCGCGGCCGCGGCACGCACCCCGATCGTCATCGGCACCACCGGGCTGCTCGCCACGCATCAGGCAATGATCGAGCGCGCCGCGGAGACGGTCGCGGTGCTCCAGACCGGCAATACGTCGCTCGGGGTCACGCTGCTCGGCATCCTGGTGCGCGAGGCCGCGGCCCGGCTCGGCGCGGATTGGGACATCGAGATCGCCGAGATGCACCACCGCCACAAGGTCGACGCGCCCTCGGGCACCGCCTTGCTGCTCGGCGAGGCGGCGGCGGCGGGCCGCGGCACGCGGCTGGCGGAGGTCCGCGTGGACAGCCGCGCCGGGCTGGTCGGTGCGCGCAGCGAGGGCACGATCGGCTTCGCCAGCTTGCGCGGCGGCTCGGTGGTCGGCGACCACACCGTCGTCTTCGCCGGCGAAGGCGAGCGGATCGAGATCGGCCACCGCGCCGACGACCGCACGATCTTCGCGCGCGGCGCGGTGAAGGCCGCGCTGTGGCTCGCCGGTCGCGCACCGGGCCGCTACGCGATGGCCGAGGTGCTCGGGCTTTGAAGAAGGCGGACGTCGTCGAATTCTACCGGCGACTGGCGGAGGCGAACCCGCACCCCGAAACCGAGCTGGAGTCGGTCAACCACTATACCCTGCTGGTCGCGGTCGTGCTGTCCGCGCAAGCTACCGACGCCGGCGTCAACAAGGCCACGCGCGCATTGTTCGCGCAGGTCGATACGCCCCAAAAGATGCTGGCGCTCGGCCTCGACGGCCTGAAGCACCACATCCGCACGATCGGCCTGTTCAATACCAAGGCCAAGAACGTCATCGCGTTGTCGCAGGCGCTGGTCGACGAGCACGGCGGCATGGTGCCGTCCAACCGCGACGCGCTGGAAAAGCTGCCCGGCGTGGGACGCAAGACCGCCAACGTCGTCATGAACGTCGCGTTCGGCGCGGAGACCTTCGCGGTCGACACGCACATCTTCCGCGTCGGCAACCGCACGGGGCTGGCGAAGGGCAAGACGGTGCTCGCGGTCGAGAAGCGCCTCGACGCCGTCACCCCCCAACCCTTCCGCGTCCACGCGCATCACTGGCTGATCCTGCATGGCCGCTACGTCTGCAAGGCGCGACGTCCCGAATGCTGGCGCTGCATCGTCGCGGACCTTTGCGCATTCAAGCCGAAAACACCGCCACCGGCGCCCGAAAAGACGGTGTGATCATGCGCGCCACCGGTCCCCTCACCGCTATTTTCGCCCCTGTCGCGGCACCGACGCGCGATTGCGCGGGACCGGCCGTGCCCGTGATGATTCCGGGTAGCGCCGACGGCCAACCCCTGCTAGGCGATCCCCACCGGCACCCGTAGCTCAGCTGGATAGAGCGCTGCCCTCCGAAGGCAGAGGCCACAGGTTCGAATCCTGTCGGGTGCGCCAATCACTCTTGAAAGTACGAACCTTGTCGTCGGTCGGCGTTTCACCGGCCGCGGCGATTTCGCGCGCGCGGTTGGGGCGGCGTATAATGATTTGCTCGCGGCTCATCACGACTTGGCCGACACAGGCGCGGACATAGCGCCGGTGGACCTGAAACTCCGCTGTATCGCGCCGCTCTGGCGCTCAGGCGAGACGATCTCGTCGGCAAGTGATGATAGGCGCAGCTTGAGCGTCGCCAGCCGTTCTTTGAGAAACGGGTCGTTGGGGGTGGTCGCCTCGCTCTCGACCGTTCCGGTTGGAACAGGCGCTTTACGAGCGCGGAGACCAAAGCCTGATCGACCTGCGCCATGGGCATTTTGTTAGCGCCACAGGACAGGTCGCCCTTCTTGCGGCGGTTGGAACAAGTGTCATAGCGGTAGCGGCCCCTGACCGGTCATTCGCCTCAAGGTCGCGATGCAGCCGTTACCGCCGCAGCGGCCGATACCGGACGAAAGCACCGGCGAGGTTTGAGATCGTGGCGTGGCAATGCGAGGATTGCGCTCTCAGCCGCTGTTGGACGGCCTGGAACCGTTGTTGCATTAGGATCGCTGGCATCTGCACCTCGACCCATCTCTCACGTGGCCGTAGCTTGCGTGTTCGGCTGTCACGGCACCCGTAATATCGCCGCCCGGCATAGGTCTCGCGAATCAGGGTCGCATGGATCAGGCCGGTATGAACGCCCGCCGCAGCATTGGCGTTCATGACGATCTTGACCTGCCCGGCGTGAATCTCACTGTTGGCCGCGGCGACCCGACGTGGCCGACCCACTTGCCACGCCTGGTGTGTCTACAATCTACTCGGCCCGGACGGGGCAGCCTCTAACCGCAGGTCAGTCGAAGGATCCGACCTTCGGCATCGAGGTGAACGTTGAGGCGATTGGGCAGCAGGTCCATGGTGCCGGCGTCGTTGGGCCCGAGCACTCTTATGCGGCGCGGATCCTTGTCCCGGAGGCGCGCGATGTCCTGCGACGACAGCCTGGCTCCGGGCTTGAGACGCCGTGCGCCACTCTCCCCCGCCGCGGCGGCGACGGAGCAGGAAGGCTCCGTCGCCGCCCCGTCGGGCAGCCCGGGTTCGCCGAACGGCTGTCCCCCCTGGTTGGACGCGGCCATCAACATTCCGGCGGTCAGCCAAGTGCGCATGGCGTCTCCCACTCTGTCGTCCGGGACGATATCGCGAACCGCGCCGGATCGGCGTTCCGTGCGTCAGGCATAGACCTGTACGCCGGTCGACATCACGTCGTGCATGGCATTGTACAGATAGAAGGGGTGGTCACCCGGCCCGTCCGATACGTGCATCGTCGAAGCGGTCCCCGCTGCCGAGCTCGCGCTTGCGTCATAGGCGGCATGGTCTGTCATGCCGAGCGCGAGTTCCCGGACGCGACCGTCGGCGGCGTCGTTCGATCCGTCCGAAACAAAGGCATACCACCAATAGCCGTCCGACTTGCCCATGGCTTGAAGAACCGCGCCGCCATGGCCGACGAGGTCGACGGTATCGCCACGAACCGTTCCGTCGAGCAGGACGGTGCCGTTCGCGCCGAGCGTGATCTGCCCGTCCGAATCTGCGCCGCGGAGCTGCTTCGTCGTGGCGATCCGGTCGCCCGCGCTCCAGTCTAGGATTTTGTCGTGACCGCTGGCGCCTTGGGTATCAAACACGAAGACGTCGTCGCCGCTCCCGCCAAAGAGCGTGTCGTCGCCCGCACCGCCGTTCAGCCGGTCGGCTCCGCGCATGCCGTACAGCTTGTTGTCCAGCGAGTTGCCGGTAAGCCGGTCATTGCCGTCGCCCGACACCGCATTCTCGATCGCCGAGCCTTTGGCGATGGTGTACGCATCACGCCCGGCAAAGCGGCTCGTCTCGCCCTCGACCAGCGAGATCTGCGCGTCGCTGCTGATCGCCGCGGCGTTGATCCAGTCGATTCCCCCATTGGTGTCGCTCAAGGTGGTGCGCTCCTGCTCCCCGGCGATCGCGGCCATGGTGAAGAACTCGTCGGTGTAGGTGTGGACGTCGTTCACGTTCGTGCTGCCGCCGTGCAGGTCGACCTGCACCGTATTGATCGTCAGCAGCGTATTAAAGGAAGATTCGGCCTTCAGCGTCCAGGTGCCGTTCGGGCTGGCACCCATGAAGTTGCGGAAACCGAAGGTGAAGCTCTGCGTGTCGGACGAATAGATGCCCGAAGAGCTGGTCGGCAGCAGGTCCATGAACGCCTCCGTCCCGTCTGGGGCGGTCAGCGCGATCTTGACCGGCGACGCAAGGGTGAAACCTTGCGTGCGGTTGCCGCTCAGCGGCAGAAGCGCCTTGTAGGTGATCGTCATGTCGACCTGCTCCAGCGAGAGGTCGGCGCCCTTGATCTCGAACGAGTAGGACGCCGGAACGCTGCTGAACTGGCTATAGGAGTCGTTGCGGTTCAGATTCTGCAATCGTACCGGCGTGAGGTCGGCAGTGTACGTTGCGGAACCCTTAATCTCCAGTATTTATGCGGGCAATATCTCTGCTTGGGGCTCTATGGAAATACCCTCGATCCGTCGCAGACGAGGGGTTTCGGCTTCGGGGGCGCACCTACCGGACCCGTGACAGGAGGGCGCAGCGTTCCGCTTGCCGACCGCACGCTTCAACTTCCTCTAGCGGAGATCGGCGACGAGACGTTCCGCAACATCAATGTGCTTCGAGGAATATTGCGCGGCGATCTGGTAGCACAGCCGGCGCTGGACATCTCCGCCGCCTCGTTCACCGCCTTCATGCGCGCCGCCGAGGCAATCGGCGCGAACGAAACCTTCGACCCCTACGAAACAGCAGACAATTTTTTACTCGGAGCATTTCTCATCTGCGACACGATGGTCACGGCGTACCTCGGACTGCTGCCGGCTGTCGACGACCCCATCGTTCTGACGACCATGTCCGGACTTTTGACGACCCGCGCGGCTCACGCCGCCATCATTCGGCAGTTGCTCTACCGTCGGTCCACTGCCGTGCCGGGACTGCTGACGCTCACGCAGAAGATATCGAATTACCGTGATCGGCTCTCTGGAGCGGGTGGCCGTGATCAGGGGATTGCACCTTCTACCGTCAGCGGACTGGCCGTCAGCAACCTGACCATGGCCGATCGGAGCGGCGAGGCGTTCGGCCGCACCGGGCCGCAGGTGCTGAACATACTGTACGGGTCCGCCTCGGCGGTCACTCGCGGCGGTTTCTTTCCGCAAGGCGCGGGCGGGTCCATCACCACCAGCGCGGCAAACTGATCGCGAGGAAGATTGGAGCTATTTCATGAACGCATTTGATGATGCGGCGCTGAATGCCCGCCGACGCTTTCTCCAACTCGCTGGCTGGGCGGGAACGCTAGGAGGTCTGGCGGCCCTTTCGGGATGCGGAGGCGAGAATAATGCGCCGGTAACCAGCGCATCGCCCACGCCGACGCCGAGTCCCACGCCCACTCCATCGCCCGGACCCGCATACACGGCCAGCGATGCCGACCGCCTGGATCTGCTGCTTCAGGTTAATTATCTCGTCGGCGGTTTCTTCGCACGTGGCGTTCTTGGAGGGGATCTCCCAGCGGCGTCCACCGGCGGATCGGGCACTTTCGGCACTCTTACGGGCGGCTCGCGGGTGACCTTCGCCGATGAGACCGAAGCCGCTGCGATGCGCGAGATTGCTTACGACGTGCAGTCCCAGATCGAACGGTTGCGCGCGATATTGGGCGGCGCCGTGACGGCGCGACCAGCGACAACCATCGCCGGAGGCGCAGGTGGACCGTTCCAGGCCATTGCATCCGTCACTGCTTTTCCCGCCACGAGTCCCTTCGACCCTTTTGCTTCTTCGGAACTCTACCTCGTTGCGGCAGTCGCGCTGACCAGCGTGCGCGCGTCGATGTTCACGGATGTGGTGCGTCTGATGACTGATCGCACCAACATCGGCATCGTCGCAGGAATGTCGGCGATCGCTTCTCAGCATGATGCCATCGTACGCCAGGCTTTATGGCTGCGTGGGCGCTCACAGAGTGCGCTCTTCGGGCGCATCGATCGGATGAGCGACGCGCGCGACCGTTTCGATGGTGTTCGCGACCTCGACCAGGGAGTCGGCGGGATGAACGGCACCAACTTCGTAGTCACCGATGCTGAGGGCGTCTCATTACGCCGCACCCCGGAACAGGCTCTGAACATACTATACGCCAGTCAATCGGCCGTATCGGCAGGCGGGTTCTTCCCCGCTGGCGTCAACGGCGTCATCCGGTTCAGTGGTGCCAGCACGGCGTGAGATCGCGACCATAGACTCCCATCCCGAGCCACAGGTCCTGGAGAACCGGCGCGAGCAGCGAGCGCTCGCCATGCAGCGCGCGTTCGGCGCGGTCGTGTACAGCCGGTTCAGAGCCGGTCTCGTCGCTGGATCGATCCTCTGACATCCGCCCGCTTCCCGCGAGCAGAGACCGGCCAGATCGCTACCATTGGGGTAGGTGGGTAAGGTTCCTAAGGGTTTGCACCTATATGGCCCGGTCATACCCGATCGTAGGTCGGTCTCGTTCAATCGAGGAGGCCGGCATGAGCACCGCAGTTCGGCAAGACCAGCCTGGGGCGGAGCTCGATGCCTCCGCGCATGCCGCGGTTACGATCGACCGCCCGGCCGACGATCTTCGCGCGCTTTGGCTCGATCCTCGGACACAGTCCCGCATATGGGCGCATTTCGCCGATGTGACCGCGCTCGATGACAGTACCGCCGACTGGATCGCTCGCGGTCCGGCAGGCGGTCAGTATCGCTGGCGCACGAAGATCATGGCCACCGGCCCGGACGATGTCCGTTGGGCTTCGCTGGACGGTGCCGACGTGCCGAACACCGGCGTGCTGGCCTTGCGCCCGGCGCCGGGCGATCGGGGCACCGAGCTTCATCTTAATGTGCGGTTCGATCCGCCCGGCGGGATCGTCGGCAAGGCGGCATCCAAGCTGTTTCACATCGTGCCCGCCGAAATCGTGCGAAAGGCGCTTTACCAGTTCCGCGCCCTCGCGCTGACCGGCGAGACCCCCACCACCGATCCACAGCCTGCCGCCCGCAAGGGCGGGGCCGACCGCTGAAGGAACAGGCCGATGCGCGCACTCTGCTGGAACGGCGTCAACGACCTTCGCGTCGAGACGGTCGCCGATCCCAAAATCCTCAATCCCAAGGACGTGATCCTCAAGGTCCGGCTCACGACGACCTGCGGCTCGGACCTGCACCTCATCGACGGCCTGATCCCGACGATGCGCGAGGGCGACGTGCTGGGCCACGAGTTCATGGGCGAGATCGTCGACGTCGGGCCGGAGGTGAAGACGGTGAAGCGCGGCGATCGGGTCGTGGTCCCGTCCTTCATCGCGTGCGGCCAATGCTGGTACTGCGCGCACGACCTCTATTCGCTCTGCGACACCAGCCATCCCAAGCCCGAACTACAGGAACCGCTGCTCGGCTATCCGACCGCCGGCATCTATGCCTATTCGCACGCCTTTGGCGGCTATGCCGGGAGCCACGCCGAATATGTGCGCGTGCCGTTCGCCGATACCGACTGCTTCGTCGTGCCCGACGGGCTCCCCGACGAGGATGCGCTATTCATCTCGGACGCCGCGCCGACCGGCTTCATGGGCGCGGACTTCTGCAACATCCAGCGCGGCGACGTGATCGCCGTCTGGGGCTGCGGCGGGGTGGGCCTGATGGCGCAGCAGAGCGCGATGATCCTGGGTGCCGAACGCGTGATAGCGATCGACCAATACCCCGAACGGCTGGCGCAGGCGGAGGCGTTCGGCGCGATCGCGCTCGACTTCACCAAAGTGGACGTGGTCGAGGCGCTGAAGGAACTGACCGGCGGACGCGGCCCCGATGCGTGCATCGATGCCGTCGGAATGGAGGCGGATGGCACGGGCACGCAGCACGCCTACGACCGCATCAAGCAGGCGCTGTACATGGAAACCGATCGCGGCACCGCGCTGCGTCAGGCGATGCTCGCGGTGCGCAAGGGCGGCACGCTGTCGATCCTGGGCGTCTATGGGTTGATGGACAAGTTTCCGCTCGGCCTGCTGATGAACAAGGGCGTGACCGTTCGGACGGCCCAGCAGCATGGTCAGGCCTATGTCCCTCGCCTTCTCGAACACGCCCTGCGCGGCGAACTGACGCCGGCGGCGCTCGCAACCCATCGCTTTTCACTGGAGGACAGCCCTGCAGGGTATCGCATGTTCAAGCACAAGGAGGATGGTTGCCTTCGGGCCGTGTTCACGCCGTGAAACGGCGGCGGCAGCGGAGCTAGGCCATGAGTATCGAGAAGACGCTCGGGGTTGCGCTGACCCTGCTGTTCCTCGCCGACATCTTTCCGACCGTGCTCTATGCGCGGGCGGGCGCCGGGCTTCTCGCGCCTGGCTGGAACTGGGGAATGTGGCCGCCGCCCCGCGGCATCGCCGGACTGGCGGGCGGACGTCGCGGCACCGTGCGCTCCATCGCTGGTCCGCTCATCGTGGTGTCGCTGATCGGTGCGTCGGTGCTGTAACTGGTGCTGAGTTACCTCGTCCAAGTCTATTCGGCCCTGCGTGAGCGCAACGCGTTGGCGCTGGCGGTCGACCTGATGACCGACGGCACCGGCGACGCCGCGGTCACGCTGATCGACACCGCGCTCGACCGCCGGCGCTATGGCGGACTTGCGACCTGCGCTTCCGTCGACCTCGGTTCATCCGAACTGAAATCTGCCAATGATCCGAGTGCCCGCTTCCACTATGCGGCGTGCGCCAGCTTCTCCGTGTTTCGTAGGTTGAGCGGGAAGCGCACGCACCGCGATTGAGCATCGACCATCGCGCTTCGAAACAGGAAGGTTCTGGATCGGCAACCGCCAGAGCAGACGCAGGCGAGCGACACGTGCCCGGCGTGCGCTTCGCACGGCGGCGTTTGATCCCGGCTGGCGTTCGGACGGACGCAGTGCCCTCCACAGCACGCCTGCTTTCGCGGCGTCCGTCACGACGTTCGGCTCACGACACGGGGATCGTGGCGGCGCGGACGTTCCATCCCGTTAGCGTAATGCGCGGCTTGCCTGACACGCTGGCCGGATAGCGCACGGCGATCGTCCGCCGCTCGCCCGGCAACAGCGACACGTAATTGTCGTCATAGAAGGCGGGCAGGATGCGTTGTCCCGCGGCGTCGACCAGCGTCAGCTTGGCATTCAGCGCGGGCGTCGCAGTGTCATTGGCAAGCGTGACCTGGATTGCGCGATCGGCACCGTCGACCGCACCGCCGCTGGCGCTGGCGGTCAGCGCAGCGCCGGCAAGCGTGTTGAGCGCGCGATACGCACCCTCGTCACGTCCGCGCCAGTAGAAGTTTTCCGATACGGATGCTCCGTCCCCGCCCACCAGCGACAGCTTCACCAGCACGACGGGATGGGTCGCGAACAGCCGGTCCAGCGGCACCGCCGCCAGCCGGGTCGCGCGGTTGGCGAGCGCGTCGACGGGGGTGTCGCGAACGTACAGTTCGCGATTGTCGAGATCGACCACCTTCACGCGTGCGGTCAGCCCCTTCGCATCGGCCTGCGTCGTGTTCAGCACCACCAGTTCGTTCCCCGGCAGGTTCAGCTGGACGTGGAGCGGCTCGACCGCCTTCTTTGCGCCGTAATAGGACGCCTGCGTGTCGTAATCCCAGGAATAGATCTGCCACGCGTTCGACGGCCACGCCGGATGCGTCATCCACAGCAGGCGCCCCGAGTTCTTCGTCCACAAATGGCCGAGAAACCCCTCGTACATCGCCTTGTGCGTCTCGAGGTTCATCATCTGCGCCTTGCGCTCGAAATCGGCGAAGCTGGTGCCGGCGCCGTACATCCGGTCGAGCGCTGCCATGAACGTCTTGGTGTCGCCGTTCCCGCTGAAATGCCAATCGTGGTACGCGAGGACATCGCCGAGCGGCCAGCGATCCGCGGCGGGAACGTAGCTCGCGATCGATTCCGCGGTCGACAAGGAGGGCGTGCCGGTCTCCACCGAGAAGCCGGTCGCCAGATCGGTGAAATAGCCCGCGAGCGCGCGGTAATTGTAAGGGCCGGAGCCTTGCAGGTTGACGACGTTCGAGCTGCCGGTGAACCAGCGCGTCCCGTCGAGGTCGAAAACCGCCTTGGCCAGCCCCTCGTTCAGCGTCGGATAGGGTACGCCCTCGTTGCGGCCGAACCACAGGATGATCGACGGATGGTTGCGATAGCGGGCGATCGTGTCGCGTGCGTTGGCGAGGAACAGCGCCGCGTCGTCGGATTCGATCTGAAAATTCTGCGTCGATTGCCAGAAGTCGTTCAAGACCATCATGCCGTTTTCGTCGGCGAGGTCGAAGAATTCCTCCTCGTTGTTGTTCCCCATCCAGTTGCGGATGATGTTCATGTGCGCTTCGCGTTGAAGGCGGAAATAGGGTGCGAGCCGGTCGTAGCTGACGCGCTTCATCGCGTCGTCCATTCCCCAGTTCCCGCCACGCGCCGCGATGCGCACGCCGTTGACGCGGATCGTCAGATGCGGCTCGGGCAGGGTCTCGGCGATCGCGGTGACGCCGGGCGAGCGCTCGCCAGCCGGGGTCAGCGACTCCGCCCAGCCGGTCGGGGTCTGCTTGATCGCGGCGTGGCGGACGTCGATCAGCGGCGTACCCGCGAGGCCGCCGTCGGTGGTCTGGACGTTGACGCGCCGCAGCGCCCCGGCGGCATCGAAGAGCGACAGGTCGTAGCTGACCTCGCGGATGCCGAAGCGCGCCTTGCGCTCGTCCGACACACCTTGCGCATCGGCGACCTGATAGGTGACGTCGTAGAGGTGCGGGTCGCCGTAGCCGTTGGGCCACCACAATTTCGGTTTGGCGACGGTCAACTGGCGGAACTCGGCCGGGGTGAAGCGCACCTCGCTGTGCCCGGCGGGGGCGGTCACCCGCTTTTCGACGGTCACGCCCTCGAAGGCGACGCGCACCGTGACGGGCGCGGAGGCTCCCGAATTGTCGAGCGGCACCGTGACGTAGACGTCGGCGCGATCGGTGCGCGGCAACGGCAGGTCGGTGACGACATGCGGATCGCCGATCCGCACCGCACCGGTCGCCACCAGTTCGACCGGCCGCCACAGCCCGGTGTTGCGGTCGCGGATGCCGGGGATCCAGTCCCATCCTTCGGTCGCGACGAAGGTCGGCCCGTCGATGGCGAGCTGCCCGCCATTTTCGCCGACGCCCGCGCTCACCGATTGTTCGTGCGGGATGCCGGGGTGCGGCGGCGGCGAGACGCGCACCGCCACGACGTTCTCACCCGCGACCGGCGTGTAGTCGAACTGCCCGCGGATGAACGCACCGCGCGTCTCACCCAGCCGCTGCCCGTTCGCCCAGATCTCCGACGCATAGTTGATGCCGCCGAAGACGAGCGTCAGCCGCTTGCCTGCGGCCGCCGCGGGGACGGTGAAGCGCGTGCGATACCAATAATCCTGCCGGGCGAGATGCTCGGGGATCTTGAGGTTGTTGAGCCCGTAGTACGGATCGGGATAGACGCCGCGATCGACCAGCGTCTGGAGCACGGTACCGGGTACGGTGGCGGCACGCCACGTGCCGACGGGGTTCCCCGCGCGCGAGAGCGTCGCGCCGTCGCCGTTCACCTCCGGCGCCGCGGCCAGCGTCCAGCCGTTGACCTGCCAGCGACCGGCGGCGACCGGCTGCATGACCGGCACGTTCGCAACCGGCTTGGCCACGGGCGCGGTGTAGGCGCCGTCGCCGCTTTTCGGCAGCGTCCAGGCGTCCTGCTGCGTGGTGAGGCCGATATTGGCCTGCTTCTGGAACGGCCAGCCGACGCCGACCTCCGTCATCTGGACCAGCGCGAAATCCGGGCGGGCCTGAACGATCGCGGCGACCTGTTCCCGGTTCAGCGCGGTGCCGATCACCCTTGCATCGACAAGCTGCCCGCCGAAATGCGGCGCGCCGGGCACCACAGGGGCGATCGCGAGCTGCGGCGTCACCGCGACGGCGCGCGCGGCGCCGCTGGCCGTGCGCCGTCCATCGACGTACAGCGTCACCCGCGCTCCGTCGGAAACCGCCGCCAGGTGATGCCACCCCTTCGCCAGCGTCGCACCGCGGATCAGCGTCGCGCCGTCGCGCACCACCACGCGGCCATCGTCGAGCAGCAGCGCACGCGCCGCACCTTCCGCACCGAGGCGTACCAGCGTCACCTCGCCGGCGGGCGTCGTATCCGCCTGCACCCAGGTCGCGATCGTGTAGGGCGCGCCTGCAGCCGCCAAGGCCGTCGCCTGCTCCAGCGGTCGCTCGATCCCGATCCCGCCGGACAGCAAGCGTGCGTTGTACGGCCCGGCATTCCCCACCTCCTGCGCGATCGCCGCGCCGGCCAGCATCGTTCCCGCCAGCAACAGCCCGGCCAGTGTCAGGGTCGCGCGTGTCATGATCGGATCGTCCTTCATCATTGCAGGTTACACCCGTCCGGCGTGGACGCGGGTGAGGAAGTCGGCATGCGGCTCGGCGCTGGCCAATGTCCCGTCGATCGCGGCGCGCATCCGCGCAAGGCTGTCGCGCAGGTCGGCCTCGGCGACCTGGTCCGCCAGCATGGAATAACGGGCTGGCAGGTCGTCGAAACCGGCGTACATGCTCAGCCAGCTCGCATCCTGGAACGTATCCCATTCGCGCCGTACGAATTCGCCGGCGGCACGCCACGCGTCCAGCTTCGCCTGCAACCCGTCGGTCGCCGGGATCGCCCGGACATGGTCCCAGAACGGTTCGCCCACCCGCCGGTTACCGCTGTAATGCAGCATCAGGAAATCGCGGATTCGTTCGAATTCCAGCACCGACTGCCGGTTGTACGTCTCGGCCAACCGCGGATCGAAGCCTCGGTCGGGGAAGAGCGGGATCAGCCGTTCGAGGCCGGACTGGATCAACGTGATGCTGGTCGATTCCAGCGGCTCCAGGAACCCGGACGCCAGCCCGAGCCCGATGACGTTGCGCTCCCAGAACCGCGCGCGATGCCCGGCGGTGAAGCGGATGCGGTTCGGCGCGGCGATCGGTTCGCCCTCCAACGCGGCGAGCAGGTCGTCTTCTGCGGCGGCATCGTCGATGAAGTCGGAGCAATAGACATGCCCGTTGCCGACGCGGTGGCGCAGCGGGATGTGCCACCGCCATCCCGCCACGGTCGCGATCGCGGTCGTGAACGGACGATGCACGTGCGCGGCCCGGCACGGGATCGCGACGGCGCGGTCGCATGGCAGCCAGCGCCGCCAGTCCACGAACGGCACCTCCATCGCGTCGCCGAGCAACAGGCTGCGGAATCCGGAACAGTCGATCCAGAGATCGCCTTCCACCCGTGCCCCGTCGTCGAGGGTCACGGCCGTCACGTGGCCGCCCTCCGCATCGCGCGCGACGTCCACGATCCGCGCGTCGACATGCGCGACATGGTTGGCGAGCGCCAGCCGCTTCAGCAAGGCGGCGAACTTCGACGCATCGAAATGCACCGCGAAGTTGAAGACCCCCAGGTCGTTAGGCGGACGATCGACCGGCGGCAGGAACAGGCCGCGCTCGGCCAGTTGCGTGGCAAGGCAATAACTGCCCAGCGGGGTGGCATCCCCGCCCGCCCGCAGCTTCAGCCAGTAATGGTGGAAGGCGACGCCATGCGCGCCGACCCCGTACAGGCCGAACGGGTGAAAGAAGTCGTGCCCGCGCGCCTTCCAGTCGGCGAAGCGGATGCCGTATTTGATCGTCGCCTCGGTCTCGCGCAGCACGTCTGCCTCGCCGAGTTCGATCGCGGCGAAGAAGTCGCGGATCGCGGGCACGGTCGCCTCGCCCACGCCGATCGTGCCGATCGCCGAGCTTTCGATGACCGTGATCGCGACACGCAGATGCGCCAGCCGCCGCGCCAGAAAGGTCGCGGCCATCCAGCCCGCGGTCCCGCCGCCGACGATCACGACCGACCGTATCGGATTACGCATGCCGCCGTTCCCGCATCCGAGCGCCGAACCTATCCGTCATCGCGATCCCCGCGCAGCCCCGCCATGGGATGGGGCAGAGCCCGGGAGCGATGCGGGACGAGCCGCCGCCACACGGCGACGGCCGGCCCGAGTGCGCGATCAGAAGCGCGCGCGCACCCCGGCGATGAAGCGCCGCTCGTAGATGTTCTCGTTGAACACCTGATCGGTCCACGTCAGGTAGTAACGCTCGGTCTCGCCGGTCAGGTTCGACGCCTGGCCGTAGAGCGTGATGTTCGGGGTGACATCGAACGAGATCGACGCGTCGAGATAGTTGGTCGGCGCCTGATATTGCGCCAGCCCGGTGATGCCGTTGTAGTTCGACGACACCAGCCGCTTCGATCGGTAGTTGTAGGCGACCCGCGCCTGCAACCCGTATTTCTCGAACCACAGCGCCGCGTTCGCCTGATGCTTTGAATTGTCCTGGAACGGCTGGTTGTTGCCGGCCAGGTCGACCAGCCCGGCGTCGCCCAGCGACAACGTGTAGTTCGCGTCGACGCCGAACCCGCCGAAGAAGCCGTCGACCCCGTAATCGGCCAGCGACTGCCGGGCCGAGGCCTCGATGCCCTTCAGCGTGCCGCCCTCGCCCTGCGCCAGCGTGTTGGTGATGACCGGGCGACGGATCACGCCGTCGTTGTCGGGGATGTCGTTGCGGATCTCGGTCGTGCGCGTGATGAAGCTGTCGACCGAGATGTAGAAGGCGCCCAGCGCCACCAGGCTCGACCGCCCGGTGTAATATTCGAAGCTCGCCTCGACGTTGGTCGCCCGCCAGGGATTGAGGTTCGGATTGCCCTCGGAGTTGGCGCTCTGCGCCTCGAACCGCGCCGGATTGATCGTGGTATTGATCGCGTAGTTGACGTTCAGACCGCCGCCCCATTGCTGGAAGTCGAGCAGCGTCATCGTCTTCGAGAAGGCGGCGCGGGCGCGCAGCTTGTCGGTCACGTCCAACGCGATGTTGATCGACGGCAGGAAGTCGGTGAACTCGCGCTCGGTCACGAAGTCACCGGCGTCCACGCCGGAAACGCCGTAGGGCTGCGGCGCGCCGACGATGTTCTGGCGCACGTTCAGACGCGTATTGATGACCTGCAAGCCACCGTTGGCACGGAACGGCATTCCCAGGATTTCGCCCTCGCCCGTGACCTGGCCATAGCCGGAGATCTGGCGCGTCTTCACGTCGAACGACAGCGCCGGATTCACCAGGTTCTGGCTGCCGGGGTAGAATTTGTTCTGCCACGCCTCGCTGTCGTCCATCGCCTTGGGATCGAGCGCGTAGAGGTTCGGCGTGCCCGCGGCGGGCAGCGCATATTGCTTGATGAGCCCCGCGAAGATCGGGTCGGTCGCCTGCCGGGTCAGCCCGGCGGTATAGGCGACGCCCTGCGCATCGCGCACCGAGCATTTGTCGTCGTTCAGGTTGACGTCGAACGCCTTCCACTTGACCAGGCAGCCCGCGGCCGGGTTGCCGGCGTTGTCGCGGTTGCCGGCGTAGAAGGGCGAGACGCGGTCAAAGGTGAACTGGTCCACGCTGCGCTCGCCGTAGCGACCGCCGAACGACAGCTTCACGTCGTCGTTCGCCTGCCATTCGGCGTCGGCCCGCACGGCCCAGATGTCGCCGTTCTGATACTGGTTGCCTTCTGACGAGATCGTCTTCAGCCCGTAGCGCGACGGATCCGCGGCCTGCGCCAGGAACGCCGGCGAGAAGCCGAAGACCGGCGCACCGCTCGAATAGTCGACGGTCGCGGTCTGGCTGTAGATCTGGTAGCCGGTCGGGTTGAAGGCGACGTCGCCGCCGGGATAGTTGCCGACGCCGTTATAGGCCCACTGCCGCCCGTTGGTCAGGCTGAACTGCGTATAGGACTGGTCGCGATTGCGATGGGCCTTGCCGTAGATTCCGCGCACCGTCGCCTTGAAGGTCTCGGACGGCTTCCAGTCGAGTTGCAGGTTGTAGTTCTGCGACTCGCTCTTGGTCCGGAACGTTTCGGAATAACTGTCGAAGCTGGGCAGGCTGTAGGTGTATTGCTGGACGGTATTGATGTTGAACGGGCGCGTCGCCGTTCGTCCGCCGCCGATATCGACCGATGCGTCATACGCGACGCCGGTGTCGCGCGACGTGGTGGGCAGGAACGGCGACGACAGCCAGTCGACGTTCTGGAACTGGAAACCGGCGGTGCGGTCATATTGCGTCTGGCGCGTATAGAAGGCGTCGGCGGTCAGTTGCAGCGCGTCGTTGATCTCGAACTGCAAGGACGCGTTCGCGCCGAAGCGCTGCCGGTCGGTGATGCGGTTCCATGCGGTGTGCGACTGCGGCGTGATGAACGAGTCGTTGGCATCGCCGTCGCCGTTGACGTCATAGCCGACGAGCGCACCCGCGGCATTGCGGATCGGGGTGCCACGGCTGACGCCGTTGTTGCCGACCGCGAAATCGCCCGCCACCGCCGGCGACAGCGAACCATCGGGGTTGATGACCGCGTCGCGACCGTATTCGTTGCGCAGCGAGACGCCGTAATCCTGAACGCCGCGGAAGCTGTTGGCGAGGGTCAGGTCGCTGTACGCCGCCGACACCAGCAGGCCGATGCGCTCGCCATGGTAGGCGATCAGGCCGTTGGCGGACAGGTTCCACTTTTCGGTCCTGTCGCCATATTGACCCTCGGCCGCCGCCGAGAAGGTCAGCCCGCGCTTCAGGTCGAACGGACGGCGGGTCAGCAGGTCGACCGTGCCGGACAGGCCTGCCTGTTGCAACGAGGCGGTCGGCGACTTGAAGACGGTCGCCCCCGAAAAGAGCTGCGACGGGATGTCGGTGAAGTTTGGCTGGACGGTGGTGACTGAATTGGCGCTAAGGAACTGCTCGCCGTTCAGCAACGTGGTCACCTGCGGCAGGCCGCGGATGTTGACCGCCGCGCCCTCGCCCGCGTCGCGGCGGATCTGCACGCCCGCGATCCGCTGGAGCGAGTCGGAGATGGTGACGTCGGGCAGCTTGCCGATATCCTGCGCGCTGATCGCCTCCACGACGCTGTCGGCATTGCGCTTCACCTCGATCGCGCGCGCCTGCGACGCGCGGATGCCGGTGACGACGATCTCGCCCGCCCCGTCTTCGGTCTGCGTCGGCGCCGCGACCTGATCGGCGGATGTCGCGACGGCATCGGGCGCGACGGTCTGCGCTGCGGCGTCCGCCATCGTCATGGTCAGCACAACCGGCGAAGCGGCAGCCAGCATGGCGCCGCGGATGCTGAGTTTACGCATCGATCCTCCCCTTTTCATTCCCGAAAAACAGTTTTTTTTAAACCAATCAAATTTATTTAATTAGCAAAAGGCTCCGCGTGTCAAGCCGTTGTTTATCTCGTCCCTGGTGGGCGACTGAAACGACGGGGTTGAGCGCTCCTCTCGGGCGATCCATCGATGATGGGACACGGTCACGCCCCGGCGGCCGGTCGCCGCGGACATGGATCATGAGCCGGAGTACCGTTGCGCGATTCAACCTGCCGACCCCGGCCTTCACGCATCACGAGATCTGGCTTCTCCGCCGATCTGGATGCCCGTTTCCGCCAGCCCGCGGGCGCCAGCTTCTCCGTCGATCACGACCGCCCGAACAACTTGGCGACGGTCTTCATATCGAGCTTCACCCATGTCGGGCGCCCATGGTTGCACTGGCCGGAGTGCGGCGTCGCCTCCATTTCCCGCAGCAGCGCGTTCATCTCCGCCGCCGACAGCACGCGCCCGGCGCGCACCGATCCGTGGCATGCCATCGTCCCCGCAATCGCCTCCAGCCGCTCGCGCAGCGACAACGCCTCGTCATAGGCCGCGAGTTCGTCGGCCAGGTCGGTGACCAGCCCCTTCGGATCGCCGCTCCCCAGCAGCGCGGGGGTCGCGCGGACCAGCATCGCGCGCGCGCCGAACCGCTCCAGCTCCAGCCCGAACTCCGCCAGTTCGGCCGCGCGCGCCTCCAGCCGGTCGCACGCGGGCTCGTCGAGTTCGACCACCTCGGGGATCAGCAAGGCCTGCGCCGCGACGCGCCCGCCGGCCAACGCGGCGCGCATCCGCTCGAGCACCAGCCGTTCGTGCGCGGCATGCTGGTCGACCAGCACCACCCCGTCCTCGGCCTCGGCGACGATATAGGTCTTCGCCACCTGCCCGCGCGCGACGCCGAGCGGGAAGTCGGTGCGCGCCGGCGGCGGGGTCCAGTCGGGCACGGCCCGCGCTGCCGGGGGCGCGGAGAAAAACGTAGGACGCTGGTCCTGGACGCCTGGCCCTCTCCCCGTGGGGGAGAGGGTTGGGTGAGGGGCCGCCGCATACGGATCGCTCGGTGGGACTCCAACCCCTTCCCCCGCGGCGATCGGGCTTGGTCCACCCCCCTGCCACAGAGCAGCGAGTTCCGCCGGCGCGCCATGCGCCACGCGGTGCCCCGCCGCATCCAGCGCGCGGCGCAGCCCCGACACGATCATGCCGCGCACCAGCGCCGGGTCGCGGAAGCGCACCTCGGTCTTGGCCGGGTGGACATTCACGTCGACCTCGCTCGGCGGCACGTCGAGGAACAGCGCGACCACCGCATGCCGGTCGCGCGGCATCATCTCGGCATAGGCCCCGCGGATCGCGCCGATCAGCAGCCGGTCGCGCACTGGCCGCCCGTTGACGAACAGATACTGGTGGTCCGCCACCCCGCGGTGGAAGGTCGGCAGCCCCGCCACCCCGCCAAGCACATGCCCATCGCGCGCCAGGTCGATCGCGACCGAATTGTCGGCCAGCGCGCGGTCGGTCAGCGCCGCGACCCGCGCCGGCCGCCCCTCGGCGGCGGCGACCGACAGCGTTCGCCGCCCGTCATGCTCGACCGAGAAGGCGATATCGGGCCGCGCCATCGCGAGCCGCCGCACCACGTCGAGACACGCCGCATATTCGGACCGCGCCGAGCGCAGGAACTTGCGCCGCGCCGGCACGTGCGCGAACAGCGCCTCCGCCACCACCCGCGTCCCCGGCGGCAGCGCGGCGGGGCCATCGCGCTCCAGCACGCCGTTGTCGACGGTCCGCGCCCAGCCTTCGGCGCCCGCCGGCCGGCTCTCGATCGTCAGCCGCGCGACCGACGCGATCGACGGCAGCGCCTCGCCGCGGAACCCCAGGGTCGCGACCCGGTCGATGTCCTCGTCCGGCAGCTTGGAGGTCGCGTGCCGTTCCAGCGCCAGCGCGATCTCGTCCGGCGCCATGCCGCAGCCGTCGTCGGCCACCTCGATCCGCTCGACGCCCCCTGCCGCCAGCACCACCGCGATCCGCATGGCGCCCGAATCGATCGCATTCTCGACCAGCTCCTTCAACGCGCTGGCCGGTCTTTCCACCACTTCACCGGCGGCGATACGGTTGACCAGATGCGAGGGGAGACGGCGTATTGACACAAGGGGGCACCTAGCCCAAGCCGCGCCATCCCGCGACCCCGCAGTCAACCATCGCCAGCATGATTCCTGCGGGATGCGCGGACTTGGACGATCACTGCCGGCGCCCCCTTTCCGGCGACACAAACACGGACGACAACGTCAATGGTATTCTCGCGCCTGTTCAAGATGACCTCGCACGACATGGCGATCGATCTCGGCACCGCGAACACGGTGGTCTATGTGCGCGGCCGGGGGATCGTGCTCAACGAGCCGTCGGTGGTGGCGGTCGAGACGATCAACGGGGTGAAGCGCGTAAAGGCGGTCGGCAACGACGCCAAGCTGATGATGGGCAAGACGCCCGGCTCGATCGAGGCGATCCGCCCGCTTCGCGACGGCGTCATCGCCGACATCGACGTCGCCGAGCAGATGATCAAGTATTTCATCGAGAAGGTGCACGGCCGCCGGCGCTTCATGCGCTGGCCGGAGATCGTGATCTGCGTCCCCTCCGGCTCGACCAAGGTGGAGCGCCGCGCGATCCGCGACGCCGCGCAGAATGCCGGGGCGAGCGCGGTGTATCTGATCGAGGAGCCGATGGCCGCCGCGATCGGCGCCGACATGCCGGTGACCGAGCCGGTGGGCAGCATGGTCGTCGACATCGGCGGCGGCACCACCGAGGTCGCGGTGCTCTCCCTGCGCGGTCTGGCCTATACCACCTCGGTACGCGTCGGCGGCGACAAGATGGACGACGCGATCGTCAGCTACGTGCGCCGCAACCACAATCTGCTGATCGGCGAATCGACCGCCGAGCGGATCAAGCAGGAGCTGGGCTGCGCCAAGCCGCCGGTCGACGGCATCGGCAAGACCGTCCACATCAAGGGCCGCGACCTCGTCAACGGCGTCCCCAAGGAAATCCAGATCAACCAGGCGCAGATTGCCGAGGCGGTCAGCGAGCCGGTCGCGACGATCGTCGACGGCGTGCGCATCGCGCTGGAGAACACCGCCCCCGAACTGGCCGCCGACATCGTGGACCAGGGCATCGTGCTGACCGGCGGCGGTGCGCTGCTCCAGGGGCTGGACGAGGTGCTGCGCGACGAGACCGGGCTGCCGGTGACGGTCGCGGACGATCCGCTGATCTGCGTCGCGATCGGCACCGGCCGCGCGCTGGAGGACCCGATGTTCCGCGCGGTGCTCCAGAACAGCTGATCCGACACGTCCTCGAACAGCATCTTCATCACATGCGGCGATACATTCTCATCTGAACGCGGGAGGTGACGGCAATGGCGCCGTCGCGGGATCGGCGCCCCGGCTTTTCGCGGCGCGCGCAATACGGACTGTTCGTCACCTACGTGCTGGGGATCGCCGGCGCGGTGGTCGGGGCGGTGCTGCTTGCGCTGTCGACCTTCCGTCCCGCCGCCTTCCAGGTGGCGCAGGCCGCCGTCGCGGAGGCCACCGCGCCCGTCGCCTCCGCCGCGGGCGTGGCGGTGCGCGCGGTCGCCAGCGTGCCGGAGGCGATCGGCACCTGGTGGCGCGTTCATGACGAGAATGCCGAGCTGCGCGCGCGTCTGGCGCGCGCGCGCGGCGCGCTGCTGGTCGGGCGACAGGCGCGGCTGGAGAACGTCCGGCTGCGCGCGCTGCTGGGCCTGCGCGATCGCGGACCGCAGGTCGTCACCACCGCCCGCATCGTCAGCACCAGCGCGTCGAGTACCCGCCGCTACGGCCTGCTCGACGCCGGCAGCTGGCAGGGCGTGGCGGACGGTCAGCCGGTCAGCGGCCCGGAGGGACTGATCGGACGCGTCCTCTACGCCGGCCCCAACACCGCGCGCGTGCTGCTCGTCACCGACGCCGAAAGCGTGGTGCCGGTCCGCCGCACCCGCGACAATCGCCCCGCGCTGGCGGCCGGGCGCGGCGACGGCCTGCTCGACATCCGCACCATCGACACCACCGACGGCCAGTTCCGCCCCGGCGACATCTTCGTGACCTCGGGCACCGGCGGCATCTTCGTTCCCGGCGTGCCCGTCGCGCGCGTGCTGCGCGGCGGTACCGAGAGCGCGCCCGCCCGGCCGTTCGCGCGCCCCGACGTGCTCGACTATGCCATCGTCCATCGTGCGTTCATGCCCCCTCCGCCACCGGCACCCACGCCGACCCCGGCGCCCTCCCCTTCGCCGACCGCCACTCCCGATCCGTGACGCTTCCCGCCCGCCCCGCCTTCGAGGAACCGCTCACCGCGCGGCGCGCCCGCCTGTTGCCCTGGACGACCGTGCTCGCGGGGTCGCTGGTCACGGTCCTGCCGTGGGGCGCGACCCTGCCGCTGCTCCCGCCGTTCGGGCTGCTGCTGATGCTGTCGTGGCGGCTGCTCGCACCTTTGTCGCTGCGCGTCTGGGCGCCCGCCCTGCTCGGGCTGTTCGACGATCTGGTGTCGGGCCAACCGATCGGCAGCGCCATGCTGCTGTGGACGCTCGCCTATTTCCTGGTCGAGGCCATCGACGCGCGTTCGGGCGTGCGCGACTTCGTGCAGAGCTGGGCGATCGCCGCGCTGGCGATCGCGCTGGTCCTGGCGGGCGGACGACTGGCGGCGACGCCGCTGGGTGCCCATGTCGATAGCGTGCTATTGATCCAGATAATGGTGTCCGTCCTGCTCTTCCCCGCCGCCGCGCGGCTCGTCGCGTGGATCGACCTGAGGCGCGCGCCATGAGGCCGCGCGCGCCCAGGATCATGACCGAGGCGGCGCAGAGCTACAGTTTCTCGCGTCGCGCCTGGCTTCTGGGTGCCGGGCAGTTCGGGCTCGGCGGGCTGCTGATCGGGCGGATGGGCTATCTCGCGGTCGCGCAGAACGAGCATTACAATCTCCTCGCCGAAAGCAACCGCGTCAGCATGACGATGATCCCGCCGCGCCGCGGCTGGATCGTCGACCGCAACGGGCAGCCGATCGCGAGCAACCGCACCGATTTCCGCGTCGACGTGATCCCCGACCGGCTCGAGGATCCCGAGCGGGTGCTGGCGCAATTGCGCAGCCTCCTCTCGCTCACCGACGAGGATCTCGCGCGCATCCGCCTGCAACTCGAACACTCGCCCGGCTTCCGCCCGGTCGAAATCGCCGAGAACATCGATTGGGATCGCTTCGCCGCGGTGCAGGTCCGCCAGCCCGAGCTGCCCGGCGTCCAGCCGACGCGCGGTTTCGCGCGCCACTATCCGGCCGGCGCCGCCGTCGCGCATCTGATCGGGTACGTCGGCGCCGCCACCGCCGAGCAATACAAGAAGACCCGCGATCCGCTCTACGTCACGCCCGGGTTCAAGCTCGGCAAGGACGGACTGGAAAAGACCATGGAGCCGCTGTTGCGCGGCACCGCGGGCGCGAAGCGTGTCGAGGTGACCGCGCGTGGCAAGCTGGTGAGGGAACTCGCCACCCGCCCCGACGTGCCGGGCCGGACGCTGCGCCTGACGATCGACGCCGGGCTTCAGGAATATGCCGCGCGGCGGCTGGGCACCAACTCGGGTTCGGCGGTCGTCTTCGACTGTCGGAGCGGCGAGATGCTGGCAATGGTGTCGATGCCCGCCTACGACCCGAACAGCTTTTCCGAGGGCATCAGCCAGCTCGAATGGAAGATGCTGAGCGCCGACGATCACGTACCCTTGATGAACAAGGTGACGCAGGGCCTCTACCCGCCGGGGTCGACCGTGAAGCCGATGAACGGCCTCGCGCTGCTCGCGGCGGGAATCAGCCCCGACGAGCGCGTGTTCTGTTCGGGCGCGATGCGCGTCGGCAACGGCGTGTTCCATTGCCACAAGCGGCATGGCCACGGCCCGCTCGATCTCAAGAACGCGATCATGCAGAGCTGCGACATCTATTTCTACGAAATGGTGCGCCGCGTCGGCTACGATAAGATCGCGCCGGTCGCACGCGCGCTCGGGCTCGGGGAGAAGTTCAACCTGCCGTTCGCCACCCAGCGCTACGGCACCGTTCCCGACAGCGCGTGGAAGCAGCGCAAATATCATACCGACTGGAAGGTCGCCGACTCGCTCAACGCCTCGATCGGCCAGGGCTATGTGCTTGCCAACCCGCTGCAACTGGCGGTGATGGCCAGCCGGCTCGCCTCGGGCCGCAACCTCGTGCCGACGATCATCCGCGATCCGTTCAAGCCGCATGCCGAGCCGCTGCCGATCGACCCCGAGCATTTCCGCCTGATCCGCGAGGCGATGAACGGCGTCGTGAACGGCGGCGGCACCGGCGGCGCGGCGCGGATGCAGGTGCCCGGCGTCGCGATCGCCGCCAAGACCGGCACCGCGCAGGTGCGTCGGATCACGATGGCGGAGCGGCGCTCGGGCGTGCTGTCGAACGGGCAATTGCCCTTCAAGCTGCGCGACCACGCGCTGTTCGTCTGCTTCGCCCCCTATGACAATCCGCGCTACGCCGCTGCGATCGTGCTGGAGCATAACGGCCATACCGTGCGCAACCTCGACACCCCGATGATCGGCCGCGACATCATGACCTATCTGTTCGACCGCGAACGCGCGATGAAGAGCCTGGCCGAGGTCGAGCCGACCTGGGGCGGCGACATCGCGACGCGCATGGCCGCCGAGCGCGCCGCCTATCGCGCCGCGCACGCTCCCGCCCCGCCGACCGTCGACGAGGAGGACGTTCCCGCCTCCGGCTCGCCCGCGGTCGCGGCGGCCACGGACGCCTCGAACGCCAGCGCGGAAGCGACCGCGCGCGACGTCGCCGCCGGCGACGGGCCGGCGCGCACCGGCTCGCCCGAACCCGATGGCGACGGCGAGCGGCGCCTGCCCGCCCCGGACGGCACGGTTCCGGCGACCGGCGGCCCGCGATGAGCGGCTTCGTCCCCGCCCCGCTCACGCGGCTGCCGTGGCGCATGCTGCTGCTCGTCACCGCGATCGGCGCGTTCGGCCTGGTCGTGCTCTATTCCGCGGCAGGCGGCAGCATCCGCCCGTGGGTCATTCCGCAGGGGCTGCGCTTCGCGGTGTTCATGGTCGGCGCGGTCGCCTTGTCGCGCGTGCCGCTCGACTGGTGGAAACGCTACGCCTTCTGGATCTACGGCATCTTCCTGGTGCTGCTCGTCATGGTCGAACTGCTCGGCGCGGTGCGCGGCGGCAGTCAGCGCTGGCTGGGCTACGGCCCGGCGCGGATCCAGCCGTCCGAGATGATGAAGCTGGCGATCGTGCTCGCGCTCGCGCGCTTCTACGACATGCTGCCCGCCGCGGAGACGCGCCGCTTCCAGGCGGTGTGGCCTGCCGCCTTGCTGATCGGAATGCCGGCGCTGATCGTGATGATGCAACCCGATCTCGGCACCGGGCTGATGATCTGTGCCGGCGGCGCGACCGTGATGTTTCTGGCCGGGATTCCGCTACGATTGTTCGTCGGCGGTGCACTGGGCGCGGCCCTGGCGATTCCGTTGGCGGTAAATTACGTGCTGCACGAGTACCAGCGCCACCGCGTGCTGATCTTTCTTGATCCCGAAAGCGACCCGCTGGGTACCGGCTACCACATCAGCCAGTCGAAGATCGCGATCGGATCGGGCGGGCTGTTCGGCAAGGGCTTCCTGCAGGGCACGCAAAGCCATCTCGACTATCTGCCTGAGGGACATACCGATTTTGTCTTCGCAACGATGGCGGAGGAATGGGGATTGGCGGGCGGCGCGTTTCTCATCATCGCCTTTCTGCTCGTCATCCGCTGGGGGGTGAACGTCGGCGTCCGCGCCGAAGACCGCTTCGCCAAACTCGCCGCCGCCGGCCTTGCCACCACGATCTTTTTCTACATGGCAATCAATCTGATGATGGTCATGGGGCTGGCGCCGGTGGTCGGTATACCGCTGCCGCTGGTCAGCTTTGGTGGCTCCGCACAGATGACGGTGCTGATCTCCCTCGGCATTCTGATGGGCATCGACCGCTCCATCTCGCTACGGTCACGCGCGCGGTGGTGAAAAAATGAAAAAAGGGGTTTGCGAATCCCGAAAGCGCTGTTAGAGGCGCGCTTCCCGATCGCGGGGCGGCTCTTCGGAGGCGCTTCCACCCTGATCGGATGGACGCATAGCTCAGTTGGTAGAGCAGCTGACTCTTAATCAGCGGGTCCTTGGTTCGAGCCCAAGTGCGTCCACCAAATTCTCCAACGGCCTCGCAGCGATGCGGGGCCGTTGTGCTTTGGACATCTCGCGACGTCGGCCTCGATACCGCTGGGATGCTGATAGCGCTTGAACGGCCGTCCGGCATTCACCGAGCCAACGCAGTGTCCAGCTAAGAAAGCATCAAGGCTATGATCGGCTTCGCCGCCGGGAGGCCCTTCCCAGTGGGAAATTGACCTTCCCGCAGCGGCGATGCGCTACCGCTCGCGTGCCGGGTTGCCGGCAACGGTCGCGCCGGCGCGCACGTCGCGCGTCACCACACTGCCTGCACCCACGATCGCATCGTCGCCGATCGCCACGCCGGGCAGGATCAGCGCTCCGCCGCCGATCCACACGTTGCGCCCGATCGCGATCGGTCGCCCCCATTCGGCCCCGGTCGCGCGCTCGACGGGATCACGGGGATGGTCGGCGGTCAGGATCTGCACGCCCGGCCCGATCTGCGTCCCCGCACCGATCGTCACCGCGACGACATCAAGGATGATGCAGCCGTAGTTGAGAAAGACGCCGTCGCCGAGGCGGATATTATAGCCGTAGTCGCAGTGGAACGGCGGCCGGATCACCGCCCCCGCCCCGACCGCGCCCAGCCGTTCGGCAAGGATCGCGCGTCGTTCGTCCGCAGAGCGCGCGCCGGCGGCATTGTAGCGCTCCATCCACGCGAGAGCGTCCTGATGATCCGCGATCAGTTCGGGATCGCCGGCGTGGTAGGGCTGGCCGGCCAGCATCTTCTGCTTTTCGGTCGCCGGCCCGTTCCGCGCGTCGGTCACGCGTCGCGCGCCGTCAGCGGCACCGACGCCCGACCCGCTCGCGGCGCGACGCCACCATCGCCGCGCATCGCATACAGATGGCGCAGGATCAGCGCGAGATCGCTCTCGCTCAGCCCCGAGGCGGGATCGATCACCACCCCGGCCGGCAGCGGCTCGACCCACGCCGCGAGCCGGTTGCAGGCCGCGCCCAGTTCGGCGTCGGCGGAGTCATCGAAAGCACCCATGCACCTGCTTACCCCCGCGCAGCCAGCCGGGAAAGCGATCAGATCACGCCCGCCTGCATCTGCTTCACGGCATGGTCGGCGGCGCGCGCGGTCATCGCCATGAAGGTCAGCGACGGATTGACGCACGACACCGACGCCATCTGCGCACCGTCGGTGACGAACAGGTTCGCCGCGTCATGCGCCTGGTTCCAGCCGTTGAGCACCGACGTGGTCGGATCGCGCCCCATCCGTGCACCGCCCATTTCGTGGATCGCCTCGCCCGGTACATGCTTGCCGCGGCTACCTTTGACGTTGGTCAGCCCGGCTCGGCGCAGCATCAGCTGCCCCTGTTCCAAAGCATCGTCCATCATTCGGATCTCGTTGTCGCGGAACGTGACATCGAAGCGCAGCAGCGGCGTGCCGAAGCGATCCTGCTTGTTGAAGTTCAGCATGACGCGATTGTCGTCATACGGCAGGCATTCACCGAACGCGCCCATCTGGAACCGCCAGGGACCATATTCGCGCATCCCGTGCTTCATGTCGGCACCGAACCCCTCGACCATCGCCGGCTGGCGGCTCGCCCCGCCCTGATAGCCGTAACCGCGCTTGAACGGCAGTTCCTCGGACGAAAGGTTACGAAAACGAGGCACATAGACGCCGCCCGGACGGCGGCCGTATTCAACCAGGTCGGTCATGCCGGGGATGTCGCCCGACACGCCGACGCGGAAGATGTGATCCATCACCGCGCTGCCCAGCGCACCGTTCGAATGGAACCAGCTCCGCTCGCTGTCCGGCGCGCGCGAATTGAGCAGGATGTGGAGCGAACTCATTGCCGACGCGCACAAAAACACCATGCGCGCCGACACGACCTCTGCCACGCCGGTGTTGGCGTCGACCATCCGCACGCCGGTGACGCGCTTCCTGGCGGGGTCGTATTCGAGGTTGGTGACCCAGGTGTCGGAGCGCAACGTGAGCCGCCCGGTCGCGCGTGCGGCCGGCAGGGTGACGGACTGGGTCGAAAAATAGGCCCCAAAACTGCACCCGCGATGACATTGGGCGCGCTTCTGGCAGCGGCTGCGGTTCTGTTCGGGCTTGTCTTCGGTGATGTTGCTCAATCGCGCGTTGATCAGCTTGCGGCCCGGAAACTCACTCTCCAGCCGCCCCTTCAGCCATTCCTCCGCGACGTTCATCGGGAACGGCGGCATGAACTCGCTGTCGGGCAGATAGTCGAGGTTCTCGCGCCCGCCCGACACGCCGATGTATTTCTCGACATAGCTGTACCAGGGCGCCACGTCGTCGTAGCGGATCGGCCAGTCGACGCCGACGCCTTCGCGCTTGTTCGCCTCGAAATCGGCCGGCGCCCAGCGGAAGCTCCACCGCCCCCAGGTCAGCGACTTGCCCCCGACCACCGCCGGCCGCACCCAGTTGAACTTGTTGGGCGCGTCATAGTCGTACGGATTGAGCCGGTCGTTGATGAAGAAGGGCTGCGTCGATGGCGATACCCAGCCGTTCAGCGCGAAATAGTCGCGCTTGGCCAGCGCGGCGGGCATCCGGTCGCGCGCGGGAATGTCGAACGCCGACTTGCCGTCGAACGGATAGTCCTCGCCATGCTCGACCATCCGCCCGCGGTCGACCATCAGGACGCGCAGTCCCTTCTCGGTGAGCTCCTTGGCGGCCCAGCCGCCGCTTACGCCGGAGCCGATGACAATGGCGTCGAAGCGATCAGTTGCTGCCATGATGGGAAAGTCCGCCGGATCGAGTGTCGAGACAGAAGGTCGCGCGCGCTAGCGACCACGGGGTCACGCGGAGAAGATCCGCTTGACCTTCGCGTACGGATAGGCGCCGTCATAGTCGCCGGGCACGGGCAGGTAATGCCGCTCCTGCGTAATCCCGACTTCCGACGTGTAATAGCCGGTGAGCACCAGCTGCTTGAACGCGGGGAAGAAACCTGCGGCGCCGGGCAGCTTGTCGTTCATCGCCAGCGTCAGCAGCGCGTCCTGCTGTTCGGGCGTGGCGCGGGCGGCGGGGACGCGGTAGTCGGCGGTGCTGCGCGCGTCGATCGCAGCCAATCCGCCCAGGATCGTGGCGCGATCGTCGTCGATCGCCCAGTCGCCCAGCATATGCTCGATATAGGCCGGGACGCCGGCAGCGATCGCGCCGGGCGTATCGGTGGTGGGGATCACGCGTTCGCTGAGCGCCGCGACCAGCGCGCGCTGCGCCGGGGTGAACACGGGTGCGGGCGCGCCGGTGTTGATGACAGGGTCCGGCCGATAGGCGGCGGCGCGTGCGAGCGGGGCGAAGACGCTCGCCCCGAAAGCGGCGACCATCGCCGCCAGTGTGTCGCGACGATCGATCATCGTGCCGCCCCGGCACGCGGCATCCGCCAGGCCTTGCGCATGTCTCTCCCCAACCCGTTGTCTTTCAGGACGGAAGGTATCGCTCCCATGTCACGACAGTCAATGCGATCGGGGTCGTAGAGGCGTCGCGTGCGAGGCGCACCGGAACCTCGTTGACGCCGTCAGCGACAAGAAGCGCGGGTCTGCTGCGCAAGGGCCACGTCGCCGCCGTTCATCGCCGCCTCCGCCGCCTCGCGGCACCGGCCCGACACGGACAGGTCCTCGACCCGCCTGGGCAGCATCCGCGTCGCCTCGGCCTGGCTGTTCGCCGCCGCAGTCGTGGCGGCTGCCTGCCGCTCGATCAGCACGCGCTCCGCGTCGAGCCGCTGCGCCGCCATCCGGCCCGCTTCCTGCTCGCTATAGGTCGGCGACCGGCCGAGATTGCAGAGATAGTCGGCGGGTGTGCACTGCACGGGCGAGGCAGCGGCGATCAACAAGGGCAGGACCATGGCGGTTCCTTGAGCGAGTGCGGTCGTAACTCGCTGATGTTCATCGCGATATGGGAGAGCGGGCGCACCAATCCAATCCGGGCGATGCGTCATATCGCGCCGCGCGGCGTTGAGGCGGGCGAGAGGGGACGCCAGTGAACGCCGACGACAGCGCAGCCGAGCAACAAGAGGCCGAGGAACGGAGCGCTCCCCCGGCGCGCGTCGTTCACGCCGCCGTGGCGGAACAGGGCGAGGAGGAACTGGACCGGCCGTTGTCGTCGCTGTTCTGGTCGGGGCTCGCGGCCGGGATCGCGATCATGGCATCGGTGTGGGTGAGCGGCGCGCTGCACCATTACCTGCCCGCCGCGCGATGGTCGGAAGCGGTGATCGCGCTCGGCTATCCGTTCGGATTCCTGATCGTGGTCCTTGGCCGATTGCAGCTGTTCACCGAACATACGTCGGTCGCGGTGCTCCCGGTGGTGCGGCGACCCAGCCTGCGCGGCGCAGGGCGGCTGGCGCGGCTGTGGGGAACGGTGTTCGTCGCCAATATCGTCGGCACGGCGGCAATCGCGGCGCTGGCCGTCTTCGGA
Source organism: Sphingomonas sp. BE138 (assembly GCF_031456125.1). Lineage (NCBI taxonomy): Bacteria > Pseudomonadati > Pseudomonadota > Alphaproteobacteria > Sphingomonadales > Sphingomonadaceae > Sphingomonas > Sphingomonas sp. BE138. The sequence goes on from NZ_JAVDUC010000002.1 coordinate 363,023, forward strand.
CCGGTGCAATCCGCCGACGTGCTGACCGGCATGCTGGCGGTGGCGCGGAAGCTGGCGGAGCGCGACGCCGCCGCGACGTTGCTGCAGGCGATTCCCGCCGGGTTCCTGATCGCGTCGATCGCGTGGATCCGCTCGGCGATCGAAGGAAGCGGCTTTTCGACCGTCTTCGCGGTGACCTACGCCATCGCACTCGGCGGTTTCGCGCATGTGATCGCTGGTGCGGCGGAGGCGTTCCTGCTGCTGTGGCATGGCGATGTCGGTCCGGGCTGGGTAGCGACGGGCTTTCTGCTGCCGGCACTGGCGGGCAACATCATCGGCGGCACCGGGCTGTTCGCGCTGCTGGCGCATGCGCAGGTCAAGGACGAGATCTAGGAACCATCCGGCGCGAAACGGGCGCCCGGACTGACAGACGGGAGGCAGCATGTCGGGACTATGGGCGGCGGGCTTCTGGGGTCTGGTGGGGGGATCGGCGCTGGTCCTGGGCGCCGCCATCGCCTGGTTCGCCACCCTGCCCCAGCGCCTGATCGCCTCGATCATGGCGATCGGCGCGGGCGTGCTGATCTCCGCGGTCGCGTTCGACCTGATGGACGAGGCGTTCCGGCAGGGCGGGTTCGATTCGACCGCGACCGGCTTTCTCGGCGGTGCGGTCGTCTACACCGCCGCCAACATCATCGTGTCCCGTCGCGGCGCGAAGCACCGGAAGCGGTCGGGCTCCAACCCGCACGAGCGTCAGCCCAATGCGGACAGCGATTCCGGCGCGGCGATCGCGATCGGTGCGCTGCTCGACGGCATTCCGGAATCGGTGGTGATCGGCGTCAGCCTGCTGAGCGGGGCCGGCGTCAGCGCGGTGACCGTCGCCGCCGTCTTCCTGTCGAACGTGCCCGAGGGCCTGTCGAGCGCCGCCGGCATGAAAGCCGCGGGGCGATCGCCCGCCTATGTCTTCGGCGTGTGGGGCGGGATCGCGGTCGCCTCGGCGGTCGCCGCGATGATCGGCAACGTGGCGCTCGCGGGCAGCAGTCCCGACCTGATCGCCGGCGTCACCGCGGTGGCGGCCGGCGCCATCCTCGCCATGCTGGTCGACACCATGATCCCCGAAGCGACCGAGGCGACCCACGACTATTCGGGGCTGATCGCCGTGGTCGGCTTCCTCATTGCCTTCGTTCTGACAAAGAGCGCCTGAGCCACGCCTGCGCACCAATCTATCTTAGTTGTTATATTTTCACGCTTTTTGTTCATCAGGACGCGGCCGGGCCGCTCTTGCGCGGCGTGATGAACAACATAGGTGGAAACGAAAGATGGGTCGTGCGGCAGCAAGGATCGGCAGGTTGAGCCTGTCTGCCAAGGTGACATGGCTGATCGTCCTCGCACTCAGCATCCTGTCGCTCGTCACCGCCGCGGTCACCGCCACCGTGCTGGCGATCAACGCCGAGCGGAGCGCGACCGAGCGGCAGGAAGCGAACATGCGCGTGGCGTGGAGCATCATCGGGCGCCGGAACGCACCCGCGAGCGTGGATGGCGACCGGCTGCTGATCGACGGCCGCGTCCTGAACGGCGACGATGCGGCGGTGGACCGCGTCAAGCAGCTCGTCGGCGGCACCGCGACGATCTTCCGCGACGACACCCGCATCGCCACCAACGTCAAGAACCCGGACGGCAGCCGTGCGATCGGCACGAAGCTGACCAGCGACGCGGTGCGGCAAGCCGTCTTGCGCGACGGCAGGAGCTATCGCGGTCGCGCCGACATCCTCGGCACCAATTATTTCACCGCCTATGATCCGATCAAGGATGCGGGCGGCCATGTCGTCGGCATCCTCTATGTCGGCATCCCCGCCGCCGACTTCCTGGCCGGCATGCACCAGGTGCAGCGCGGCATCGCGATCGTCGCCGTGCTGATGACGCTCGGCATCGCGCTGGCGTGTCTGGCGATGACGCGCCGCATGTTCCGCCCGCTCGGCGAGATGCGCGGCGCGATGACCGAGCTTGCCGGGGGCCGGCTCGACGTCGCGATACCCGGCATCGGGCGCCGTGACGAGATCGGCGCGATGGCGACCGCCTTGTCGGTCTTCCGCGGAGCCGGCGAGGCGAAGGCGCGCGCCGATGCCGAGCAACGGCAGGTCGTCGACACGCTCGCCCGCCAGCTCGCCGCGCTGGCGCAAGGGCGGCTGACGCAGCGGCTGGGCGCCAGCTTGCCGCCCGGCTATGCCGCGCTGGCGCACGACTTCGACCGCGCGCTGGCGGCGATCCACGATGCCATGGTCGGGATCGGCGCCGCCAGCCAGAGCGTCTACCGTTATACCGCGGAACTCAGCCACGCGTCCGACGACCTGTCGTGCCGCACCGAGCAGCAGGCGGCGAGCCTCGAGGAGACCGCCGCGGCGTTGAGTGCGATCGCGGATACCGTCAAACAGGCGGCGGTCGGCGCCGCCGCGGCGCAGTCCGCCATGCATGACGTCCACCACGAGGCGCAGGCCGGGGCGACGGTGGTCCGCGATGCGGTCGCCGCGATGGGCCGGCTGGAGCAGGCCTCCACGGAGATTGCCGAGATCATCGCGGTGATCGACGGCATCGCCTTCCAGACCAACCTGCTCGCGCTCAACGCCGGTGTCGAGGCCGCGCGCGCCGGCGAGGCGGGCAAGGGCTTCGCCGTCGTGGCCAGCGAAGTCCGCGCGCTGGCGGGCCGCTGCTCGGATGCCGCCACCGACGTGCGCCAGCGCGTGGTGCTCAGCGGCCAGCAGGTCGAGACGGGCGTACGGCTCGTCAACGCAACGGGCGGCGCGCTGGAGCGGATCACCGCGCGGATCGGCGCGATCGAGACGCAGGTCGCCGAGATGGCGGACGCCGCCTCCGAACAGGCGACCGGCCTGCGCCAGATCGACGTGGCGCTGGCGCAGATCGACGGCACGACGCAGCAGAATGCGGCAATGGTGCAGGAAGTGACGGCGGTGACCCGCAAGCTGGAGGCACAGGCCGGGGCGCTGGAGGATCAGATCACGCGCTTCGACGTCGCGACCCCCGGCGCTCCCAGGACCGCCGCGCTCGCCCGCGCGGCGTGACGCGCGGGCGGCCCCGCGCGGGCCGCCGCAGTCCTCTCGCAATAGCGACGGTGCCCCGGCGCGGCCCGCCAGCTTGCGCTATCCCTGATCGCGGTAGGCCAGCTGAAGCACGCCCCAATGGGCGCCGTTGACGTTGATCGACGCGATGACCTGCTTCAGCAGGACGACGCCGCCATCCGCGAGCGGTCGGCGGTACGCCTTCAGGCAGAACGGCTTGGTGATCTTCACCTGCTGGGCGGTCTCCGGAAGATGGAAGAACACGCCCGCGCGGGAGTGCTCGACGTTCCACGCCCTCTCGCCCGGGCGCTGCGGCAGCGACCGCTCGGGCATGGCCACGGCGCCGAAGCATCGACGATCGGTGAAGCTCATCCCGAAAAAGCCCGGAAGTGGCCGTGCGGCTTCCTGATGCGGTCGCGCCAGCGTGGTCAGCAACGCCATCGCCGGATGCGTGAAGAGCGGCGGGTCCGAGCCCTCGACCGGGGCGTAGGCATCGCTCAGGATGACGGTTTCGGCAAGCTCCCCGTTCCTGACCGCGGTCGCCAGCCCGGCAGATACCTGACGCGCCGCCTCCACCGCGAAGCGGATGTAGCGGCGGTCCGGCATGTCCGCGTCGCTTTCGGCCAGCATCTGCAACAGGTCGTTCGTATCGTCGCTCACCGACGTGACGCGCGTCGACAGGCGCTGCAGGCCGCTGGCGTTGTCGGCGGACGTCTCGGCCAGACGGCCCAGTCCGTTCTTCACCTCCGCGGCGGCCAGCACCATCGACGCGATGCGATGGGCAACGGTGCCGCTGTTGCGCTCCAGCCCTTCCATCAGCAGCCGGATCTGCGCCACGCGCGCCTTGACGTCCTGCGTGCCCTGGTGGGTCGAACGCGCCTTGGAGACGCCAAGGTTCACGCGCCCCAGCATCGCCTCCGCCTGCGAGGTGAGCGTGTCGATGGAGGTGTTGATCCGCGATGTCGCCGATGCGGTCTCGGACGCCAGCTTCTTGACCTCGCCCGCGACCACCGCGAAGCCGCGCCCCGCGCTGCCGGCGCGCGCGGCCTCGATCGTGGCGTTCAGCGCGAGCAGGTTGGTCTGCTTGGCGACGGCGTCGATCAACGCCGTCACCCGCCCGACATCCTCGAGTGCCGCCGTGAACGCGCCCAGGCTGTCGTGGATCAGGCTGACCTGACCGATCAGGTCGAGCACGTCGCCCATCGCCGTCTCGATCTGCTTCTGCGAATTCGCCAGCAGGCCGTGCGCGTCCGTAGTGGCGCCGAGCGCCTCCTGCGCGGCGACCGCGACGTTCTCGGCATCGCTGGCGAGCCCGTTGGTCTGCACCCCGACCGTCTCGATGGTTCCGACCTGCGCGGTCACGCGGGTGGCCAGTTCCGAGATGTCGGCTTGCAGGTCCAGCGTCCTGATCCCGAGCTCGCCCGACCGGCGTGCCGCCTCGGCGATCGTTCGATCCAGATCCACGGCAATTCCTTTCCTGCGCGACGGTAGGGGTTCATGATTAACGAAGCGCTACCTCCCCGCGCTATGTTACTGTCGTCCAAGCAGATTCCTCCCCGCCCCCGATCGGCGGCCATGGAAGGAATGTCCGTATTGCCGGTTGACAAGGCGCAGCGAGCGTGGCTGATTTGGGCGATGGGGACCGCGATTACCCCATGAGGCGTCAGCTAGCGAATCGCGTCCAGCACGACCACGCAAGGGACGCATCATGCCTGCGCCAAACGCCATAGCACCCGACAAACTCGCTCGCCTGATCGCGTCGCCCGGCGCGCCGCGCATCTTCGACCTGCGCGACGCGCCGGCGGACGTCGTTCCGGGCTCGCTGTTTCCGGTTCGATCCGACCCGACGCGATGGGCCCACCCCGCCGGATCGTCGGTCGTGATCGTGGATGCCGACGGCAACGGTTCCGCCGTCGCCGCGGCAGCGATCCTGCGCAGCGAGGGCGTGCCCGCCGAGGTGCTGGAGGGCGGGTTCGCCGCATGGACGGCCGCCGCCCTGCCCACCGTATCGCTCACGCACCTGCCGTCGCGGCACGAGGACGGCCGGACCTGGTGGGTCACGCGCGCACGCCCGAAGGTCGATCGTATCGCCTGCCCCTGGCTGATCCGGCGCTTCGTCGATCCCGACGCGCGGTTCCTGTTCGTCGCCCCCGGCAAGGTGCTGACCGTCGCCGCGCAGCAGCAGGCCGAACCGTTCGACATCGCGGACGAGCGTGTGTTCTGGACCCACCGTGGCGAGCGGTGCACGTTCGACGTGATGGTGGAGACGTTCGGGCTGGATGCGCACGAACCGCTGATGCGCCTGGCGACGATCGTGCGGGGCGCCGACACCGACCGGGTCGACCTCGTCCCCGAGGCCGCCGGTCTGCTCGCCATCTCCCTCGGCCTGTCGCGCCTTCACAGCGACGACCACGTCCAACTCGAGGCGGGGATGGCGGTGTACGACGCGCTGTATCGCTGGTGCCGCGACGCGCAGGGCGAGCGGCACGACTGGTCGTCGCATCAGCCGACGCGCCGGACGGTGTCGGCATGACCGCCGTTGCCACCGATAGCGCGATCCCGGTGCGTCCTGCGCCGGTCACGCTTCGCCAGGCGTTCTGGGTCTGGCTACGCATCGCGATGCTGTCGTTCGGGGGCCCGGCCGGGCAGATCGCGGTCATGCACCGCATCCTGGTCGACGAGAAGCGCTGGATCGGGGAGCAGCGATTCCTGCACGCCCTCAATTATTGCATGGTGCTGCCCGGCCCGGAGGCGCAGCAGCTGGCCACCTATATCGGCTGGCTGATGCACCGGACCCGGGGCGGCATCGTCGCCGGCGTGCTGTTCGTGCTTCCGGGCGCAGCGGCGATCATGGCGCTCAGCTGGGTGTATGTGCTCTACGGGCGCGTCGGCATCGTCGCGGCGTTGTTCTTCGGGCTGAAATGCGCGGTGCTGGCGGTCGTCCTCCAGGCCGTGGTGCGGATCGGCGGACGGGCGCTCACGACCCTGCCCGCCCGCGCGCTGGCGGCGCTCTCCTTCGTGCTGATCTTCTTCGCCGGCGCGCCGTTTCCGTTGATCGTGCTGGGGGCCGGGCTGATCGGCTGGTGGACGGCCCGGCAGGGCAGCACCGCCTTCCGCGGCGGCGGCCACGGATCGGCCAAAGGCCCGCTCGTGGCCGATGCGGACACGTTGCTCGGCGAAGAACTGCCCGCCCATGCGCGCCCGACATGGGCCGAAACGGTCCGCACCGCGCTGGTCTGGCTCGCGCTCTGGCTCGTGCCGGTCGCGGCGTTGCTGATCGCATTCGGGGCCGACGACGTGTTCACCCGCATCGCCACCTTCTTCTCGACAATGGCGATGGTGACGTTCGGGGGCGCCTATGCCGTCCTGGCCTATGTCGCGCAGCAGGCGGTCGAGAACTATGGCTGGCTGGCGCCCAAGGAAATGCTGGACGGGCTCGGCATGGCGGAGACGACGCCGGGGCCGCTCATCATGGTCCTGCAATTCGTCGGTTTTCTGGGCGCCTATCGCGATCCCGGCGCGCTGTCGCCGCTGGTCGCCGGCACGCTGGGCGGGCTGCTGGCGACATGGGTGACGTTCGTGCCGTGCTTCCTGTGGATCTTCCTGGGCGCTCCCTTCATCGAACGGCTTCGCGGCAACGTCGCGGTCGCCGGCGCGCTCTCCGCCATCACCGCGGCGGTCGTCGGCGTCGTGCTCAACCTTGCGGTGTGGTTCGCGCTGCACACGCTGTTCCGCGCGACCGTCGCGGTCGCGGCCGGCCCGCTGCGGTTCGACGCGCCGGTGCCGACCAGCATCGATCCGGCCGCGTTGGTCCTGGCGCTGGGCGCCGCCTATGCGATCTTCCAGACCCGCGCGGGCGTGATCACGACCTTGCTGGCGACGTCCGCCGCGGGGCTGGCGCTCCACCTGGCCGCCGCCCCGGGATTTCATCCGCCGGGCGTTTGAACGGGAAAGCCGGGATCGCCATCAAACCGGCTGACGATTCCACCGGGGTCGCGACCTGCGCGGCCCCGCCTATGCACTCCTCCCATCCCGCTGCCGTCTCATGATCGTTCCACGATCTGCGCGCGCAGCGCCGTCGCCCGCCACCGTCATGCCGCCTGCGCCTGTTTTCCCTTAAACGAGCCGACGAACTGATCGCGGTGGTCGCGGAGGAAGGCCGCGAAATCGTGCGGCGGCGTGCCGGTCAGCCGCTCGATCTCGAACGTCGGATCGATGTCGTGATGACCGGCGACCACGTCGGCGAACTGGACGACGAGCCCCTTCGTCATCCAGCGCGAATTGCCGGTGACACGAAGCAGCGCGGCGAACAACGGGTTCGGCAGGTCGAGATATCGCACCTTGCGCCCGGTCACCTCGCCGAGGCGCTCGGCCGCCGCCTGCATGTCGAAGGTGTCCGGCCCGGTGAGGAAATAGGTCGCGCGCGCATGACCGTCCTCGCGCAGGACGGCGGCGGCGACGCGGGCCACGTCCCGCGTGTCGACCCACGACACCGATCCGTTGCCCGCGACCTGCGGCAGGAACCCCTTCCGGATCGGATCCTTGAACCACAGGAAGTTCTGCATGAACGCGGTGGGCTTCAGGATCGTCCACGCGATGCCCGATGCGCGCAGGTGATGGTCGATCCGCGCATGCGTCCGCGCCCAAGGCACGGTCGAGCGAACGTTCGCGTCGGACGCCGACAGTTTGACGATCCGGCGGACGCCGGCCTGCCCGGCGGCGTCGATCGCGGCGATCTCCTGCTCGAACTGGCGCTGGGTAGGCGGCGTGATCAGGAACATCGTGTCGACGCCGTGCATCGCGGCGGGCAGAGACTCGGGCCGGTCGAAGTCGCCGAGCACCGCATCCATGCCCTTGTCGCGAAGCGCGTCGACCTGCGCCGGCCTGCGGACCATTGCGCGGAACGGCGTCTGCGCTTGTGCCAGCAACCTGCAGATCTCGCCGCCGATGCCGCCGGTGGCGCCGGAAATGAGGATCATGACGAAGGTCCTTTCCGTGGGAGGGGAGCACCCGCCTCGTCGAGGCGCTCGGAGATGACGGCGACCATCGCCTGAAGCGTGGCGATGGCGTCGTGGATGCGCGTGGCGCCGATCTGATCGACGATCGCCCGGTCGATCGGGGCGGCGGCCTGCTCGGCACCCGCGACCGCTTCGACGCCGGAATCCGTCAGCACCACGAGTTTGGCGCGTTGATGATGCGGATTGCGCGTGAGCGTCACCAGGCCACGCTCCGCGAGCAGGTCGACGATGCGCTGCACCGCCTGCCGCGTCAGCCCCATGTTGCGCGCGATCGAAGCGACCGTGAGCGGCACCGGACAATAGCGCAGCGCGGCGAGCACCTGCCACCAGGCGCTGGTGAGGCCGAGATGCTCCACCAGCGCGTTTCCCGCGCTCACCAGACGACCGTTGGCGGCGAAGATCGCGAGCGCAAGGGCACGCGCTTCGGGTAACGCATCGTTCATCGGGCGGCGGGAGGAACATTTGACAACATGCTGTCAAAATAGCGGAGATGCGCAGCGGTTCCCGGGCTGCCCTCGGTCACCCGGACGCGTCGACGCGACCCCGCTCGCGCAACGGCGTGGCTTGCCGGCTCTATGGCGATGTGCCGCTGCCGTTCTGGCCAAATGGGGTGAGCTACGGCGTCGCGCCGACGCTCGGCATCACCTGTGACGTGCCCGATCGGCTCGGCTACGCTGTTGCCCGGACAATGGCGGGCGACCTCGCGATCGCCCGCCGGTCGCCTCACGGATTGGCGGCGCTGGTCTTGATCGTGCCGTTCAGCCCGGCGGGGAAGAACCCGCCGCTGGTCACGGCGGCACGGTTCTGGAAAACGACGTTCAGCACCTGCGGCGCGGTGCGCCCGAGCACCAGCCCGCCGCTGTCGGTCGGCACCAGGTTGGCGGTGGTCGCGTCGCCGATGTCCTGATCGGTGTCGCCGGTCCCGTCCAGCGCGTCACGCGCGTTCGAGATCTGCGTGATGCGCGAATAGATGCTGGGCACCGTCAGCCCGCGCCGCCACAGTTCCGCGCGGATCACGCCGTCATGGTAGCATTCGGTCGCCAGGATGCCGGCCGATGCCTCCAGGAAGGTCTTGTTGGTGATGAGCCGCGCCGACCCGCGATAGGCGGTGACGCCGACGTCGGTCAGCAGGTACGATCCGATCAGGAACGTCTCGTCGTTGAGGAACGGGTCGAAGATCTCGTTCGGCCCGATCACGCCGGCGGCGCGCGCCGCAGCGGTGAAGGCACCGACCGTCGTCGCCCCGCCGATCGTCACGCTGGCGCTGCCCGACAGGTTGATTGCCGGCTGCGCCACCGCTGCGGTGCCCAGCGTCCGGCGCAGGAAGCCGATATGCCCGAGTTCGTCGAACGCGATCTCGCGCGCATATTGCTCGACCACCGCGTCGGTGAAGGTGACCGCGCGTGCCGCGCCGTCGCCGCTGCCGGTGGCGACCGCGCCCTGCTGCCCGGCGCCGGTCTGCAGATTGGCGGCGATGCCCTGACCCGACACCGCGTAGGAGTAATAATTCCCCTCCAGATATTCGAGCTGTAGCGCGAAGTTGAGCACGTCGGCGTCGGTCACCGCGGGTGTCGGCGTCGGACTGGGCGTCGGGCTCGGCTCCGGCACCGGATCGCCGTAATCGCCGTAGCAGCCGCTAAGGAGCGACAGCCCGCCGGTCGCCGCTGCCGCGCCGCCGCACAGCCGGATGAAGTTGCGCCGCGCGGCGCGCTGATGCTCGGCCCGTTCCATCAGGTCGAGGAATTCGGTCTGGTCCTTCATCGCCCCACTCCTCAATTCTGGCCGGAGCGGCGCAGCGCCGCATTGGGATTGTTGGTGCCTGCCGGGAAGAACCCGCCGGACGTCGCCGCATTGGCGGTGAGATAGGCGATGTTGTGCACCTGCTCGGCCGTGCGGCTGAAGACGATGCCGTCGGCGTCGGTCGGCACGATGTTGGCGCTGGTGCCGAAGGTGGTCTGGACCGGCGCGATTCCCTGATCGTCGTCGGCGACGCGCTGCGGCGGGCCGGCGCTGACGGTGGTGCCGTCGAGCTGATCGCGGGCGTCGGAGATCTGCCCCGCGATCTGCCGCAGCACCGGCGTATCAACCCCGCGGCGATACAACTCGCCGCGGATGATCCCGGCGTGGAACGCCTCGGCGGCCAGAATGCCCGCCGCGGCGTCGATGATGTCGCGATCGGTGAGCAGCGGGGAGCCGCCCTTGTACGCGGTTACGCCCACATCCTCGAAGATATAGGCCGCGATCAGAAAGTTGTTGTCGTTGGCATAGGGATCGAACACCCCGCCGCTGGCCGACAGGTCGACTCCGGCCGCGGTGGCGGCGGCGGTGAAGACGGTGGGCGACAGGTCGATCGCGGGCTGCGCCACCGCGGCGCTGCCCAGCGCGCGGCGCAGCGAGGCCACGTGCGCGGCCTCATCCGCCGCGATCTCGCGCGCGTACTGGATGACCTGCCGGTCGGTCAGGTTCGCCTTGCGCGCGCCGCTGACCGCACCTTGCGTCTGCGTGCCGGTCAGCTGGTCCGCGGCGAGCCCGGCACCGCTGAACGCGTAGGTGTAGAATTGCGCTTCGAGATATTCGAGGTTGAGCGCAAAATTGAGGATATCGGTGTCGCTGGGCGCTGTGGCGGTCTGTGCCGCGGCGCGCCCCGTCAGTGCGAGGCCGCCGACCCCGGCCGCCATGCCCGCAACTGCGGTTTTGAAGAAGTCCCGCCGCCGGGTGCGGCGCTCCACGCGCGCATCCAGGACGTCGATCAGCTCGTCACCATCGGGCATTGGCGTTTCTCCTGCCGGGCGGGACCGTTCGAACGACGATCCACTGGAGGGGAGACGCGGCGCGTGGGCAAAGGATGCTGAAGACGTCCGGTAAAAGATATTGATCTAGAACAGTTTTCCCGACCTATGTCAGCGTGCGACGGTAAAAGGCCAGGGTGAGCGCCACCGCCTGGAGGAACAGCGCGGGGTCGTAGCGCGGCCCTTCGTCACGCAGAAACGCATGTTGCGCGTTCCATTCGTGCCACTCGTACGCCGCATCGACCTCCTCCAGGCGCGTGCGGATCGTCGCGCGTCCGGCGGGCGGCACGTGCGGATCCTGCCGTCCCCACACCAGCATCAGCTCGGCGCGCAGATCGGACAGGCGCGCCAGCGTGTCGTCGGCCCGGCCTTCGCCCAGCGTCCCCGAATGCACGTCGGTCGGGTAGAAGCAGGCCGCGGCCGACACGCGCGGGTCGAGCGCGGCGCGCAGCGCGAGGTGCCCGCCCAGGCACACGCCGAACGTGGCCACGCGCCCGGTGCACGCCGGGTGCTCGGCGAGCATGGAAATTGCCGCGCTCGCGTCGGCGTCGAAGGCGGCAACCGGTTTGGTGATCTTCAGCGTGTTGCCGCGGTCGGTGCCCGCGGGGTCATAGCCCAGCGTGGCGCCCGCCGGTTCGTATTCGTGATAGACCTCCGGCACGGCGACGACATGCCCGTTACCAGCCAGCATCGCCGCCAGCCGCCGAATCGGCGCGGTGACCTGGTAGATTTCGGAGAACAGCAGCACGCCGGGAAACCGACCCTCCACCGCGGGACGGAACAGGTGGGTACGCATGGCGCCGGCGCCGGGCACGGGAATGTCGACAATCTCGTCGCTGCGCAGGATCATCCGATCGCCTTCCTTCTCAAAGAACATTATCCATCGTACGTCGTCCCGTCGGCAACATCTCGTAAAGCGCCGCGATGCTATAGAGGCCGCCATGACGGAGCCGACCTATAAGATCGAAGCGGACGCCGCGGGAGAATTCCTGAAGCTGACGCTGACCGGCGATTGGAACGTCGACATTACCGAGCGGTTCGGACGCGAGGTCGCGGCCACGCTCGGACAGATGCTCGCGACCGGCACGCGCCACGGGCATCTGCGTACGCTGATCGACATGCGACACAAGAACGTCGTGCCACAGACGGTGGCTGCGGAGTTCGGCCGGATGGTGCGGCCGGACTCGCCGTCCAAGAAGATCGCGCTGCTGGTGTCCGGCGCCCTGCACCGGATGCAGGCAAAGCGGCTGTCCGATCATCGCCATCGCCTGTTCGATACCGAGGCGGCGGCGCGCGCCTGGCTGTTCGAGGATTGAGCGGCCGCGACCGCGACCCACGATCAGGCACGACGCCGCCTTGACCCTGATGCTACCTCAAGCCCGATACTGCCTTACGTCCGGCGCTCCACGCACGGGGCGGCACCTTCCCCAAGCCGCGCGACCAGCGCGTCGAACGGCATCGGGCGGTCGATGAAATATCCCTGCGCATAGTCGCATCCCACCGCGCGCAGGAATGCGAGGTTGGCAGCGTCCTCGATCCCCTCCGCCACCACCTTCAGCCCCAGCGCATGCGCAAGGTCGATCGTCGAGCGTACCAGCTTGGCGTCGTTCTCGCGCTCGTGCGCATATTGGACGAAGCTGCGGTCGATCTTCAGTTCGCTGAGCGGCAGCTCGCGCAGATAGCTGAGCGTCGACTGGCCGGTGCCGTAATCGTCCATCGAGATCGCGACACCGCGGGTGCGGAAATGGCGCAGCGTGGCGGTGGCGGTCAGCGGATCGGACATCGTAGCCGACTCGGTCACTTCGAAGATCAGCGCGGAGGGCGGCAGCGGTGCGGCGTCGAGCATCCGGTCGACCTCCGCGATGAAGGCTGGCGCGTCGAGCAGCTTGGCGGAGATGTTCACCGCCGCGCTCACCTGATGTCCGGCGGCGCGCCAGCACGCGGCGTCGGCGATGACGCGCGCCAGCACGTACAGCGTCAGCGGCGCGATGCGGTCGGTCTGCTCGGCGAGCGGGACGAAGGCGCCCGGCGAGACGAAGCCGCGCTCCGGATGCCGCCAGCGTACCAGCGCCTCGACACTGCCGATCCGGTCGGTGGCGAGCGCCAGCTTGGGCTGATAGTGGACTTCGATGTGCCCGGCGACGATCGCGGCATCCAGCTCGCCCATCAGCGACACCGCGCTTTCAAGGTAATCGCGGTTCAGCCGCGCGCGACGCCAGAACACGCCGCCTGCGGCCGCCTCGCCGGCGGCCATCGCGGCGGCGGCCATGTCGCCGTCCTCGGCGATGCCCAGCGCCACCGCCACGTCGACCTTGCGCCCCATGATCTCGACCGGCTGGAGCAGCAATGTGCGCAGCGTGGCGAGCATGTCCTCGACGATCTCGGTGGTGGGCAGCAGCAGCGCCAGCTGGTGGCTGCGCACGCGATAGACCGCGTCGTGCGCGCTGCACAGCCGCAGCCGCTCGGCAGTGCGCACAATCGCCTGCGCGACCTGCGCGCCGCCCAGTACCGCGGTCAGCTCCTCCAGATTGGTCAGCTGCACCACCGCGGCGACCCCTGGCTGCGACGCGGCGGCCAGCGCGCGCTGGTTGGGTAGCCCGGTGGCCTCGTCGATCAGGCGCCCGTCGCGGAAGCGGCGCGCGATATCGCGGGCGACGACCAGCATCCCGCCGGCGGCGATCATCACCAGCCCGAGCCCGAGCAGGTAATAGAGGCCGAGCCAGCGCTGCGCCGACAGCACCGTGACCGTCAGCACCAGGATCGCGAACGCGAACGCGCCCGCGGCCGTCGTTCCCCGGCGGGCGCGCACGATCGGCACGCATAGCGCGAGCGCCAGCACGAACGTCGCGAGCGGGCTGCCGCGCTCCGGCATCCCGCGCAGCAGCGTCTCGGCGCCCAAGGCCTGGATCGTCACGCCGGGCAGCACGCCGCGCAGCGGCGCCGGATAGCGGTCGCCCATCTCGATCGCGGTCGCACCGATCAGGACGTTTCGGCCGCGCACGACCGCGGGGTCGAACGCGCCATGCTCGACCGCCGTGAAACTCAGCCGCGGGATCGTCGCGGGGTCGATCGAAAAGTCGACCGGATAGTCCGCATCGGCGGTGCCCGAGCGTGCGGCGATGAACGCCGACAGCGACGGGCGCGGTGTTCCGGCGGTGACGGTGGCGAGCGGCAACGCGCGCACCTCGCCATCGACGTCGGGCGCGAAGCTTACCGACGCGAGGCTGACGTGCGGGCGGAACGCGGGCAGCGGCAGCGCGTCGAGGTGGCGGCGATCGCCGGCGCCTGCCTCTTGCGCGAAGGTGGGCAGCGTGACCCGTCCCCCGGCACGGCGCAGCGCGTCGGCGAACGCCTGGTCGTCCGCGGGGGTCGAGGCGCTGGACAGATCGACGTCGAACACGATCGTCTGCGCCCCGGCCTTGGTCAACTGATCGACGACCGCGGCATAATGGTGGCGCGGCCATGGCCAGCGGCGGATCGCGGCGACGCTGCGCGCGTCCATCTCGACCACCACCACCCGGCCGCTCGCCGCGTGCGACTGCGCGGCGAAGCGCAACGGCTCCAGCGCGCGGCGGATCGGCCCGCCGATGCCAGGCAGCATCACGATCGCCCCGATCAGCGCGACCGCGGCCAGGATCACCGCATTGCTCGACGCGCGCATCAGAAGGCGCGCGCGACGCGGACCGACACGCGCGGGCGACGGTCGCCGGTATCGAAGCGGTCGGCGGTCAGCGGCCACGCCACCTCCGCCATCCAGTCGACCCGGCCGGTGCCGATCCGCATGCCCAGCCCGGTCGAGGCGAGGCTGCCGCCGCCGAACCCGCCGCGCAGGTTGCCGACCGTCCCGCCGTCGACGAAGCCGTACAGCTGCCCGCGGTCGACGACGCTGCCGGGGATGCGGCCGGTGTCGGCGCGCAGCTCCAGCGATCCCATCACGCCCTTGTCGCCGGTCCGCTCCGCATAGTCGTAGCCGCGCCCGAACGCCGGGCCGCCCAGCCCGATCTCCATGGCGGCGAGCAGCGGGCGCGACGACAATTGCCCGGCGCTGGCCAGCACCATGCTGAACGGTTTGCCGAGCGTCACCGTCCAGTCGATCAGGTACGTCCCGGCCACGAACCGTGCATCGCCGTCGAAGCGCGAACCGAGCGGCGAGCCTTCGCGCGTCGTTCCGGCGACCGGCAGTCCGGCGATCGTCGCCAGCTCGGCGCGCAGCGTTCCGCCCGCCAGCGTCATGTTGCCCCCCAGCGTGCCCGTCAGCGTCGCGATCCGGTCGCTGCGCAGCCGGCGGCGCGCCAGATCCTGATCGGTGCCCAGCGCGCGCAGCTCGGCGGTCGCCCACAGGCTGCGCGCGCGCGTGCGCAGCAGCGGATATTGCAGCGCCACCGCCGCATCGGCGCTGCGGCCGCGGACGTCCAGCATGCGCAGGAACCCGCCGGGCCGCGTCCGTGCCAGCGATCCCGATGCCGACAGGATCGCGCCGCTGCTGCCGACCGGCGCACCGTAGCGCGCGCGCGCGAAGGTAAATTCGGTCGGGCTGAACGGCGTCTGCGAGACGATCAGCGCCAGTTCGTCGCCGTCCTGCGACAGCCCGCGCAGGCTGGCGAGCGCGGTCGAGCGGAACGGCCCGATCTCCTTGCTGCCGCGGTTGTCGAGCTGGACATAGCCCGACGCGCGATCCTGCTCGATCGTGACGAGCAGGATGCCGAAGCCGTCCTGCCGCACCAGTCGGCTGTCGGTCACGCGCACGCCGGGCACGTCGCCGACCAGCAGCAAGGCGCGCTCCAACTGTCCGGTGCGCACCGGCGCGCCGGTCGCGAGCGCGCGGGCCAGCAGCCGGTCGGCGGCGGCGTTGCGCGCGCCGATCACCCGCACCGCGTCGATCCGGCCCAGGTCGAGCGTGACGTGCAGCACGCCATCACGCTGCGGTTGCGCGGGCACCTGCGCAGTCGCGAACGGATAACCCCGGTCGCGCGCGACCTTCGCGATCGCACCCGCCAGTTCGCCGACCTGCTCGCGGTCCAGCCGCTGGCCGATGACCCGCGCGATCGGATCGGCGAACAGCGCCGGTGACAACCGGTCGCGCCCGTCGACGATCACCGCGCGCACCACCTCGGTCAGCCGCGCGGGCGCTGCCGCGACGGTCGCCAGCGGCGCGGCGGGCGCGGGTGCGGCTGGATGCGGCGGCGCCTCGGCCTCCGGCAGCGTCCGTTCGATCAGCCGCGGGTCCGCGCGGTCGAGCGCGGTCTGCGCGGCGGCGCCCTGCGACACCAGCGCCGCCAGCACCGACCATGTTCCTATCCGCGCCATTCGATCCCGTTCCGTTTGGTCAACGGTGCCGGGTAGCCGGGCAATTCTTGTGATTTGGTTGAAGGGCGCCAAATCGCACCTTTCGAGCGCATCAACCATGATCGGTGACCCGATCGCAAGATTCGGGGGCGCATCGCGGCACGTCATCGTCGCGGTCGTCAGGTCCGCGGCAAGGGGAGATGTTCGATGCGCCGCGCCCTGCTTGCCGTACTGGCGGCAACCTGTTCCGTCCCGGCGCTCGCCGCGCCTGCGGGCTGGACGGTCAGCGAGACGACCGGCACGGTCACGATCGCGCGTGCCGGCGTCAGCACGATCGCGACGCGCGGCACCGCGGTGTCGGCGGGCGACGTGGTGACGACCGCGCAGGGCGGGCGTGCGGTGCTGGTGCGCGGGACCGAGTTCATGATGGTCGCACCGTCGTCGCGGCTGCGCCTGCCGGCCGAGGCGCAGGCCACCGGCGTGACTCGCGTCGTCGAGGAATTCGGCAACATCGTCTTCATGATCAAGAAGAAGATGACCCCGCATTTCGAGGTGCAGACGCCGTACCTTGCCGCGGTCGTGAAGGGCACGACCTTCTCGGTGGGGGTGTCGGCGCAGGGAACCGCCGTGCAGGTGCTGGAGGGCGCGGTCGACGTCGCGACGCTCGACGGCGGTGCGCACGATCTGGTGACGCCGGGTGCGGTCGCGATCGTATCGGCGACGAACCGGATGCGGATGACGATCGAGGACAACGGCCGCTCGCGCGTGATCGAATCCCCCAACGCGCCCGCCGCCGAGCCTGTCGCGCCCGTCGCAGCGGCGCCGGCCGAGAGCGCCGCCGCCGAGGCCGCGCCCACCGAAGCGGCGCCAGCCGAGGTCGTCCCGGCGCAGCCCGTGGTCGACGTCGGTGCAAGTGCGCTCGCCGCGGACGCGGCGCCGGTCGCGACTGTGCCCGCCAGCGTCGAGGTCGCCAGCGTCGCACCGGCACTGACCGAGGCCGTCTATGCACCGCCCGCGTCGCTGTCGGCGGTGACCGGGGGGCTCGTCTCCGGCACGATCGGCGGCGACGTCGCGGGTGTCGCGGCGGCGACGCGCATCGCCAACGAAGCGACGAGCACCACGACGCGCGTCGTCGAGGCGGCGGCAGTGATGGTCGAGCGGCAGTCCGCCTCGCTCGCCGCCGCCGAGGTCGCGGAAAAGAGCAATGCCGAGCTTGCCGCCGCCGCGCAGGCCAGGGCCGACGCCGAGCGTAGCGCCGCTGCCGCTGCTGCCGCCAGCGCCAAGGCGGCGGAGGACGCCGCGCGCGCCGCCGCCGAGCAGGAGCAGAGCGCCGCTGCGAAGGCGGCTGCCGCCGCTGCCGCGGAACAAGCCGCCCGCGCCGCTGAAGCCGCCGCCGAACAGTCCGCCAAGGCCGAAGCGGAGCGCGTCGCCAGGGCGGCCGCGCAGGCGCAGGCCGACGCCGCCGCGACCGCCGCCGCCAGCGCTGCGCAGGCGCAGGCCACGCAAATGGCGCTCGCAACGGCTCAGGCGACCGCGCAGGCGCAGGCGCAGGCCGATGCAGCCGCCGCGCGCAATGCGGAGGCCGCCCGGCTCGCGCAGGCGGCGCAGGCCGCCGCCGCCGCGCTGGCGTCCCAGCAGGCGGAACAGGCCGCCGCGCAGGCCGCTGCCCGTGACGCCGCAGCCGCAGCCGACGCCACCGCGGCCGAGGTCGCGCGCAGCACCGCTGCTGCGCAACGGGCCGCCGCCGATCAGGCGGCGCGGGCACAGGCACTGGCGGCCGAGGCGACGGCGCATTCCGCTGCGGCCGAGCGGGCCGCCACGGAAGCCGCGGATGCGCAGGCGGCCCTTGCCGCACGACAGGCCGGCCGGGCTGCCGCGCAGGAGGCGTTGCGTCAGGCGACCGAGCTCGCCACGCGGCTCGCCGCCGCGGTCAGCGATGCCGCGTCGCAGGCCGCCGCCGATCGCGCCGCCCGTGACGCCGCCAGCGCCGCCGCGGAGGCCGCACGCGCCGCGGACGAAGCGGACAAGGCGTCGCGCGACAAGGCCGCGCGCGACGCGGCGAAGGACGCTGCCGACCAGGTCGCCAAGGCCGCGCGCGACAGCGAGCGGGCCGCCAAGGACGCCGCCGACAAGGCCGCTGCCGATGCCGCAAAGGAAACCGACAAGGCCGCCAAGCAGGCCGCCAAGGCGGCCGACGACATCGCCAAAGCGAACGAGCAGGCCGCGCGCGCCGCCGAGCGCGCCGAGGAAGCGGCGCGCGACAAGGCCGCGCGCGACGCCGCCAAGCTCGCCGCGGATCAGGCCGCCGAAGCTGCAAAGGCAAGCGAGCGCGCCGCAAAGGAGGCGGCCGACAAGGCCGCGGCCGATGCCGCGAAGGACGCCGATCGCGTCGCCAAGGCTGCCGCCGACGCCGCCGAGCGTGCGGCAAAGGCGGCGGACGAGGCGGCCAAGGCCAGTGCCGACAAGGCGGCCAAGGAAGCGGAAAAGGCCGCGCGCGACAAGGCGGCCGAGCAAGCCGCCAGGGACGCCGCAAAGGCCGCGGCCGATGCCGAGCAGGCGGCGCGCGACAAGGCGGCAAAGGAAGCCGAAAAGGCCGCCAAGGAGGCCGAACAGGCGGCGAAGAAGGCGGCCGAACAGGCGGCCAACGAACAGGAGCAGGCCGCCAAGGCCGCGCAGGACGCCGCCGTCGCCGCCGCCAAGGCCGCACAGGACGCCGCCGCCAAGCAGCAGCAGCCGCAGGGCGGGCTTCAGGGCGTCACCGACGTCGTGCAGAACGTCCTGAAGAATGCGCCGAATATCTTCGGCAAGTAAGCGCCGGGCGGGCTGGAGGGCGGGGCGAGTCCGGTAAGCCCCGCCCTATCCGCCACTTGACGCCCTCGCCCTTGGTCGCGGTGCGGAGATGGTCGGGGGCGACGCCGCTGCTTCAGTCGGACGCGTGTACCCACCGCGCGCGACGCCGCCTTCGTCGCGAGACAGATGGCCTTCGCTTCGATTGCCGACGTCTCGTTCTACCCGGCACGACGGCACGACGACGGGCGCGGCGCTCGCCTTCGACCATCGGACATCACCTGCACCGCCCCGGGGTACATTCAGAATTCGCCCAACCCCCTCAATTACGGCATCAAAATTTCACGCCGGCGCGCAGGCCGATCGTGCGGGGCGCGATGGGGACGATGTAGGGGCGCTGGTCGCACGCGCCGCATTGCTGGAAGCGGGAGAGCTGACCGCGTTCATCCCACAGATTTCGCACGAAGATTTCGAACGTATAGTTCGACACCTCGCCGCCGATCGACAGGTTCGCGCTGGTATAGGCCTGCAAACGGCCGAGTGCGGCGGCCTTGGCGAGGCGCAGATCGGACGTGGCGGAGCTCTGGTGTGCCACCAGTCCCTGCACATAGGCACGTACGGGGCCGATCGGTACCGCATAGCGCGCCGTTCCGCTGACCTTGAAACGCGGCGTGATGGGCAGCCGTGTACCGGATGGCGCCAAAATATCGGTCCCGGTGCCGCTACAGACCACCGACGAACACAGGTCGGTGCGCGTTTTGGCATCGGTGTACGCGCCGGACGCGGTCAGCGACAGCGCGCCCAGGTTGAGGCTGCCGTCCAGCTCGATCCCGCGGATGCGGGCGTCGGGTCCGTTCTGGATGACGGTGAAGCTGTTCTCGCCAAGGAACGAGAATTGGAACTGGTCCCAGTTCTGCTGATACACCGCGCCGTTGAAGCGCAACGCGCCGCCGGGAAGCGAGGTCTTCCAGCCGATCTCGTAATTGGTCAGGAAGTCGGCGTCGTAATCGCCGACGTCGCCGCGGCGGTTGATCCCGCCCGGACGGAAACCGCGCGAGGCGGTGGCGTAGAGCAGGACCTCGTCGGTCGGCTTCCATGTCGCGTTGAAGCGGTAGGTGACCCCCTGCCCGTCCGCGCGCTTGGGCACCACGCGGCCGCCGGCGGGTACGCCGAGATTGACGCACGGGATCGCACCGACGTCACGGGTGGTCAGGAAGCCGGACGTATCGCCGCCGTTCAGGAAGGCGTCGCGCAGGGTTGCGCCGCCTGCCAGATAGCAGCCGGCCACGCCGGTGCGCGAACTGCCCGCGGCGTTGAACGGCGTCGCGGTGTACGGACGCCCGTCGTCGGGATCGACGCCCGGATTGCGGCCGAAGCCGAAGAAGCCGATCAGCGAATTGTCGTAGATGAACACGCGCCCGCCCGCGGTCAGCGTCAGCTTCGGAGTCAGGTCGTAGCTCGCCTCCCCGAAGATCGCATAATCCTTGTCGACGCGGTGCTGGCGCGTCAGCCAGAGCGTGCCGGGATAGCCGTTGACCGACACCGCCGTGCCGAGGTCCGGGATCTGGTAATCCTGGAAGATCAGGTTGCTCTGCCGCTGGTAGAAGGCACCCGCGACGAGCCGGAACGGCTGGTCGACCGGCGAGGCGACGCGGACCTCCTGGCTGAGCTTCTTGAAATGGTCGCGGCCGATGATCCGTTGCCGCGGGTCGATCGTGTTGCCGGCATTGTCCTGATAATAGAAATAGCCGGCCAGCCCGCCGACCGCCGAATAGAGATTGTCATACGCCTCGGCGTAATCGGTATAGTCGCTGGATTGCAGCGCGCGCCGGTCGAGCAGCGCGCCGGCGTAGGTGACGTCCCAGTTGCCGAGCTGCCCCTCAATCGTCAGCGCGGCCTGCGCGAAGCGGTCGCGGCGATATTCGGGATAGAAGCGCTGCACCTCGAGATCGCCGACGCGCGGATCGTAGCCATAGCTGCCGTGGCTGCGCTGTTCCTGATAGAGCAGCGTCGGCGTCGCGGTCCAATTGTCGTCTAGGTCGATCTTCAACGCGGCGCGCCCGCCGTAGGTCTCGGTGTCGTTGTAATCCTTTTCGACGAAGGCGTCGTTGTTCACGGTGATGCCGCCGGGCTGCGGCAGGAAGCTGCGTGTGCCCGGCACGTTGTCGATGAAGCCGGCGTCCTTCTGATAGAAGCCGACCACGCGCAGCGCCATGCGCTCGCTGAAGGGAATGTTGAGCATCCCCTCCGTGGTGTAGCCGATGCCGCCGGCGTGGACGGTGTTCACCTCGCCGTCGACGCGGCCGTAGAGGCCGGCGGTATCGGGCTTGTTGGTGATGATGCGGATCGTGCCCGCCTCGCTGGACGCGCCGTAGAGCGTACCCTGCGGCCCGGCGAGGCTTTCGATGCGCGCGATGTCGTAGATGTGGACGTCGAGCGTGCCGCCGATCGTCGTCACCGGCTGCTCGTCGAGGTACACGCCGACCGAGGGAAGCGAGCCGGAGTGGTTGCCGTCGCCGCCCGAGGCGACGCCGCGCATGTAGACGGTGGTGACGCCCGGTTGCGACGACTGGAACGCGACCGAGGGCAGCAATTGCGTGTAATCGTTGAAGTTCGAGACGTTCAGCTGATCGAGGCGGCGCGTGCCGATCGCCTGGATGCTGATCGGCACGTTCTGGATGCTTTCGTCGCGCTTCTGCGCGGTGACGATGATGTCGCCGTCGGTGGTGGCGCTGTCCGGCTGTTGCGACGGGGTGTCGGCCTGGGTGGTCCGGCCGCTACCGGTGCCGGCGGGCTGGTCAGGAGCGGTCTGCGCCGTGGCAGGTACCGCGAACGCCGCTGATGCGAGTAACGGCAGGAGCATGCGAGCACGGAAGCTGACCACCACAACAATCCCCTTTGTTGCGCATCTGTGACGATATGCTGCGATGCGGCGACGCCGGGGTCAATCGGTGATGTGCGTTCGGATGCAATCTGTTGCGAACGTGGCGATTCTGTCACGGCGACCTGCTCCGGAGGGATGAAACGCGGGTCCCTTCTTCTTGAGCATGTCGACGCATACCCCGCGGCACGTGCTTCTCACGCCTAGCATGACCGGCGGGATGATGGGTGCCGCGCGACAAAATGCGCGGATCGAGCAAAACTGCTTCAGGCGCTCATCGAGGCAGGCGCATCCGGGTAGCAGTCGATCACGTCGCCGAGCGCCTGTTCGAGCGGCCCCAGATGCGCGGCGAACGGGCGCCACGCGCGATCGCCGCCGCGGAAGATCGGTTGGCGGACCTGTTCGGAGGAGGCGGTGCGCACCGCGCGCTCGGTCCGGTGCGCGGACAGGCAGGCGGGGTCGAAGTCGAGGTTGCAGGCGGCGAGCAGCGCGCGGATATGCGGTTCGGGATCGTCGACCAGCGCCTCGTGGACGACGCGGTGGACCGCGCCGGGCTGGACGCGATCGACATGCGCCATCATCCGCACATAGTCGCGGTAATATAGCCCCATGTCCTCCAGCCCGTAGCTGAACCCCTGCCCGCGTGCGAAATGCTGCTTGAAGTTCGAGAAGCAGCAGGCGCGTGGGTTCCGGCGCGCGTCGATGATCGTGGCGTTCGGCAGGATCAGCCGGATCAGCGCGACATGCGCCCAGTTGTTGGGCAATTTGTCGACGAAGAACGGGCGGTCGGTGCGGCGCTGGACCGCCGCGCGGCGCAGATACTCCTCGCCAAGCTCACGCGCGCGATCGCGGTCGAGCATCGCCAGCCCGGCGGGATAGTCGGCGATGCGCCGCGCGAGCGCGGGCAGGTCGGGGAGTTCGGTCGTCCCCTCGACAAGCGGGTGGCTGGCGAGGATCTGCTCGACCAGTGTCGAGCCGGCGCGCGGCATCCCGAGCACGAAGATCGGGTCGGGTGCGGGGCAGCCCCAGCCGGTGCGCGCGGCGAAGAAGTCCGGCGTGCCGGTCGCGACGATCGCGTCGACGAAGCGCGTGGTCTCGCCGGCGTCATAGGCGATCTGCGCACGGCGCAGCGTATTGCCGGCGGCGTAATGCGCGAAGGCACCGGGCGCGTCGCCGCGGTCCTCCCAAGCCTTGCCGAGCGCGAAGTCGAGGTGGAAGCGGTCCTCGGTCGCGACGCCCGCATCGGCGAGCTGCGCGGTCATCGTCGCCACGTCGGCGTCGTCGAAGCGGACGGTCTTCAGGTTGGCGAGGCTCCACCACGCCTCGCCGAGCGCCGGGCGCAACGCGATGGCGCGGCGATAGGCGGCGACGCCGTCCGCCTGACGCCCGACCGTCTTGAGCATATGGCCGTAGCTCATCCACACCTTGGGCTGCGCCGGCGCGGCGGCGAGCACGCGTTCGTAGAGCGCGATCGCTTCCTCGAACCCGCCGAGCCGCCCCAGCGCGGCGGCCTTGAGATTGGCGTGGCCGAGGTGATCGGGTTCGGCGGCGAGGAGCGTGTCGAGTTCGGCGAGCGCCTCGACCGCGCGGTTCTGCCGATAAAGGACGATCGCCAGATTGGCGCGCGCGGCGGTGAAGCCCGGGGCGAGTTCGAGCGCGCGGCGCAGCAGCGTCTCGGCATCGCGGTTGCGCCCGATCCGGCCCGCCAGCTCGGCGAGCATCCGGATCGCGCGCGCGTCGAACGGGTCGCGCTTCAGATACTGGCGCAGCAGCGGCTCGGCGATCTCCAGCCGGTTGTCGTGGAGCGCCAGGGCGGCGTCGACGAGCATCGGGGGGAAGCGAGCGGTGCGGAGGGGAGCGGTCATGGACGGGCGAGCACACCACGCGGGCGGCGAGGAATCAAGCGGTGGCGGCCGGCTTCGGCGGGGCGTCGGTCCTGTTGCGCCGCTCCGCGGCCCGGCCGACGCCGTGCCCGCGGAGCGACGAGGTCGTCAGAAGGTCAACGCGGCGCTGAACCGCAGCGAGCGGCCGAGGATCGGGCGCGCCAGCACCGGCCCGGTCCCCTGCGACCCGATGATGCGCGGGTTGCCCTCGGTCAGCCCGATCTCGTTGGTCAGGTTGTTGCCGGTGACCTGCAGGCGCAACCGCTCCGCCACGTCGACCGAGACGCCGGCGTCGAGCTGATAGAAACGCGGCAGCAGCTGCTGGTTCTCGGGGTCGGAGAAGCGGTCGCCGGTATATTGCAGCGTCGCGAACAGCGACGGGCGCAGCGTGCCCAGCGGCAGTTCGTAGGACGGGGTGACGCGCCACATCCAGCGCGGCTGCCGCTGCACGCGGTTGCCGGTATTGTCGATCGTCCCGCCGCCGGTGAAGAAGTCCTGATAGGTGCCGTCGAGGAACGTCCCCGCCGCCGCCAGGCTGAACCCGGCGAACGGCCGCAGCGCGCCCTCCAGTTCCACGCCGGTCGCCTTGGCGCCGCCGACCTGGCTGAGAGCGACGTTGTTGATAAGCTGCGTCGTGGCCAGCCCGTCGAACTCGTTGTGGAAGACGGTGGCGTACAGGTTCAGCCACGGCATCGAGACCTTGAGGCCGCCTTCATAGGTGTCGACCTTGGCGACGATCGTCAGGTTCTCGCGCAGGTTGTCGAACTGCGGGAAGCTGTGCCCGCGGCTGTAGCGCGCGAAGACGCCGGCCTGCGACGTGACGTCGTAATTGGCGCCGGCGGTCCACGACCAGCGCCCTTCGCGATATGGCGCCAGCGTGCGCGGGTCGCCGAAGACGTTGACGGCATTGTCGTAGAGCGTCGCCGCGTTGCCGTCGAGGTTGACCGGCGTGGCGGCAGGTGTGCGCAGCGTGCCGTCGACGATATGCTTCTGATAGCGCGCGCCACCGTCGATGCGCAGCTCGGGGGTGATCTGCCACTCGTCGACCGCGTAGAAGGCCAGATCGGCGCCCTTGTAATTGGCGTCGACGAGGAAGCCGTTGCCGCCGACGAACCCGCCGCGCGTCGCGGTGCGCCCGCCGTTCAGCGTGAGGTCGAGCAGACGGGCGTTGGGCTCGGCGGTCAGCAGCACCTGGTTGCCGAGCGCCCATTGGTCGCGGGTGGTGTAATCGGCATAATAGAAGCCGCCGGTCAGCGTGTTGCCGCCGGCCTTCCATTCCAGCGCGGTGTCGGCGACGAAGGAGGTAATCTTCTTCTGAACGCTCCAGATGCCGGCGCGCATCACCGCCGTGTCGGGGCCGAGCGCGCCGCCGCCGTTGACATAGGCGAGCGAGGCGACCGTGGAGCCGGTGCCGCCCAGCGTCGTCGCCAGCGCCGAGGCGGCGACCGGCGGGCCATCGGGAACCAGCCCGTTGGTGTCGGCACGCCCGCCGAGGTAACTCATGCGCTCGCGCACGCGCAATCCGGTCGCGACCTCGTAATCGAAGGTGAGGCCGGTGTTGATGACGTCGGCGCCGCGGCCGTTCTGGAGGTCGACGGTCGCGCCCTGCAGGTTCGTGGTGCGGCGCGTCTCCGGCCCCAGCAGGGTGCCGGTGCCGGCGTCGAAGCCGGGATATTCGCTGATCCGGCGGCCGTTCTGGATGACCGGGATCGGCAGCAGCCACTGCCCGCGGTCGTTCAGATAGCGCGCATAGATCTCGACCGAGCCGCGGGTGTCGAAATCGTGGTGGATGTTGGCGGTCACCTGCCCGCCCTGCTCGGCGCGAAAACGCGGGTCGCGGATGCCGTTGCCCTGCGCGTAGAAGCCGCCGATCATGAAGCCGGTGTTCTCGCCGAGCGGCCCCGACACCCACGCGTCGCCGCGCGCCTCGTCATAGTCGGTGTAGGAGAATTTCGCGAGCCCGTGGAGCGTGCTGCCGCCGGTACGCGGCACGACGTTGACGGTCAGCCCGGGCTGGCCGTTCGAGAACAGCGAACCGGTGCCGCCGCGCACCGCCTCGACCCGCTGCACCGTCTCGTCGAGGCGGATCAGCTGCGAGTTTTCGAGGAAGGACAAGGTGGGCGGCGGGAAGATCGGCACGCCGCCGAACTGGAAGGTCACGAACTGCGCATCGCCGCCCGATGGGTAGCCGCGCACGAAGATGTTCGCGCCGTTCTGCCCGCCCGAGCTTTCGGCCATCACGCCCGGCACCGTGCGCAGGAGGTCGGCGGTGCTGTTCGGCGCGGCGCGCTCGATCGCGTCGTCGCTGAGCGTGGTGACCGCAAAGGCGGCGTCCTGCCGCCGGGTGCCGCCGCCGGCCGTGCCGACGACGATGATATCGTCGCCCTGCGGCGCTTGCGGATCGACGATCCCGCTGTCGGGTTGCGAGCGTTCGGCGGTGTCCTGCGCTGGGACCACCGCCTGCGCGGCGGCGGGCGCAGCGGCCAGCAGCAGCGCGGTCGGGGCGGTGCTGCGCATCAGGTGCAGAATGGTCGACGATATCATGCCTCTTCTCCCTCCGTGCCCGGCGATCTGAGGTCGCGCTGGGTCACCGGGCAAGACGCATGACGTGGCGTATGGGTCGCAGGCCGCGCCGCCGATTCCCGGCGAGCGTGGCCGATCGGTCACACCCGCTCAGCGGCGACGGCGCACCAGCGCAAGGATAGGGGCGAGCGCCTGAAGCCGCACGACGAGCGCCAGCACCACGAAGGCCGCGCCGATGATCGCGGCGTCGACGATGAGGTACACCGCGTCCTGCGGGCGCGGCAGTGCCCAGGCGAGCAGGCACAGCGCGGCGTCGATGCCGAGGATCTTGACGACATCGGGGCCGACCACGCGCACCGGCATCGCGCGCTTGGCCGCGACGAGGCACACCGCCCAGGTAAACGCCTGCGCCGCCGCCGCCGCGATCGCCATGCCGCGGATCCCGTCCAGCCACATGCCGAGCAGCCCGAGCGGGACGACCGTGACCAGCGAGATCGCGGGTGCCAGCGCGACCCCGGTGGTCTTCTTTTCGAGCTGGAAGATGATCATGATGAAGTTCGAGATCAGGACGCGGAACGCGACCGAGATCGTCAGCCACGGCAGGATGTAGCGCGACTCGGTCGAGAAATTGTGCCCGAGCACGACGCGGCACACCTCACCGGGAAAGCTGGTCAGCAACACGACCGGCAGCGACAGCAGGAGCAGCTGCACCGCCAGATTTTCCTCCATCTTGCGCCGCGCGACGTCGCGCCCCTGATCCTCGTAGGCGCGCACGACCGCGGGGTAGAAGACGATGTTCAGCGCCAGCATGAGGATGCCGATCGTCTTGGCGGTCAGGTCGAGCGGGGCGACGTAGAAGCCGACCCACATGCTGCCGAGGAACGCGGCGATCAGATAGCGATCGATGATCGAGACGAGATAGGTCAGCCCGTTGCTGACGATCAGCGGCCCGCCGAAGCCGAAGATCTCCCTGAAATCGGCGCCGCGGTAGCTGGTGAGCATCGCGCGCGCGCTGAACTTGCGCCAGACCGGATCGACCAGGCAGATCAGGATCACCGCCCCGAACTGCGCCAGCGCGGTGCCGAGCGCCAGCCCCTCGGCCCCGAGCCGCAGATGCACGACGAAGACGTAGCCGACGACGATCACCAGCGCCGAGCGGAACACCATCGACGCGAAGAACTGCCAATGGAGCATCCGCACGCGGCTGGTGGAGTTGATCATCGTGATCGCCATCTCGCTGATCGCGTAGAGGACCACGATCGGCAGCAGCGTGGCGTTCATCCCGCCGACCGTGACGTCGGAGAGATACGCCGCCAGCGACAGGATCAGCAGCACGGCCGCGATCGAGGCGACCAGCAGCAGCATCAGGAACGACTTGCGCTTGTTGACCAGATACGGGCTGCTCGCGTCGTACAGCAGCCTCGCGACCATCGTCCTGATCCATTCGAACGCGAGCGCGTTGATGAACAGCGCCGAGGACGAGAGCAGCGCGAAGATACCGAATTGCTGCGGCGACAGGATCCGCACCCACAGCATCACGCCCAGGAAGTTGATCGCGCTGGAAATCGCCAGCGCCGCGGTGCTGATGATGGAAGGACTGATGTTCCGGGGGCTGAGCTTTCTCGCATTCGGCATGGCAACGGACCCTGGCTGTCGGGCGCACCCGCGCCGCCCGGCGCCGCGATGCCGGGCGCGGCGGGCCGTGTCGAGAGCGTCGTGCGACGGCGCGCGTCAGAACGCGCGTCTGCCGCTCGCTCCCGCGCCCGCAACGCCCCCCGTTCAGGGCTGCCGCGCGGTGCGTTCTGTGTAGCGGAAGTGGCGGAAGTCGGCCGGCATGCCGCTGCCCGACATGTCCTGGCAGGCCATGCCGACGAACGTGCCGGTGAAATTGGGCAGTCCGGGCAGCGTCGCCTCGTCGGAGAGGATGCTGGCGTCGAACGTCTCCGGCAGCCACCGCCATTCCTCGTCGCCCTCGGCACGGAAGGCGAAGCGGAGTTCCTCCTCGTCGACGTCGACGCGCAGCGCGATCGGCCCGTCCTGCACCGCGACCGCCGCCGACAGCGTGCCGTGTCCTTCGTCGACCGGCGCGACCGACAGCACCTGCAACTGGCGGCGCCCGGCGTCGTCGGCGGTCAGGTGGAGGAAGTGGAACTTGGAGGAATTGTAATAGCAGACCAGCCCCGCGGCCTGCTGGAAATTCGCGGGCGCGACGTCGACCAGCGTCTCGGCGGTATAGCGAAACGCCTGTTGGCGCCGCGCCACCAGCGCCTGTTCGAAGTGGCTGCCGATCGTCTCGCGGCCGTACAGGCGCAGATGCCCCGCGCGCGCGGTGAGGCTGAACAGCCGTTCGGGACACGGCGTCCGAAGCCATTGGAACGCAGCGGGGAGCGCCGCGCCGGCGAAGTCGTCGTGGCCTACCTCCGGGCTTACGTCCGCGCCTGCGTCGCCCCCCTCCGCCTGCGGCAGCGCGGGGCGGAGCCAGCCGTCGTCGCCCCAGGTCATCGGCTGGATCGCGGTTTCGCGCCCCAGCACGCAGCGGTCGCTGCCGGGCAGCGGGCGGCCGCACAGATACGCCAGCCACGTCTCGCCCGCCGGCGTGTCGACCAGATCGCCGTGCCCGGCGCGTTGCAGCGGCAGGTCGGGGCGGCCGCGCGCGGTGAGCACCGGGCCGTCGGGATGCACCTCATAGGGCCCGAACAGGTTGCGCGACCGCGCCATCACCACCGCATGGTTGCGCTCCGTCCCGCCCTCCGCGACGAGCAGGTGGTACCAGCCGTCGCGCTTGTAGAGGTGCGGCCCCTCCGTGAAGCCGAGCGGCGTGCCGTCGAAGATCACGCGCCGCTCGCCGAGCAGCGCGCCGGTCGTGAGGTCCATCTCCTGGGCGACGATGCCGGCGAAGCGCTTGTGCCCCGGCCGGTGATCCCAGAGCATGTTCAGCAGCCAGCTTCGCCCGTCGTCGTCGTGGAACAGCGCGGGATCGAACCCGCTGCTGTTCAGGTGGACGCGCGGCGACCAGTCGCCGTCGATCCGCTCGCTGGAAACCCAGTAATTGTGGAAATCGCGCAGCGACACCCCGGTCGCGCCGGTCACCGTCGTGCGGCCGTAGCGCTTCACGTCGGTGTAGATCAGGTGGAAGCGACCGTTGGCATAGCTGAGGTCGGGCGCCCAAACGCCGCAGGAATCGGGGTTGCCGCGCATGTCGAGCTGGTCGGCGCGGCTGAGCGGCCGCGCCACCAGCCGCCAGGTGGCGAGATCGCGCGAATGGTGGATCTGCACGCCGGGAAACCATTCGAAGGTCGAGGTGGCGATGTAGTAATCCTCGCCGACGCGCACGATCGAGGGGTCGGGGTTGAACCCGCGCAGGATGGGATTGCGGATGGTCATGCGGGCTTTCGGATCAGGGTCCAGAGCAAGGCGGCCCCGACCAGGTCGAGGACGCCGAGCAGGACGAAGAACGGCTGGTACCCGACGCTGTCGACCAGCGATCCGAGCACCAGGGTGAAGATCAGGACGCCGAGGTTGGCGGCGGTACCCGACACGCCGGTCGCGGTCGCCACCTGATCCTGCGGGAACAGGTCGGAGGTCATGGTGATGACGGTGACCGACAACGTCTGGTGCGCGAAGCCGCCCAGGCACAGCAGCGCGACCGCCGCCGCGGCGCTGCCGGCCGAGCCGACGAACATCATCCCGGTCATCAACACCGCGCCAAGCGTGAAGGCGGCGCGGCGCGCGTCGATCAGGTCGACACCGCGGCGCTGCAACCCGGCGACCACGGCGGGGCCGAACAGGCAGCCGAGATCGGCGGCGAGGAACGGCAGCCAAGCGAACATCGCGATCTGCGTCAGGTCGAAATGGCGCACCTTGACCAGGTACAGCGGCATCCACAGCGACAGCATCCCCCAGACCGGATCGGCGAGGAAGCGCGCGGCGGCGATCGTCCACAGGTTGCGGCGCGCGAGCAGTTCGCGCAGCGGCGGGCGGCGGCGATGCTGCGCCAGTTCGGGCTCCTGCCCGTCCAGGATCAGCCGCCGTTCCTCCGGCGAGATCGCGCGATGCCGTTGCGGCGGCGCGTACCAGGCCAGCCATGCCACCACCCACGCCAGCCCC
Organism: Sphingomonas sp. BE138; assembly: GCF_031456125.1. Classification (NCBI taxonomy): domain Bacteria; kingdom Pseudomonadati; phylum Pseudomonadota; class Alphaproteobacteria; order Sphingomonadales; family Sphingomonadaceae; genus Sphingomonas; species Sphingomonas sp. BE138. Next base: position 393,347 of record NZ_JAVDUC010000002.1, read on the forward strand.
AGCCCGCCCGCGACGAAGAACGCCGCGCGCCAGCTGTGGTGCAGCACCGCCCACGCGACCAGCGCGGGGGCGAAGACCGCGCCGAACGAGGCGCCTATCTGGTAGATGCCGCCTGCCACGCCGCGTTCGCGGGCAGGAAACCACTCGGCGACCACCTTCATCCCCGCCGGCTGTGCCGAGCCCTCGACCAGTCCCAGCGCACCGCGCAGCCCCGCGAAACCGATCCAGCCGGTCGCCAGCCCATGCCCCATCGTGATGAGCGACCAGATCGCGACGAACAGGGTGAAGCCGATCTTCAGCCCGATCAGGTCGAGCAGGTAACCGGCGACCGGCTGGAACATGATCCCGAACTGGAAGGCGCCGGTGATCCACGAATATTGCGCCGAAGAGATGCCCTGTTCGGTCATGATCGCGGGGGCCGCGACCCCCAGGATGCTGCGCGTCAGATAGTTGATCACCATCGCACCGACGAACAGCGCGATGATCGTCCAGCGCACCGATCGGAACCGTCTCACGCGTCTATCCCTCCGGTAACGTTACCGCTTCTGGTCGTAGGCGGCAGGGCGCCGTCGCTGCAAGCGCGATCTTGGTCGCATGCCGCGGCAGGGGCGTTGACGATCGCCGGTCCGGCGATGCACGACATCGCCCTGCCCTCCATGCGCATCGACAATCCGAGACGGTCTTGACCCAGCCTTCCCGACGCCGCCGCGGCGTCACGATCATCGACGTGGCCCGACATGCCGGCGTGTCGCCGATGTCGGTCTCGCGCGTCATCAACGGCGACGGCGGCGTGCGCGACGAGACCCGCGCGATCGTCAACGCGTCGATCCGTGCGCTGAACTACACGCCCAACCTGATGGCGCGCAGCCTGGTGACCTCGCGGGAAATCCGCATCGGCGTGATCTATTCGAACCCCAGCGCCGCGTTCATGGGCGACTTCCTGGCGGGCGTGTTCGAGGAGGCGTCCGCGCGCGCAGCGCAGCTGATCCTGCTGAAGGGACAGGACGGCGGGGTGCCGGACGAGGCGGCGGTCGCCGGGTTGATCGCGGCGCGGATCGGCGGGGTGATCCTGGCGCCACCCTTGGGCGAGATGGAGCGGGTGCGCGCGATGCTGGGCGAGGCGCGGCTGCCGGTCGCGGTGGTGGGGGCGACCGTCGCCGATGCGATTTCGGTCGGGATCGACGACCACCGCGCGGCCCGCGACATGACGCGCCATCTGATCGCGATGGGGCACCGCCGTATCGGCTTCGTGGTCGGCAACCCCGAACAGCAGGCGAGCGCCGCTCGGCTCGACGGCTTCCGCGCGGCGGTCGCGGAGGCGGGCGACGTGGAGGCGCGGATCGCGCAAGGCGATTTCAGCTATGCCTCCGGGCTGGTCGCGGGCGAGCGGCTGCTCGACACCGCGCACCCGCCCAGTGCGATCTTCGCCAGCAACGACGACATGGCCGCGGCGGTCGTCTCGGTGGCGCATCGGCGTCATCTCGACGTGCCGGGCGACCTGACCGTCACCGGCTTCGACGATACGACCGCGGCGATCACGCTGTGGCCGCCGCTGACGACGATCCGCCAGCCGGTGCAGCAACTCGCCGCCGAGGCGCTGCAATTGCTGATCCGCGAGATGCGGACCGGCCAGCCGCTACCCGCGGCGGAGCGGTCGCGCGTGCTGGACCATGTGCTGGTCGAACGCGATTCGACCGCGGCGCCTGCGCCGCGTTCCTGAACCGCGCCGCGGCTCGGCGCCACGCGGGAGACACGCACCACGGGCTGCGCGTCACGCTGCGCTCCCCGCTGTCGCACGCGGTCTGCCCCCGCTGAGCCAGCAGGAACGAACCTTATCTAGATCAGTTTGTCGATCTGTATCGGCGACGTTGTCGGCTTTGGATCGGGAACACGTCGTCGGTGCGTAGTGCTGCGTACCCGCTCTTCTCCGATGACGACCGCCGTGTCGGCGGACCTGATCACACCGCCGTGGCGAGCGCGCCGGCCGTGCGGCGGCGTCGCATCGCGCTACCGACCACGCCGAAGCCCAGCACCATCGCCACCCATGTCGACGGCTCCGGCACCGCGGACGTCACCAGCGCAGGCGCCACCACCCCCAGCCGCTCGATGCCCTGCGCGATCGCGGAGTGCAGCGCGGTGGTCGGATGGATATCGTCGAAATAGACGTAGCCGGTGCAGGCCGGCGCCGCGCCGGACTGTCGCAGGCAGGCGTTGCTGGTATTCAGCGCCGACGGCAGGCCATAGCCGGCCGGGTCGGCATAGATCGTGCGCTGCTGGTTGTAGAGGTCGTAGAAGCCGAGGTTCCAGCCGTTCGATCCCGCGAGCGCGCCCGCCTCGATGCGGAACAGATCGTTGAGCGCGCGCGACTGCGCGGACGCGAAGCCATTCGGCGGAAGGGCGCCGTTACCGGTGACCTCCGGGATCTGCCCGATGTCGGGCAGGCCGACCACCACGAAGTTGCGCGCGCCCAGCGCGCCGAGCAGCCCGAGGCCGGACGTAAGGGCATCCGTCGCCGGCCGCAAGTCGACGGCGTCGGCACCCCCGGTCTTCGCGAACGCGAAGAGTTCGTCGCGCAGGTCGTTGCCGCCGAACGTCACCAGCACCAGTTCGTCCGCGCCGAACCGCTGCCCCGTGCCGGCGAAGGATGCCACCTGCTCCCCGAAGCTCAGGCTTGGCGAGCCGGTGCCCGACGCCTTCGCGCCGCCGACCGCGAAATTGCCGCCGCCGAGCAGTGCCGCCCGTGTGGTCCCCAGCCCCAGGTCGACCGAGAGATAGTCGGCGAACGTCAGCCCGTTGGTGAAGCGGCCGTCCGCATAGCCCAGCGCCGGCGGGGTCGGATCGGCGCCACCGGTGCGCCGCCGTCCCTCCTGCGCATTGCCGGCGTCGACCAGGCTGTCGCCGAAGACCGTCAGCTTGCTGTAGCGCGTCGGCACCGGCGTCTGCGCCACGGCGGGCAGCGCGCCCAGCCAGGCAAGGCCCGCCATCACGGCCAGCGTCGCGATCCGCATCCCCATCCCGCAATCCTCCCTTTTGTTTCTGCGATGTTTACCATCGCCGCGCGCCGTGTCCACCGGCCCCGCCGCCCGGCGATGCGGCACATCAAGGACATGCTTGCACGCCGGCCACTCAGGCGCGACGATGCGGCATGATCTCCCTTATCGCACTGCTGATCCTGCAAGCCGCCGCCGCGCAGACGCCGCTGACGCCTGCGACCACCCCCGCCGTGTCAACGCCGCGCTGGCCGGCGCGCGACGCGCAGTTCACCATCGAGGATTTCCGCTTCCGCTCGGGAGAGACGCTGCCGAAGCTGCGCATCAACTACACCACGCTCGGGTCGCCGCACCGCAATGCGCGCGGCGAGATCGACAATGCCGTGATGGTGCTCCACGGCACCGGCGGCACCGGGCGCCAGTTCCTCAATCCGTCGTTCGCCGACGAACTCTACGGCCCCGGACAGCCGCTCGACATCACGCGCTACTGGATCATCCTTCCGGACGGTATCGGCCACGGCAAGTCGTCCAAGCCGTCCGACGGCCTGCACATGCGCTTCCCGCGATATACCTACGACGACATGGTCGCGGCGCAGTATCGCCTGCTGCACGACGGGCTGGGGATCCGTCGCATGCGGCTGATCATGGGGACGTCGATGGGCTGCATGCACAGCCTGGTCTGGGGCGAGACCTACCCCGCCTTTTCGCGCGCGTTGATGCCGCTGGCGTGCGAGCCGGTCGAGATCGCCGGTCTCAACCGCATGTGGCGCACGCTGGCGATCGACGGGATCAGGGCCGACCCCGCCTGGGCGGGCGGCGAGTACCGCGCGCCGCCGACGCAGGGGCTGCGCACCGCCGCCAGCCTGCTGTTCGTCGCGGGCGCCGCCCCGCTCTACTTTCAGGCCAGATATCCCGGGCGCGACGCGGCCGAGGCGTTCGCGCGCGAGCGGGTGGCGGCGGCGATCGCGGCGACTGACGCCAACGACCTGATCTATCAGGTCGAGGCATCGCGCAGCTACGATCCGTGGCCGCGGCTGGAGGCGATCACCGCGCCGACGACCTGGATCAATTCGGCCGACGACTTCATCAACCCGCGCACCCTCGACTATCCGCAGCGCGCGGTCGCGCGCATGAAGGATGCGCGGTTCCGGCTGATCCCGGAAACCGACGACACGCGCGGTCATGGCACGCACACCGCCGCGCGGTTCTGGAAGCAGGACCTGACCGACCTGCTGCGCCGCACCGACACGACCGACACCGCACCGGCGGCGCGCTGAACCGCTCGCGCTCGCGGCTGGCAATCCGCTTGCCTTGCCGCGACTTGTCCGCAACGATGCGGAAAAACGGGGAGCATCTGATCGTGAAAGCATGGGTCCTTGCGCTGGCCGCGACGCTGGCGGTGCCGGCCATGGCGCAGCCGCAACAGGCAGCGCCGGTCTATATTCAGGCGGGCGCATTGCTCGACCGCCCGGGCCAGGCGCCGCGCGGCGCGACGACGATCGTGGTGCGCGACGGGAAGGTCGCGGAACTGCGCGACGGCTTCGTGGCGCCGGAGGCGGGTGCGCGCGTGGTCGACCTGCGCAGCGCCTTCGTGCTGCCGGGTCTGGTCGACATGCACGTCCATCTGTGGGGGATCGGTGGCGACCCGATGAAGGCGCGGCTGGGCGCGCTGACCCGCGACCGCTTCGACGACGAGATGACCGCGGTCGCCAATGCGCGCACGACGCTGAACGCCGGCTTCACCTCGGTTCGCGATTTGGGCGGCGACCCGCGCGGTATCCGCGCGCTGCGCGATGCGATCGACGCCGGCACGGTCGAGGGGCCGACGATCACCAACGCCGGCGAGATGATCTCGGTGACCGGCGGCCACGGCGACGCCGGCAACGGACTGGCGGAGGAATGGGCCGAGGCGGCGCACGCGCACGAGATCAACCTGTGCGACGGCCCCGACGATTGTCGCCGCGCGGTGCGCGCGCAGGTCGGTCTGGGCGCGAAGGTCATCAAGTTCGCCGCGACCGGGGGCGTGCTGTCGAACGTCAGCGGCGGCCTGGGCCGCGCGATGACGCCCGAGGAGATGCGCGCGGTCATCGACACCGCGCACGCGCTGGGCCGCAAGGTCGCCGCGCACAGCCACGCCGCCGAGGGTACGAAGGCCGCGCTGGAGGCCGGGGTCGATTCGATCGAGCACGGCACGTTCCTCGATGACGAGACCATCCGGCTGTTCAAGGCCAAAGGCGCGTATCTGGTCCCGACCGAGATCGCGCCGGTCGCCGCGCTGGCGCAGGCGCGCGGCGGCGTGCTGCCCCCCGCCACGATCGCCAAGGCGGAGCAGGCCGCCGCAGCCATGGCCGCCAACCATCGCCGCGCCTATGCCGCCGGGGTGAAGGTCGCGTTCGGCACCGACACCGGCGTGTCGAAGCACGGCGACAATGCCACCGAGTTCGCGCTGCTGGTCAGGAACGGCCTGACGCCGGGGCAGGCGATCGCCGCCGCGACCGTGGGCGCCGCCGACCTGCTCGGCCGCGACGACATCGGCACGCTGGCGCCCGGCAAGACCGCCGACATCATCGCGGTGCGCGGCTCGCCGCTCGACGACGTCACCCGGCTGGAACACGTCGACTTCGTCATGCACCGCGGCACGATCGTGAAGACCGCCGACTGACCCGCCCCCAGGTAAGGACCAACGCTTTGCGCCTGTCGCTCGCTCTCGCCCTGCTCGCCGCCGCCCCCGCCGCGGCACAGCAGCAACCCAACGCCGCGCCTGCCGACGCACCGACCCGCGCCTTCACCGGCAGCGACCTGTTCGGCCTGTCGATCGCCGCCGATCCGCAGATCAGCCCGGACGGGCGGACGATCGTCTATGTCCGCCGCACCGCCGACATCATGACCGACCGGATGCAGTCGTCGCTGTGGCTGATCGACGTGGCGAGCGGGCGGCAGTCGCCGTTCGCCGCACAAGGATCGAGCCCGCGCTGGTCGCCCGACGGCACGCGCATCGCCTATGTCGCGAGTGACGGTAACGGTTCGCAGCTGTTCGTCCGCTGGCTGGCGACCGGGGCGAGCGCGCGCGTCACCGGCTTTCCCGGCGATCCGCAGGCGCTCGCCTGGTCGCCGGACGGCACCCGCCTCGCCTATGTCGCCACGGTCGCGGGGGAGGCGACGACGCTCGGCAAGGCGCCGCCCAAGCCCGAGGGCGCGAAATGGGCCGAGCCGCTGACCGTCATCGACCGCGTGAACTACCGCAACGACGGCCCCGGCTACGTCAAGCCGGGGCGCGACCATCTGTTCGTCGTGGCGGCGGACGGCGGCGCGGCGCGGCAGCTCACGTTCGGCGCGTTCGACGACGGCGGGCCGCTGTCGTGGACACCGGACGGGCGCGCGATCGTGTTCGCGGCGATCCGCGGCCCGGAGGCGGACCGACAGGTGATGAACTCCGACGTGATGGCGGTCGACGTCGACAGTGCGACGCTGCGCACGCTGACGACGCGCGACGGCCCGGATGGGCAGCCGCGCGTCTCGCCGGACGGGATGCGGATCGCGTGGCTCGGCTTCGACGACAGGCGCCGCAGCTATGAGAACACGCAATTGTACGTCGGGGACCGCGCGGCGGCGAACCCGCGCTCGCTCACCGCGCCGCTCGACCGCGCGATCGAGGAGGCGGTGTGGGCGGCGGATGGCCGAAGCCTCTACGCCAGCTACGACGATCACGGCCAGCGCCGCATCGCGCGGATCGGGATGGACGGGCGCGTCCGGCCGTTGATCGACAATGTCGCGGGCGGCGGGCTCGACCGGCCGTACACCGGCGGCGACTTCTCGGTCTCGAAAGGCGGAACGATCGCCTATACCGGCGGCGATGCCGGTGCGCCCGCCGACGTCTGGGTATGGAGCGGCGGCACGCCGCGCCGCCTGACGCAGCTGAACGCGGTGATGACCGCCGCCAAGGCACTCGCCCCGGTCCGCAAGATCGCGGTCACCGCGCCGGATGGCCGCCCGATCGACGCCTGGCTCGCCACCCCGCCCGGCCGCGTGGCCGGCACGCGCGTGCCGCTGATCCTCGAGATCCACGGCGGGCCGAACAGCGCCTATGGCCCGAGCTTCGCGACCGACGTGCAGCTCTATGCCGCCGCGGGCTATGCCGTGATGTGGACCAACCCGCGCGGCTCGACCTCCTACGGGGCCGAGTTCGCGAACCTGATCGACAAGAACTATCCTTCCGCCGATTACGAAGACCTGATCGCGGCAGTCGACGCCGCCATCGCGGACGGCACCGCCGATCCCGACAACCTCTTCGTCACCGGCGGGTCGGGCGGCGGCGTGCTGACCGCGTGGATCGTCGGCAAGACCGACCGCTTCAAGGCCGCCGCGACGCAGAAGCCGGTCATCAACTGGGTCAGCGAGGCGCTGACCATGGACAATACGCTCTTCACCTCGCGCTACTGGTTCACGAAATTGCCGTGGGAGGATCCGATGAGCTACTGGAACCGCTCGCCGCTCAGCCTGGTCGGCAACGTCAGGACGCCGACGCTGGTGGTGGTCGGCAGCGAGGATTACCGCACGCCGGTCAGCGAGGCGGAGCAATATTATGCCGCGCTCCAGATCCGTGGCGTGCCGACCGCGCTGGTCAAGGTGCCCGGCGCCAGCCACGGCGGCTTCACGGCGCGCCCCTCGCAATCGGCCGCCAAGGCGTCGGCGATCGTGGCCTGGTTCGACCGCTATCGCACGAAGCGCGCGCCCTAGAGCGTTTTCCATTCAGTCTAGGTCATAGCCGCAGGAGCTGAAGTAGTTGGCACATTCCAGCGGCTGGAATAGGTCGACCAATCTGCCGATGAGAGACCACAGGCCGGAGACGGTCCGCTCTCCGGCTTTGCGGAGCATGGCCTTTAGGCGGGCGAACGCCTTTTCGATGGGGTTGAAGTCGGGGCTGTAGGGCGGAAGGAACATGAGCCGTGCACCGGCCGCCTCGATCAAGTCGCGGATGCTGGCGCGCTTGTGGCTGGACAGGTTGTCCATGATGACCACGTCGCCGCATCCGAGGTCGGGCACGAGGACATGTCGGACATAGGCCTCGAACCAGTCGCCGTTGATCGGGCCATCGAGCACCATCGGCGCGACCATACCGGTCATGCGCAGGCCTGCGACCAGCGTGGTCGTCTTGCGGTGGCCGTGCGGGTAGCCCATCCGCAGCCGCTCGCCCCGCCGGCATCGGCCGTGGCTGCGCGTCATGTTGGTTGCTGTCCACGTCTCATCGATGAACACCAGCCGCGCGGGGTCGAGATCGAGCTGCCCATCGAACCAGGCCTCGCGCTGGCTCAGGATGTCGGCGCGGTCCTGCTCGACCGCATGGCCGGTCTTTTTTTGCGCGTGATCCCGTGGCGGGCGAAGAAGCGATGCAGCGTCGAGATCGCCACTGCCACGCCCGCCTGGCCCAGCTCCCGGCGCAATTCGTCCAGCGTGATGTCGCGCCGCGCTTCGTGCAGCGCCAGGATCGTGGGCGCATGCGCCTCGATCCGACGCGACCGCGTGTCCCCGCCCTGCGCCTTGGCGGCATAGCCACCCGTGATGCGGCGCTGGTCGTGCCAGCGGATCACCGTCGCGGCCGCCACCCCGAACCGCCGCGCCGCAGCCCGGCAACTCATCCCCTCGTCAACCGCGGCCAGTGCTCGCGACCGAAGATCCATCGACAACGGCTTGCCCATCCATGCCGGCCTCCATCCAGCCAGCACTGTGAATCAGATCAGCGCGCCCGTGTGAATCCCTCTTCGACTCAGGTCGGCCGGAAAACGCCCTAAGCGGCGCGCAGGACCGCGTCGAGCAGCAGGACGAAGAGCAACCCGAAGACACCGACCAGCGTCTCCATCAGCGACCACGACCGGAACGTATCGCGCAGCGACAGCCCGAAATACTCCTTGAACATCCAGAAGCCGGAATCATTGACGTGGCTGCACATCAGGCTGCCCGCGCCGATCGCCAGCACCATCAGGTTGGCGTCGGCGCCGGTCGCCACGATCACCGGCTGGATCAGCCCGCCCGCCGACAAGCCGGCGACCGTCGCCGAGCCGACCGCGATGCGGATCACGCACGCCAGCAGCCACCCGAGCGCCAGCGGCGGCAACGGCAGCCCGGCGAGCTGCGCCGCCACGACCTTGTCCGCGCCGCTTTCGACCAGCACCTGCTTCAGCGCGCCAGCACCCGCGATGATGAGCAGGATCGGCGCGATGTCGCGGATCGCCACCGCGAAACCGTCCATGATCTCGGCACGGGTCAGCCCCGCGCTGCGCCCCAGCCAGACGATCCCGATCGCAATCGACAGCAGCAGCACGTTGGTCGGGTGCCCCACGAACGCGATCGCAGCGGCGACGGCGGCCGGCAGCGCCGCATAGTGCAGCGCGGTGGCGCCCGCGATCAGCACGACGGGCAGCAGCGCGCAGGCGAAGCTGGCGACGCGCCCGGGCACCGCGTGCTCGCGCGCGCTGGCAGCCGCCTCGAACAACGGTGACGGCGGCGTCGCGATCCCCTTCAGCGTCGTCGCGAACAGCGGCCCGGCGATCGCCAGCGTCGGGATGCCGACGATCAACCCGTAGATCAGCGTGACGCCGAGGTCGGCGCCCAATTGCACCACCACCGCGGTCGGCGAGGGATGCGGCGGCAGGAAGCCGTGCGCGATCGACAGGCCGGCCAGCAGCGGGATGCCGACATGGACCGCGGGCAATCCCGAACGCAGCACGATCGAGAAGATCAGCGGCACCATCAACACGAAGCCGACATTGTAGAACAACGGGATGCCGACCAGGAAACCGGTCGCCGCCATCGCGATCGGCAGCCGCGACGGGCCGCACCAGCCGATCAACGTATCGGCGATCCGCTGCGCCGCGCCGCTGTCCGCGATCAGCTTGCCCAGGAACGCGCCGAGCACGATCGTGATGACGACCGGCCCGATCGTGTCGCCGATCCCCTTCTCGATCGCGGTCGGGATGCGCGCCAACGGGACGCCGAGCAGCAGCGCGGCGAACAGCGCGGCGATGACGAACGCCAGGAACGGCGGCGCGCGCAGCGTCACCAGGACGATCAGCACCGCAAGCGCCGCGACGATCGACAGAAGGATCATGCGCGCGTCTCCGTCACTCGCCGACGAAAGCCGCGGCGGGCACCGGCACGACCTGGGTGGGCGGCAGCGGCACGCCGTCGCGGCCGAGCGGCAGCCGCGCGACATCGCCGGACCGCTGGTTGGCGACCAGCATCTCGCCGGATCGCTCGAACAGGCGCAGGTGACGCGGCCAATGCCCCCCGCATCCGACATGCCCGAGCAGCGTCAGCGCGCCGCGCGCATCGACTGCGAACGTGGCGACGCTGTCGTGCCCGCGATTGGAGACGTACAGGCGCGTACCCGCGGCATCGAGCGCGATATGCCCTGCATAGGAGGCACCGGCAAACCCCCTCGGCAGCGTCGGGACGACCGCCTGCGCGGCGAACGTCCCGTCACGCGCCGCGCGCAGGACGGTCACGGTATTGGCCAGCTCCGCGACCAGATAGGCGATCGGCAGGCGCGGATGGCGCGCCAGATGCCGCGGGCCGGATCCCGGCACCGCGCGATAGGCGATCGCCGTGTCCGCGATCCCGCTAGCGCCGGGCGCGAGGCGATGCGCGAAGATCGCGTCGGCGCCAAGGTCGACCGCGTGGAGCATCCGCCCGCGATCAGCGAAGCCGACCCAATGCGCGTGCGGCGCGGCCTGGCGCTCGGCGTCGGGGCCGCGCCCTTCGTGTCGCACCAGCTGCGCGCGGCCGTCGGGCAACCCGGTGGCGCGATCGAGCGACCAGAGGGCCACGCTCCCGCTCGAGTAATTGGCGACCGCCAGCGCGGCGCCATCCGGCGACAGCGCGACATGGCACGGGTCGGCGCCGAGCGTGGCGACCTGCGCCAGCCGCGCAAAGCCCGGATCGTAGACCGCCAGCCCGCCATCGCGCTGTTCGTCGAGAATGTAGCGGCGACCGGTCCGTCCCCGAACGGCGAACGACGCGTTGCGGATCGCCGCGACCGCCGCGCCCGCGCGCCATGCCGCGCCCTCCCGACGCAGCGGGACCAGCCCCGCCCCGCCTTCGCCCACATAGGTACCCACCCACGGCGTCGTCGGGGCAGCATCGGCATACGCCCGGATCGGCAACGCCCCCAGCGCCAGCCCCCCGCCCAGGCATGTGCGACGGGTCAGCCGGAATGATCGGGGATTGCTCATTCGTGCAACTGAAGCGCTTTAGCCGACGCCGTCAATTGCGACCTTTGGGGCGGTTTCCTTCCGGTCCGCCTTCGCCCGCCATGCCGCCCACGGCCGCACCCGCGCATCGTCGCGGTCGCCGTCCAGCGTTCGTCGCCGAAGACCAGCCGCGTCGGAGCATGGTGCGAAAGCGCTATTCGTCCCGGACCAGCCGCCCCTCACGCGCCTTGAAGTAGAATTGGCTCGCCACCAGCCACCCCTTGATCGGACGCAGCGGCAGCACCGTGCTGACCAGCAGCACCGGCAGGCTGACGACCAGATGCACCCACCACGGCGGGCTGGCGACGATCTCCAGCATCAGCGTGAAGATCACCCCGGGCAGGCAGGCGAACAGCTGCACGAACACCGCCGGCCCGTCGGCGGGATCGGCATAGCCGTAATCCAGCCCGCAGACCGCGCATCGATCGCGGATCGACAGGAACCCGCGGAACAGCGCCCCCTTGCCGCAGCGCGGACACCGCCCGCGCGCGCCGGTCGACAGCGGGGACAGCCGCGGCCATGTGTGGCCGCTCGCGTCGGTCAGGCGGGGATCGTCAGCGTCGCTCATGCGCCGGCCCTGCACCCGTGCGCCTGCGCGCGCCACAAACCGCGTCAGTCGACCGCATTGGCGACGTCCAGTACGTCCAGCGACGCCGCCGTCACCCAGCCGTATTCGTAATTGGCCACGAACAGCGCGAACAGCACGGTCGCCACGATCGTGGTGCGGATCAGCACGCGCCGGAGCGAGAACTCATGCGGTGCGCTTTCCGCGGTGCCGGGCATCGCGGCCTCCCCCGCCTCCGCCGAGGTTCGCACCCCGAACGGCAGGACGAGGAACACCGAAAAGGCCCAGAACAGGATGTAGATCGCCAGCAGCGACGTCCACCGCATCTCAGCGCACCCGCCAGGGCATCAGACCTGCACGATCACGACATCGACGATCGGCTTCTTGCCGGTCCAGCGCGTCGCGACCTTGCGCACCGCCAGCCGCACGTCCTCGCGCAGCCGCTCGCGGTCGCGCGGACGCCCGGCCATCGCTTCGGCCGCGGCATCGGCCGCCTCGGCCAGGAACGGCTCGCGCTCCTCCTCGACCGGCACGCCCTGCACGCGGACCTCGGGCGTGCCGCCGGCGCGCCCGTTGCGATCGACCGCGATCCCGACCGAGATCTGCCCGTTCACCGCGATCCGGCGCCGCTCGTTGATCGTGCTGCCGTCCGCCGGCAGGATCACGTCGCCGTCCAGCACCAGCCGCCCGATCGCGACGTTGCCGATCTTCTTCGGCGCGCCGGGGGCCAGCCGCACCAGATCACCGTCGGTCTGCACCAGCGCGTTCTCGATGCCTTGCGACAGGCCGTAGCGCGCATGCTCCATCAGGTGCCGCATCTCACCGTGCACCGGCACCAGCGAGGTCGGACGGATCCAGCCGTACATCCTGGCGAGTTCCGGACGCCCCGGGTGGCCCGACACGTGCACGTGCGCCTGCTTCTCGGTGACCATCTCGACGCCCTTGGCGGCGAGCTGGTTCTGGATGCGCCCGATCGCGACCTCGTTGCCGGGGATCTGCTTGGACGAGAAGATCACCATGTCGCCCATGTCGAGCGCGACCGGATGGTTGCTCGCCGCGATCCGGGCCAGCGCCGCGCGCTCCTCGCCTTGTCCGCCCGTCGCCACGATCAGCACGCGGTTCTTGGGCAGCCGCATCGCCGCGTCGACGTCCACCGTCTGCGGGAAATCCTTGAGATAGCCGGTCGCCTTGGCGACGCGGATGATGCGGTCCAGCGAGCGCCCGGTCACGCACAGCTTGCGCCCGGTCTCCTCGGCCACCTGCGCCAGCGTCTGGAGCCGCGCGGCGTTCGACGCGAACGTCGTCACCACCACGCGCCCCCGCGCCCGCGCGATGCTCTTGGCCAGCCCCTCGCGCACGCTCGCCTCGCTGCCCGATGCCTCGGCATTGAACACGTTGGTCGAATCGCAGACGAGGACGTCGATGCCCTCCGCGCCGATCTCCGCCAGTTCCTCCGGGGTCGACGGTTGGCCGATCACCGGTGTCGGATCCAGCTTCCAGTCGCCGGTGTGGAACACCTTGCCGGCCGGGGTCGCGATCACCAGCGCGTTCGCCTCCGGGATCGAATGCGACAGCGGAACGACCTCGACCTCGAACGGCCCGACCTTGAACGTCTTGCGCGCCTCCACGAGCCGGATCTTGACCCGGTCCTCGATCCGCTCCTCCTCCAGCTTGCCGCGCACCAGCCCGGCGGTGAAGGGGGTGGCGTAGATCGGCACGCCCAGATCCTCGGCGAGGTACGGCAGCGCGCCGATATGATCCTCGTGCCCGTGGGTCAGCACGATGCCGACCAGATCGTCGATGCGCTCCTCGATGAAGCGCAGGTCGGGCAGGATCACGTCGATGCCGGGGTAATGCGCGTCGGCGAAGGTCACGCCGCAATCGACCATCAGCCACTTGCCGGCATGGCCGTACAGCGTGACGTTCATCCCGATTTCGCCGGATCCACCCAGCGCGCAGAAAAGAAGCTCGTTATTCTTCGGTGTCATTGATTTCCTTTGGTCGCCGGCTCCGCGGCCCGTGCATCACAACGCGACGGGCGGAAAGGACGGACGATCGCGCCGGCGTGGCGGTCATGCGTCGATATGGGCGCGCGCGTACATGATCGCCAGACCCTGGATCGTCAGGTCGGGTTCGATCGCGTCGAACGCGGTCGTATGTTGTTCGAACAGGGTGGCCAGGCCGCCGGTCGCGATCACCTTCACCGGGCGGGCGATCTCGCGCTTCATCCGCGCGACCAGCCCCTCGATCATCGCGATATAGCCCCAGTAGATGCCGATGTTCATCTGGTCGACGGTGTTGCGGCCGATCACGCTGGCGGTGGCGGGTGCCTCGATCGCGATCCGCGGCAGTTTGGCGGCCGCCGCCACCAGCGCATCGAGCGACAGGTTGATGCCCGGCGCGATGATCCCGCCCTTGTACGCGCCGTCGAAGTCGGAATGGTCGAAGGTGGTGGCGGTGCCGAAATCGATGACGATCAGATCGCCGGCGTGCAGCGCGTGCGCCGCGATCGTGTTCACCGCGCGGTCCGCGCCCAGGCTGCGCGGCTCGTCCACATCGACCGACAATTGCCATTCGACCGGCGCCCGCCCCGCGACCAGCGCATCGGTACGAAAATATTTGCTCGCCAGCACCTCCAGATTGTGGAGCGCGCGCGGCACGACCGTGGAAATGATGACCGCGCTCACATCGTCGCGCGTATAGCCCTCCAACGTCAGCAACTGGCTGAGCCAGACCGCATATTCGTCCGCCGTGCGGCGTGGGTCGGTCGCGATCCGCCACCGGGCGCGGATCTCGCGCGCGGCGGGCTCGACCAGCGCGAAGACGATGTTGGTGTTGCCGGCATCGACCGCAAGCAGCATCGGCTTCCTCCCCTAGACCAAGAACACGTCGCCGGCATGAATGACATGCCGCGTGCCATCGGCCAAGCCGAGCAGCAGCGCACCGCTCGCGTCCAGCCCGAGGAACCGCCCCTCCAGCGCCGCACCATCGGGCAGGTGCACCGACAATGCCGTGCCGGCCGGATGCGCCCGCTCGCTCCACCGTGTAGCGACCGCCGCGATCCCCGCCGCGCGCCACGTCGCCAGCCAGCGCGAGAAGCCTTCCGCCAGCCGGTCCAGCAGCGCGGCGGCATCGTCGGTCGCGCCCGCCGCCCGCAAGCTGGTCGTCGTGCGATCGGGCAGGTCCGGGTGGTGCGCGACGTTCACGCCGATCCCGACGACGACATGCGGGCCGCCGCGCTCCAGCAGGACACCCGACAGCTTCGCGCCGTCCAGCAGCAGGTCGTTGGGCCACTTCAACCGCAACCCGCCCGCATCGGGTAGCGCGCCGCGCACCGCCTCCTCCAGCGCCACCGCCGCGACCAGTGCCAGCCCCGCGGCCGGTGGGTCACCGGCGTGGACGCGCACGATGGTGCTGGCGTAGAGGTTACCGGGCGGGGACTGCCACGCCCGCCCCTGCCGCCCGCGTCCGGCGGTCTGCTGCTCGGCGCGCAGCCACGTCGCCTCGTCGACCGCGCCGTCGCCGGCCAGCGCCAGCAGGTCGGCGTTGGTCGATCCCGTCGCCGGTACCGTCAGGATGCGGGGCAGCGCCGCCGCCTCAGAAGAGGCTGGCGGCGGCGGCGAGCGACCAGGCCGACAGCGCCGGGATCGCCAGATAGCCGAGCGGCGAGACGAACACCGCCGCGACCGCGATCAGGCCGCCTTCCAGCTTGTCGCCCTCGCCGAAGGTGCCGGCCGGCTCGTCGAAGTACATCGTCTTCACGAGGCGCAGGTAGTAATAGGCACCGATCACGCTGAACACGACGCCGACCACCGCCAGCGGGAACAGCCCCGCCTGCACCGCGGCATAGAACACCGCGAACTTGGCGTAGAAGCCGAACAGCGGCGGGATGCCCGCCAGCGAGAACATGAAGATCGCCAGCGCCGCCGCCAGGCCCGGGCGGGTCCGCGACAGGCCGGCCAGGCTCGCGATCGTCTCGATCGGCTGCCCGTCGGCATCGCGCATCTGCAGCACGACCAGGAAGCTGCCCAGCGTCATCGCCAGATAGATCGTCATGTACGTCAGCACCGACGCCACGCCCTCCGGCGTGCCGGCGGCCAGGCCGATCAGCGCGAAGCCGACGTTGTTGATCGACGAATAGGCGAGCAGGCGCTTGACGTTCTGCTGTCCGATCGCCGCGACCGCGCCGAGCAGAATTGAGGCGAGGGAGGCGAAGATCACGATCTGGCGCCACTGGAACTCCGCCGGGCCCATCGCCTCGACCGCGACGCGCACCGCCAGCGCGATCGCCGCCACCTTGGGCGCCGAGGCGAAGAACGCGGTCACCGGCGTCGGCGCACCCTCGTACACGTCGGGGGTCCACATGTGGAACGGCACCGCCGAAATCTTGAACGCCAGCCCCGCGAACACGAACACCAGCCCGAACAGCAGCCCCAGCGAGCGCGCGTCACCCGTCAGCGGGGCAGCGGCGAATGCGCCCGCGATCTCGTCGAACAGCGTCGATCCCGTGAAGCCGTAGACGAGGCTGATGCCGTAGAGCAGGATGCCGCTCGCCAGCGCGCCGAGCACGAAATACTTCAGCCCGGCCTCGGCGGACCGCGTGTCCTGCCGCATGAAGCTGGCCAGCACATAAGCCGCAAGGCTCTGCAGCTCGAGCCCGACATACAGCGTCAGCAGGTCGCCCGCTGACACCATCATCCCCATGCCGCACGCCGACAGCAGGATCAGCACCGGATATTCGGGACGCAGGTCCGCGCCCGCGGTGCGGCGGAAGAAGTCCGGCGCCATGACGATCGCGACCGCGGCGCCGACGTAGATCAGCACCTTGGCGAAGGCGGCGAACGCATCGGCGCGGTACAGCCCGTAGAAGGCGTTCCCGCCCGCCGACGCCGGCCCGGTCAGCGCGATCAGCGCGCCCGCCAGGACCGCGACCGACACCCACGATACCGCCTTGGTCGAGGCCGGCCCGCCCCAAGCGGCGACCAGCATCAGCGCGATGGCGCCGAGCGCGAGAACCAGCTCGGGCAGCGTCATCGCAAGGTTTGCGGCATAGTCCATCAGTGCGCGCTCCCATGCGCAGAAGTTTCGGCGTGGGCGGCGGGAACGATGCCGGCACCCTTGGTAGGCAGCGAGTCACCCGCCGGCTTCGCGCGGTCGATGCGCGCCAGCAGGATCTGCGTGTCCTTGCGCATCGGTGCCAGGAAGCTTTCCGGATAGACGCCCATCCACAGCACCACCGCCGCGATCGGCGCCAGCAGCCACAATTCGCGTGGGCTAAGGTCGGACATGGCGCGCACCTCGTCGGACTTGATCTCACCCCATACGACGCGGCGGTACAGGTAGAGCATATACGCCGCGCCCAGGATGATCCCGGTCGTGCACAGCAGCGCGATCGTCGTCGACACCTGGTACGTGCCCATCAGGCTCAGGATCTCGCCGACAAAGTTGCTGGTGCCCGGCAGCCCGATCGACGCCATCGTGAACAGCAGGAAGAAGATCGCGTAGCGCGGCATGTTGATCGCGAGGCCACCGTAGCGGCTGATCTCGCGGGTGTGCAGCCGGTCGTAGATGACGCCGACGCACAGGAACAGCGCGCCCGACACCAGGCCGTGGCCCAGCATCACCATCATCGCGCCCTCGATCCCCTGCGCGTTGAACGCGAACAGCCCGATCGTGACGATCGCCATGTGCGCGACGGACGAATAGGCGATCAGCTTCTTCATGTCCGACTGCACCAGCGCCACGAGGCTGGTGTAGATCACCGCCACCGCCGACAGGCCGAAGACCAGCCAGACGAGGCTCGCCGAGGCTTCGGGGAACATCGGCAGGCTGAAGCGCAGGAAGCCGTAGCCGCCGAGCTTCAGGAGCACGCCCGCCAGGATCACCGACCCGGCGGTCGGCGCCTGGACGTGCGCGTCCGGCAGCCAGGTGTGGACCGGCCACATCGGCATCTTGACCGCGAACGACGCGAAGAACGCCAGCCACAACCACGTCTGCACGCTCGCCGGGAAGTCGTAGGTCATCAGCGCCGGGATGCTGGTCGTGTTCGCGGTGATGCTCATGTACAGCATCGCGATGAACATCAGCAGCGAGCCGAGCAGCGTGTACAGGAAGAACTTGTACGACGCGTAGATGCGGTTGGCGCCGCCCCAAATGCCGATGATCAGGAACATCGGGATCAGGCCGGCTTCGAAGAAGATGTAGAACAGGAACAGGTCCTGCGCCGCGAAGGTGCCGATCATCAGCACTTCGGTGAACAGGAACGCCGCCATATATTCCGGTACGCGCTTCTCGATCGCCTGCCAGCTCGCCCCGATGCAGATCGGCATCAGGAACACGGACAACACGATCAGCAACAGCGCATAGCCGTCGATGCCCAGCGCCCAGGCGAAGCGCCCGAACAGCGGGGCGTGCTCGACGAACTGCCATTGTGCGCCGCCGACGTCGAACGACGTCCACAGCACGACGCCCAGCGCGAGGTCGATCAGCGTGGCGGCCAGCGCGGTCACGCGCGCGGCCGGCGCGGAAAGGAAGAGACAGGCGACGGCGGCGACCGCAGGGACCGCCAGCATCAGCGACAGGATCGGGAACGACATTTTCCTTCTCCCCCGCTCAGCCCGCGATCGCCCAGGTGATCGCGGCGGTAAGCCCGATCAGCATGACGAAGGCATAGGTATAGACATATCCGGTCTGGAGGCGGACGGCGGCGCGGCTACCCGCCTGCACCAGCCACGCCGAGCCGTTCGGCCCGAAGCGGTCGATCGTGCCCTCGTCGCCGCGGTGCCACAGCACGCGGCCGATCGCGAACGCCGGGCGCACGAACAGGAAGTGGTACAGTTGGTCGAAATACCACTTGTTCAGCAGGAAGCGGTACAGCGGCTGGAACGTGTCCGCGAACCTGGCCGGCGCATCCGGCGAGCGGATGTAGGTCAGATACGCGATCAGCAGGCCCGAGAGCATCACGATCGTCGCCGACAGCTGCACCAGCAACGGGACCTGGTGCATCTCGTGCATCAGATGCTCGTTGAAGAACAACGCACCCTTCCAGAACTCGCCTGCGCTCTCCGGGTCGATGAACCAGCGATGGAACACGAAGCCCGCCGCGACCGCACCGATCGACAGCACGATCAGCGGGATCAGCATCACGATCGGGCTTTCGTGCGGGTGGTACCCGCCGGTGCCCTTCGGAATCTCGTTGAACCCGCGCGATTCGACGTGCGGCGCGTGGCCGGCGTCCTCGCCCGCGGGATCGGGATGATGCGCGTCGTCATGTCCGTGCGCATGCGCACTTCCGTGATCGGCCGCGTGCACGCCACCATGGTCGTGCGCGTGGTCGTCGTGGCCATGCCCGTGCGCGTCGTGCAGCGCGTGCTGGATATGCTCCGACGCCGCCCAGCGCGGCTCGCCCCAGAAGGTCAGGAACATCAGCCGCCACGAATAGAAGCTGGTCAGCAGCGCCGCGAACACGCCGACCATCGACGCGACCGGTGATCCCGCCGCCCATGCCACTTCGATGATTGCGTCCTTCGAATGATAGCCCGCGAACCCGCCGATGCCGTAGATCCCGACGCCGGTGATCGCCAGCGTGCCGAGGAGCATCGCCCAGAAGGTGACCGGGATCGCCTTCCGCAGCCCGCCGTAGAAGCGCATGTCCTGCTCGTGGTGCATCGCATGGATGACCGAGCCGGCACCGAGGAACAGCAGCGCCTTGAAGAACGCGTGCGTGAACAGGTGGAACATCGCCGCGCCATAGGCACCGACGCCGGCGGCGAAGAACATGTAGCCGAGCTGCGAACAGGTGGAATAGGCGATCACGCGCTTGATGTCGGTCTGCGTCGTGCCGATCGTTGCGGCGAACAGGCAGGTCGCCGCGCCGATGAAGGTGACGAAGCCCATCGCGGTCGGCGACACCTCGAACATCGGCGACAGGCGGCACACCATGAACACGCCCGCGGTGACCATGGTCGCGGCATGGATCAGCGCCGACACCGGGGTCGGGCCTTCCATCGCGTCCGGCAACCACGTGTGCAGTCCGAGCTGCGCCGACTTGCCCATCGCACCGACGAACAGCAGCAGGCAGATAACCGTCATCGTGTCGGCGCGGAACCACAGGAAGCCGATCGTCGAGCCCGCCATCGACGGTGCGGCGGCCAAAATCGCCGAAATCGAGACGGTGTTGAACACCAGATACGTGCCGAAGATGCCGAGCATGAAGCCGAGATCGCCGACGCGGTTGACGACGAATGCCTTGATCGCCGCGGCATTGGCGCTCGGCTTGCGGAACCAGAACCCGATCAGCAGGTAGCTGGCGAGGCCGACGCCTTCCCAGCCGAAGAACATCTGGATCAGATTGTCCGCGGTCACCAGCATCAGCATCGCGAAGGTGAACAGCGACAGATAGGCGAAGAAGCGCGGCTGGTCCGGGTCCTCGCTCATATAGCCCCAGCTATAGAGGTGCACGAGCGCCGAGACGCTGGTGATCACGACCAGCATGACCGCGGTCAGCGCATCGACGCGCAGCGCCCACGACACGTCGAACGTGCCCGACGTGATGAAGTGCAGCACCGGCACGACCGTCGCGGTGCTGGTCTCCATCAGATAGCCGATGAACACCGGCCACGACAAAGCGCACGAGACGAACAACGCGCCGGTCGTGATCGCCTTGGGCAGCGTGGCGCCGAACGACTTGTTCGCGAACCCGGCGACGATCGCCGCGACCAGCGGCAGGAAGACGATGAAGAGGATGGGATGCACCGGAACTTACCCCTTCATCCGGCTGGGATCGTCGACCGAGATCGAGCCGCGGCCGCGGAAGAAGATGACGAGAATGGCCAGGCCGATCGCCGCCTCGCCGGCAGCGACGGTCAGGACGAACATCGCGAAGACCTGGCCGACCAGGTCGTTCAGCGCGGCCGAGAAGGCGACGAGGTTGATGTTCACCGCCAGCAGGATCAGCTCGATCGCCATCAGGATAACGATGATGTTCTTGCGGTTGAGGAAGATCCCCAGCACGCCCATCGTGAACAGCAACGCCGCCACGACCAGATAGTGGATGAGGCCGACGCCTCCCGACATGGCCGCGTTCACAGCTGCACCCCCTGACCGATCTCCGGTCGCACGTTGCGCGTCGCGTCCTGCGGACGGCGCGCGTTCTGCCGTGCGATGTTCTGATAGCGCGACCCCGAACGCTCGCGATGGGTCAGCACGATCGCACCGATCATCGCGACCAGCAGCACCAGCCCGGCGCCCTCGAAGATGAAGAGGTAGCGCGTGTAGAGCAGGTTGCCGATCTGGACGATGTTCGGAACGACATGGTCGGTCGGCGCCGCACGCCGCGCGAGGTCGATCCCGCCCTGGCTCCACGCGCCGACGCCGATCAGGATCTCGGCGACCAGCGCGACCGCCAGCACCAGGCCGATCCCGAAGTAGCGCACGAACCCGGCGCGCAACTCTGCGAAGTCGATGTCCAGCATCATGACCACGAACAGGAACAGCACCGCGACCGCGCCGACATAGACGATGACCAGCAGCATCGCGATGAACTCGGCACCCACCAGCACCATCAGGCCGGCGGCGTTGAAGAACGCCAGGATCAGCCACAGCACCGAATGCACCGGGTTGCGCGACGAAATCGTCATCGCGCCGGAGATCAGCACCACGATGGCGAACAGATAGAAGGCGATGGCCTGGATCATAGCGCCTTCCCCGCGTCCGCACGCCCGCGGCGCGCGCTGATTGAAACCGTCAAAATCATCTCGACCCCTGATGTCACGCGAGCGCCTACCGGTACGGCGCGTCGGCGGCAAGGTTCGCGGCGATCGCGCGTTCCCACCGGTCGCCGTTGTCGAGCAGCTTGGCCTTGTCGTAGATCAGCTCCTCGCGCGTCTCGGTCGAGAAGTCGAGGTTCGGCCCCTCGACGATCGCGTCGACCGGGCACGCTTCCTGACACAGGCCGCAATAGATGCACTTGGTCATGTCGATGTCGTAGCGCGTCGTGCGGCGGCTGCCGTCGTCGCGCGGCTCGGCCTCGATCGTGATCGCCTGCGCCGGGCACACCGCCTCGCACAGCTTGCACGCGATGCAGCGCTCCTCGCCGTTGGGGTAGCGACGCAGCGCATGCTCGCCGCGGAAGCGCGGGGACAGCGGGTTCTTCTCGTACGGATAGTTGATCGTCGCCTTCGGCTTGAAGAAATACTTCAGCGTCAGCGCATGCGCCTTCACGAACTCGTAGAGCGTGAACGCCTTGATCGTCTGCGCGATACCCATCTTACACTCCCACGCGCATGAACATCAGCACGCCCGACACCAGGAACACCCAGAACAGCGACAGCGGCAGGAACACCTTCCACCCCAGCCGCATCAGCTGGTCGTAGCGGTAGCGCGGCACCGTCGCCTTGATCCACGAGAACACGAAGAAGAAGAACAGGATCTTCGCGAACAGCCAGATGATCCCCGGCACGACGTACAGCGGCGCCCAGTCGAACGGCGGCAGGTAACCACCCCAGAACAGCGTCGCGTTCAGCGTGCACATCAGAAGCACGTTGGCATATTCGCCCAGCCAGTAGAGCGCGAACGCCATCGACGAATATTCGGTCTGGTAGCCCGCCACCAGCTCGCTCTCGGCCTCCGTCAGGTCGAACGGCGCGCGCTGCGTCTCGGCCAGCGACGAGATCAGGAAGACCACGCTCATCGGGAACAGCAGCGGATTGAACCCGAAGCCGTTGATGAAGCCGTACAATCCCTTTTGCGCCTCGACGATCGTCGAGAGATTGAACGACCCCGCCCACATCACGACCGAGATCAGGACGAAGCCGATCGCGACCTCATAGCTGACCATCTGCGCCGCCGCGCGGATCGCCGAGAAGAACGGGTATTTCGAGTTCGACGACCACCCGGCCAGGATGATCCCGTAGACGCCGAGCGACGATGCCGCGAGCACGTAGAGCAGGCCGACGTTGATGTTCGCCAGCACCACGCCCGGCTGGAACGGCACCACCGCCCAGACGATCAGCGCGACCGTGAAGGTGATGATCGGCGCCAGCAGGAACAGCCCGCGATTGGCCGCCGACGGAACGATCGTCTCCTGAAGGAAGACCTTCAGCCCGTCCGCGAACGACTGCAGCAGCCCGAACGGACCGACGACGTTCGGCCCGCGCCGGAGCGCCATCGCCGCCCAGATCTTGCGGTCGGCATAGATGATCATCGCCACCGACAGCATCAGCGGCAACGCGATCAGCAGGATGCCGACGATCGTCGCAAGGAACCACGCCCAGCCATAGGGAAGGCCGACGGTATGATTGAAGAAGTCGGTCACTCCGCCGCCTCCGCGAAGCTCTCGCCATGCACCAGTTCGGCCGAGCAGCGCTGCATCGTCGGCGACGCCCGGCAGATGGCGTTGGTGAGATAGAAGTCCTTGATCGGATAGCCGTCCAGCACGCCCTCGGCGGTCGCGCCGAGCGCCGGCGGGTTCCACGCGAAGGTCTTGAGCCCCGGCGTCGCCAGCTCCGGGCAATCCAGCGCCATCGCGGCGCGCAGCTCACCCAGCGTGTCGAACGACAGCGTCTGCCCCATCCGCTCGCTCAGCGCGCGGAAGATCGTCCAGTCCTCGCGCGCGTCGCCCGGCGGGAACACCGCGCGCTCGCCGCGCTGCACGCGCCCTTCCAGATTGACCCAGGTGCCGGACTTCTCGGCATAGCTCGCACCCGGCAGGATCACGTCGGCATGATGAGCGCCGCGGTCGCCGTGGTGCCCGACATAGACCTTCAAGCCGGTGAAGCGCGCATGGTCGCACTCGTCCGCGCCCAGGAAGAACGTCAGCTTCGCGTCGTACAGCGCGGAGATACCGGCCTTTTGCGCATAGCCGAGCATCAGTCCGCCCATGCGGCTCGCCGCCATGTGAACGACGTTGAAGCCGTTCCAGTCGTCCTTCACCAGGCCGAGCGTATCGGCCAGCGCCAGCGCCGCGCCATGCGCGCCCTTCAGCGCCGCACCGCCGACGATCACCATCGGCCTGGCGGCCTTCCCGAACGCCTCGGTCACGCGCTCCGGCAGGTTGCCGAGCACCGACAGGTCCGTGCCGAGCCATTCGACCTTGTAGGTCAGCTCGGTCTCCGGCCCGATCGCGAAGACCTTCGCGCCCTTCTTGATCGCCTTGCGGATCCGCGTGTTCACCAGCGGCGCTTCCCAGCGCAGATTGGTGCCGACCAGCAGGATCGCATCCGCCTCTTCGGTGCGCGCGATCGTGGTGTTGAAGTTCACCGCCGCCAGGCTGGACGTGTCATAGTCCATGCCGGTCTGCCGCCCTTCGAGCAGCGAGGAGCCGAGCGACGACAGCAGCGCCTTGGCCGCGAACATCGTCTCGCAATCGACCAGATCGCCCGCCACCGCGGCCACCGAACCGCCATGGTCGACGGCGGCAATCGCCGCGAACGCCTCGTCCCAGGTCACCGCGTGCAGCTTGCCGTCACGCCGCACATACGGCCGGTCGAGCCGCTTGCGCACCAGCCCGTCCACCGCATGGCGGGTCTTGTCGGTCGCCCATTCCTCGTTCACGTCGTCGTTGACGCGCGGCACGCAGCGCAGCACCTGCCGCCCGCGGCTGTCGAGCCGGATGTTGGTGCCGACCGCGTCCATCACGTCGATCGTCAGCGTCTTGCGCAGTTCCCACGGCCGCGCTTCGAACGCGTAGGGCTTGCTCGTCAACGCACCGACCGGGCACAGGTCCACGACATTGCCCGACAGTTCGGACGTGACCGCTTCCTCCAGATAGGAGGTGATCTGCATGTTCTCGCCGCGATAGATCGCGCCGATCTCCTCGACGCCGGCGACTTCCTCGGCAAAGCGGATGCAGCGCGTGCATTGGATGCAGCGCGTCATCACCGTCTTGACGATCGGCCCCATGTACTTCTCGGTCACCGCGCGCTTGTTCTCGTCATAGCGCGAGTGGCCGCGGCCATAGGCGACCGACTGGTCCTGCAGATCGCACTCGCCGCCCTGATCGCAGATCGGGCAATCGAGCGGGTGGTTGATCAGCAGAAATTCCATGATGCCCTCGCGGGCATGCTTCACCATCGGCGTGTTGGTGAAGATCTCCTGGTTCTCCGCCGCCGGCAGCGCGCAGCTCGCCTGCGGCTTCGGCGGCCCCGGCTTCACCTCGACCAGGCACATCCGGCAGTTACCGGCGATGCTGAGCCGTTCGTGGTAGCAGAAGCGCGGGATCTCCTTGCCGGCCAGTTCGCAGGCCTGCAACACGGTGGCGCCCTGCGGCACCTCGATCTCGACTCCGTCGACTTTGACCTTGGGCATTATTCGGCAGCTTCCTGCATCGGGGCGACGTTGCCGCCACGCTCGTTGATGCGGCGTTCCAGTTCGGGGCGGAAGTGGCGGATCAGCCCCTGGATCGGCCATGCGGCCGCGTCGCCCAGCGCGCAGATCGAATGGCCCTCAACCTGCTTGGTCACCTGCTGGAGCATGTCGATCTCGCCGATCTCGGCATCGCCGGTGCGCAGCCGCTCCATCACGCGCCACATCCAGCCGGTACCCTCGCGGCACGGCGTGCACTGGCCGCAGCTCTCGTGCTTGTAGAAATACGAGATGCGGCTGATCGCGCGGACGACGTCGGTCGACTTGTCCATGACGATGATCGCGGCGGTGCCCAGCCCCGATCCGACCGCCTTCAGACCGTCGAAATCCATCGGCGCGTCGATGATGTCCTTGGCCGGGACCAACGGCACCGACGACCCGCCCGGGATGACCGCGAGCAGATTGTCCCAGCCGCCGCGGATGCCGCCGCAATGCTTCTCGATCAGTTCGCGGAACGGGATGCTCATCGCCTCCTCGACCACGCACGGCGTGTTCACATGGCCGCTGATCTGGAACAGCTTGGTGCCCTTGTTGTTCTCCGCGCCGAAGCTGGAAAACCACGCCGCGCCGCGCCGCAGGATCGTCGGGGCGACCGCGATCGACTCGACATTGTTGACCGTCGTCGGGCAACCGTACAGCCCCGCGCCCGCCGGGAACGGCGGCTTTAGCCGCGGCTGGCCCTTCTTGCCTTCCAGGCTTTCGAGCATCGCGGTCTCTTCGCCGCAGATGTACGCGCCCGCGCCGCGGTGGACGAAGACGTCGAAGTCGTAGCCCGAGCCGCAGGCGTTCTTGCCCACCAGCCCCTTGTCATAGGCCTCCGCGACCGCCGCGAACAGCACCTCCGCCTCGCGGATATACTCGCCGCGGATGTAGATATACGCGGCCCGCGCGCGCATCGCGAAGCCCGCGACCAGCGCGCCCTCGATCAGCGTGTGCGGATCGTGGCGGATGATCTCGCGGTCCTTGCACGAACCCGGCTCGGATTCGTCGGCGTTGATGACCAGGAAGTTCGGCCGGTCCGGCTTCGGCTCCTTGGGCATGAACGACCATTTCGTGCCGGTCGGGAATCCCGCCCCGCCGCGCCCGCGCAGACCCGACGCCTTGATGGTGTCGATGATCTTGTCCTGGCCGAGCTCCAGCAGCGCCTTGGTATTGTCCCAGTCGCCGCGCGCCATCGCCGCATCCAGCCGCCACGACTGATAGCCGTAGAGGTTGGTGAAGATCCGATCCTTGTCGAGCAGGCTCACTGTCCATCCCTCAATTCAAGCCGACGCTCCATGCGATCGAGCCGGCCTTCGACCCGGTCGAGCCGATGCGTAATGCCGGCGTTGGAGACGGTCAGTCCGGACAGATGATCCCCGACCGCCGACATGCGCAGCTTCATGTCGCCGAGCTCCAGGCCGATATTGTCGAGCTTGGCGCTGATACGCTTCATCCACTCCAGCGCGTGACTGGCGATTCCGGTCTCAGCCATTCGCCCACTCCCCGCGATAGTCGTGGTTCTCGGTGACCATCGCGGTCAGCGAGGTCGGCCCGCCCTTCGGCTCCACCGTGTGGCGACCCGGCTCCTGCGTCCCCGGCTTCGGCGCACCGCCGTTGGCCAGCGTCTCCAGGATCGCGATCGTGCGATCGTAGTCGAGATCCTCGAAATTGTCGTCGTTGATCTGCACCATCGGTGCCGACGCGCAATTGCCCATGCACTCGACCTCGGTCAGCGTGAACAGGCCGTCCGGCGTCGTCTTGCCCTTGATCAGGCCCTTGTTCTTGCAGGCCGCCAGCACGTCGTCCGACCCGCGCAGCATGCACGGCGTCGTGCCGCATACCTGCACGTGGAAGCGGCCGACCGGCGCCAGGTTGAACATCGTGTAGAAGGTCGCGACCTCGTACACGCGCATATAGGGCACGCCGATCTCGCGCGCGACGAACTCGATCACCGGGACCGGCAGCCAGCCTTGCGTCTGCGTCTCGGCGCCCACCTGGCGCTGCGCCAGATCGAGCAGCGGGATCGACGCCGATTGCTCGCGCCCGGCCGGATAGCGCGCCAGGATCGCATCGCGCTTCGCCTTGCTGTCGTCGTTCCACTGGAACGCGCCCCAGCGCGCGCGGACCTCGGCCTCGTCGGGGATGATAGGTGCGTCAGCCATCAGCGGTCACATTCGCCAAAAACGATATCCATCGCGCCCAGGATGGCGGTGGTGTCCGCCAGCATGTGGCCGCGGCTCATGAAGTCCATCGCCTGCAGGTGCGAGAAGGCGGTCGGGCGGATCTTGCAGCGGTACGGCTTGTTGCTGCCGTCGCTGACCAGATACACACCGAACTCGCCCTTCGGGCTTTCGGTCGCGACATACACCTCGCCCGCGGGCACGTGATAACCCTCGGTGTAGAGCTTGAAGTGGTGGATCAGCGCCTCCATCGAGCGCTTCATCTCGGCGCGCTTCGGCGGCACCACCTTGCGGTCGAGCGAGGCGATCGGCCCCTCCGGCATTTCCGCCAGGCACTGCTTCATGATCCGCGCCGATTGGCGGACCTCCTCGACGCGCACCATGAAGCGGTCGTAGCAATCGCCGCGCGTGCCGACCGGCACCTCGAAGTCCATCTTCGCGTACACGTCATAGGGCTGCGACTTGCGCAGGTCCCACGGGATGCCCGCGGCCCGGATCATCGGCCCGGAGAATCCCCATTTGATCGCGTCCTCGCGGCTCACGGTCGCGATATCGACGTTGCGCTGCTTGAAGATGCGATTGTCGGCGACCAGGCTGATCGCGTCCTCGAACAGCCGCGGCAGCCGGGTGTCGAGCCAGTCGGCGATGTCCGTCAGCAGCTTGAGCGGCACGTCCTGGTGCACCCCGCCGGGGCGGAAATAATTGTGGTGCATCCGCGCGCCCGTGGCGCGCTCCAGGAAGCCGTAGCAATCCTCGCGAATCTCGAACAGCCACAGGTTCGGCGTCATCGCGCCGACGTCCATGACGTGCGAGCCCAGGTTGAGCATGTGGTTCGAGATGCGCGTCAGTTCGGCGAAGAACACGCGCAGATATTGCGCACGGATCGGCACCTCGAGATCGAGCAGCTTCTCGATCGCCAGCACGAACGTGTGCTCCATGCACGCCGGCGAGCAATAATCGAGCCGGTCGAAATACGGGATCGCCTGCGCGTAGGTTTTGTATTCGATCAGCTTCTCGGTGCCGCGGTGGAGCAGCCCGACGTGCGGGTCGATCCGCTCGACGATCTCGCCGTCCAGCTCCATGACGAGCCGCAGCACGCCGTGCGCCGCCGGATGCTGCGGGCCGAAGTTGATCGTGTAGTTCTGGATCGCGACGTCGCCCTCGGTGGGGTGCGATGCATCCGTGGCATGGAGCAGCTTCTCGATCGCGGGATCGACCGCATGGTCGACGGCCTGCTCCTTCTGGACGTACGTATCGGTCATTCGTTCTGCCCCCCGCCCTTCGACGGCACGACATCGGGGTCGCGCGGCTTCGGCTCGGCATCGCTCTCGGGACGGCCGGCGCCGGTCTCGGTGGTGCTGGTCGTGTCCTTCTTGGCGTAAGGCTGGCTGGGCGCGGGCGCGTCCCGCTTCGGCGTTTCCGCCGTGCCCGCCTTCTGCACCTCGGTCGCGGTCGCCGGGGTCGGCGCGCCCTTCGCCTCGGGCAGCTTCGCCTTCTCGTCGCCCGGCAGCACGTATTCCGCGCCTTCCCACGGGCTGGTGAAGTCGAAGGTGCGGAAATCCTGCGCCAGCTTCACCGGCTCGTAGACGACGCGCTTCTGCTCCTCGGAGTAGCGCAGCTCGACGAACCCGGTCAGCGGGAAGTCCTTGCGGAACGGATGCCCGCGGAAGCCGTAATCGGTCAGGATGCGGCGCAGGTCGCGGTTGCCCGTGAACAGCACGCCGTACATGTCATAGACCTCGCGCTCCAGCCAGCCCGCGACCGGCCACAGGTCGGTCACCGACGGCACCGGCGTGTCCTCGGTCGCGCCGACATGGACGTGCAGCCGGTGGTTGCGCGTCAGCGACAACAGGCAATACACGACCTCGAACCGCTCGGCGCGCTCCGGATAGTCGACGCCCGCGATCTCCATCAGCTGCTGATATTCCAGCCCGGGCGTATCGCGCAGCGCGGTCAGCGCCGCGACCAGCCCGTCGCGCGTGACGTGCAGCTGCACCTCGCCCGCGATCTCGACAGCATCGAGCAGCGCCACGCCGATCGCGGTGCGCGCCGACTCGATCGTCGCGTCGTTCAGGTTCGCCGCCCAGGCGGGTGCCGGCGCCCTCACCGTTCGATGCTCCCGGCGCGACGGATCTTCCGCTGCAACTGCATCACGCCGTACAGCAGCGCCTCGGCGGTCGGCGGGCAGCCGGGGACGTAGATGTCGACCGGCACCACGCGGTCGCAGCCGCGCACGACGCTGTAGCTATAATGGTAATAGCCGCCGCCGTTGGCGCACGACCCCATCGAGATGACGTATTTCGGCTCTGACATCTGGTCGTAGACCTTGCGGAGCGCGGGCGCCATCTTGTTGCACAGCGTGCCGGCGACGATCATCACGTCCGACTGGCGCGGGCTCGCGCGCGGCGCGGCGCCAAAGCGCTCCATGTCGTAGCGCGGCATGTTGACGTGGATCATCTCGACCGCGCAGCACGCGAGGCCGAACGTCATCCACCAAAGCGAGCCGGTGCGCGCCCACTGGAACAGCTCCTCGGTCGAGGTGACCAGGAAGCCCTTGTCGTTCAGTTCGCCGTTCAGCCCGTCGAAGAATCCCTGATCGGGCGCGATCGCGCCCGCCGTCTCCGGATTGTTGACGAGCCCGATCGGCCCGGAATGCGCTTCTACTCCCACTCCAGCGCTCCCTTCTTCCATGCGTAAACGAGGCCGAGCGCGAGTTCGGCGATAAAGATCATCATCGAGATCCATGCGGTCCAGCCCAGCGAAAAAACGCTGACTGCCCAAGGATATAGGAACGCCGCCTCGAGATCGAAGATGATGAAGAGGATCGCGACCAGATAAAATCGCACGTCGAATTGCGATCGGCTGTCCTCGAACGCGGGGAAGCCGCATTCATATTCGGACAGCTTCTCGGGCGTGGGTTTCGCCGCGCCGGTCAGCTTGGCGACCGCCATCGGCAGGAACACGAACGCGCTCGACAAGGCGAGCGCCACCCCCAGGAACAGGAGGATCGGTAGGTATTGCGACAGATCGACCACTATGTCTCTCTCGCCTCTCTCGCAGGTGCGAACGGAACCGGCACGCTCTAGACCCCCGCCTCCGGAGGGGCAAGGCCGCGAGGCGGTGAGAATGAATCGCAGCTGACCGGCGCACCGCCCGCGCGGTCACCAGGTCGCCGACCGCTCCCGCACCCCGCGCCATTCGTCGATCCGCCGCCGCGTCGCCGGCGACAGCGCGGCGGGCAGCGTATCGAGCGCATGGAAGCACGCCGCCTCCAGCTCGCGCGCATCGGGTATGGGGGCATCGTCGGTCATGGCGTGGAACAGATCGACGGTATCGCGCCGCCGCTCGGCACGCGACTCGTAGCGCGCGACGAACGTCACCTGCCGCAACGTGCATCCGGTTTCCTCGCGGACCTCGCGCACCGCCGCCGCGGCCGGCGGCTCGCCGCGCGCGATCCCGCCGCCGGGCAGCATATGCAGGTCGCTGCGCCCGTAGCGGTGCCGGACCAGCAGCACGCGGCCCTGGCCATCGAACACCAGCACCTTCACCCCGCGCGTGCGCCACCGCAGCAGCGCCAGCACCCGCAGGCGCACACGGTAGGCAAGTTGAAGCAGCACCCGCGACATCGCCCTCCCCGATAGCCCGCCGTGCGCGTCCCGCCCAGCACCGCCGCATGTGGACTTGCGCCGCGCGCCGGCAACCGCGAAAGCGCGGAGCCGCCGAGGGGAGTCGCAGCATGTCCGTCCAGTCCGACCGTTGGATCCGCGAGCGCGCGCTGGCCGACGGCATGATCGAGCCGTTCGTCGAGTCGCAGCGCCGCGACGGCTGCATCAGCTACGGGCTGTCCAGCTACGGCTATGACGCGCGCGTCGCCGACGAGTTCAAGATCTTCACCAACGTCGACAATGCGCTGGTCGACCCGAAGGACTTTGCCGCCAACAGCTTCGTCGATCGCAAGACCGACGTGTGCATCATCCCGCCGAACAGCTTCGCGCTGGCGCGCACGGTCGAATATTTTCGCGTGCCGCGCGACGTGCTGGTGATCTGCCTCGGCAAGTCGACCTATGCGCGGTGCGGCATCATCGTGAACGTCACCCCCCTGGAGCCGGGCTGGGAGGGCCATGTGACGCTGGAATTTTCGAACACCACCCCGTTGCCCGCCAAGATCTACGCCAATGAGGGCGCGTGCCAGTTCCTCTTCCTCCACGGCAACGAGCCGTGCGAGACGAGCTATGCCGACCGCGCCGGCAAATATATGGGCCAGCGCGGCGTGACGCTGCCGCGCCTGTAGCGCGCCCGCGCGCGACGCCGGGCCGTTCGTCGACGGGCGACGTTCCCGCGCTGACGGGGTGACCCCGCCCGTCCACCGGACGACGCACGCTCTTTCGCGAGCAGCCGCGGGCCGGCAATGCAGCACCCCGCCCGCGCCTGCCGCGGCAGCCGGTCCGGCCGTGCCGCGCCGCACGGGGCGGCCGAACCTGGGCATCAAGGGGCCGTCGAAAAGCCCGTCACCGCGAGACGAACCGTCGCAGCACCGTCGTCAGTGCCCGCGGCCCTTCCGCTTCTCCTCGCCCGTCGTGCCCCTTCCGTCACACCCGTGCCATGAAGAGCACAGCAGGCGCCTTAGCGGGTCGCCATCGTCGTCGTGAGGCGCGCAAGCCCCTTGTGCGCCAGCGCGTGCGAGGAAACGACGCTGCCGTCCGCCAGATCCATCGCCACGTCGCCGCGGTCGAGAACGTCGGCGTAGAGCGCACGGGCCTGCGCCTCACGCCCGGTGCGCGCGTACACCGCCGCCAGATTGAGCATGAGTTCAGGCCGTTCGGGGAAGATCGCGCGCTCGGCGTCGATCGTGCGCTCGGCCTGCGACAGGCTGCCGGCCGCGATCGCCTGATAGCCCACCCGATCCTTCGCGAGTGCCGGAGCGGCCACCGAAGCGGTGCCGACGAGCGCCGCCATCATCAGCTTCATCACCATCTCACCCT
This sequence comes from Sphingomonas sp. BE138, assembly GCF_031456125.1. Taxonomy (NCBI): domain Bacteria; kingdom Pseudomonadati; phylum Pseudomonadota; class Alphaproteobacteria; order Sphingomonadales; family Sphingomonadaceae; genus Sphingomonas; species Sphingomonas sp. BE138. The sequence continues at coordinate 425,654 of NZ_JAVDUC010000002.1, forward strand.
CCTGTCCTGCAACGCGACCAACGCTCGCGTTACGGTTTTGTGACATGAAGGTGTCACTTATTTGACAAGGTCGCAAGCACTATCGAACGGGGCGCCGGCGGTCGCGAAACGAAAAAGGGCGGCCCCGCAGGACCGCCCGTCGCCGTTCGGATACCCTGATCGCGTGCGCGATCAGAACTCCCCCGATCGCATATGCGATCAGAATTCCTTGTAATATTGCTCGTTGCCGACGAAGCCCAGCTTGGTCACGTTCGAGCGCTTGATGTCGGCCAGCGTCTGGTCGACCACGTCGTAGCGGGTCGCCGGATCCGGCTGGAACTGGAGTTCCGGCTCGGGGCTCATCGCCGCCGACTGGTCGAGATACTGGCGCAGCACCGTCGAATTGACCGGGGTGCCGTTCCAGGTGATCCCGCCGGCGGCGTCGATCGCGATCTTGTTCTTGATCGGGTCGACCGGCGGCTTCTGCGCCTTGGGGTCGTTGACCGGCAGGTCGACCTTCACCGCATGCGTCGGGACCGGAAGGGTGATGATGAACATGATGAGGAGCACGAGCATGACGTCGATCAACGGCGTCGTGTTCATCTCCATCATCGGCTCGCCGTCATCGCGGCCTGCACTCATTGCCATGTCAGCTACTCCTTAGCTCAGGCGCCGCCGCCCTTGGGCTGCGAAATGAACCCGACCTTGGCAAAGCCGGCCATCTGCATGTTGTAGATCGTCCCCGCGACGCAGCGCCACGGCGTGCCGATGTCCGCGCGGACGTGCGCCTCGGGCAGTTCGAGGTCCGGGTTGCCGGGGCCGCCCTGACGATCGATCTCGGTCTTCAGCTTGGCGACCGCGCGGTCCAGCAGCTCCTGGTGGGTCACCGGGGTCACGCCCCAGTACACCTTGCACGTGCCGTCCGCACCCATGACCGACAGCGAGACGTTCTCGGGCTTGGTCGTGGTCGGGTCGAAGACGACGCTGGGCAGCTTGATGCCCTTCACCGTCTGGATGGCGACCGGAACCGCGATCAGGAAGATGATGAGGAGCACCAGCATGACGTCCACGAGGGGCGTCGTGTTGATGTCCGACATCGGGGATTCAGCGGAGTCACCGCCAACGCTCATCGCCATCAGGCTATCCTATTCTCTCGTTCCGCCGCGCGCCGCCGCTCCTCCCGAGCGATGGGCGCGGCGGCAGGTGAACCACGGGGCCGCCGCTGGCGACGGCCCCGCTTATCCCTTTCGCCTTACGGGCGGGTCTGCACGCCACCGGTCTGGCCGGCGGTCGTGGTCGCGCCCACCGGCTTGGCCGGCGCCTTGGCGGTCGTGGTGGTCGCGGTGCCGATCGTCGGGCGAACCGCGCCGTTCGACGCCAGGAAGCCCAGCACGTCGTTCGAGAAGGCCGACAGGTCTTCCGCGATCGACTTGTTGCGGCGCTGCAGCCAGTTGTAGGCGAGCACGGCCGGAACCGCGACGACCAGGCCGAGCGCGGTCATGATCAGCGCCTCGCCGACCGGGCCGGCGACCTTGTCGATCGACGGATCGCCCGACGCGCCGATCTTGATGAGCGCGCGGTAGATGCCGACGACGGTGCCGAACAGGCCGATGAACGGCGAGGTCGCGCCGACGGTCGCCAGGAACGCCAGGCCACCGCCCAGCTTCGAGTTGATCGCGGCTTCCGAACGCGCCAGCGAGCCGTGCAGCCAGTCGTGCGCCTCGACCGGATCGGTCAGCTTCGAGTGCTGCTCCTGCGCCGCCAGGCCGTCGTCGACCAGCTGCTTGTAGGCCGAGTTCTTCTCCAGCTTCGCCGAACCTTCGCGCAGCGAGGTGCTGTTCCAGAACTGCGAGCGCACGCGCTTGGCCTGGTTGATGATCTTCTGCTGCTCGAACAGCTTGGAGAACAGGATATAGAACGACACGACGGACATGATCACCAGGATGGTGAAGACCGACTGCGAGATGATGCCGCCTTCCTTCAGCGCCTGCTGCAGGCCGAACTGGTTCTCGGCTGCCGCGGTCCCACCCGCGGCGAGGATGTTGATGATCATTCGATGTCTTCCTTAAGCCAGATAAGTTGTCGGCCGGCGATGCTGGTCCGCGCGGCCAGGGTCACGCGGATCAATTCTGTGGCAACACCCATCGCACCGGCAGCGTGTAGCTGGAGACGATCGGGTTGCCGGATGCGTCCTGCGCCGGCGAGAACCGCACGCGGCTCTTGGCGATGCGGCAGGTCGCCTGGTCGAGCGCCGAGGAATTGCTCGACGTGGTGACCACGCAGTCGGTGACGCGCCCGTCCGTTCCCACGGTCAGCTTCGCGACGACGCGTCCCTGCTCTTCGGCGCGGATCGCCGACGGCGGGTAGTTGTCGGCACCGAAGAACTGGCCCGGGTTGCCCTTCAGACCGGCTGCCTTGCTGACCGCGGGCGGAGCCGGCGGGGCGGGCGGCGCGGGCGGTGCGGGCGGCGCGATCGTCGGCGTCGGCACATAGACCGGCGGCGGGGTCGGCACCGTCGCGACCGTGACGGGCGGCGGGTTCGGGTTCTGCACGATCGGCGGCGGCGACACCACCGGCGGCGGCGTCATCGGCGTGTCGGGCGGCGGGGGCGGCGGCTCTTCCGGCGGCGGGGGCGGTGGCTCCTCGACGTCGAACGTGTTCAGCTTCTCGACCTGCTTCTTGACGAAATTCGTCGCGAGGCCGGTTATGAAGGCATAGCCGAGAGCAACGTGGATCAGCGCGACGATCACCAGCGCGCCGACCTTGCCTCCGCTCATCTTCTGGTCAGAATAGGCCATTCAGCAACGAAACTCCCTCATCCTGCGGCCCGTGGCGTGGCCGGAATGCGATCCGGCCGGGTTTACCTTTCCGTAGCGCCTCTTGAGCTATCTACAGACACACAAGTCCTATCGCGCCCGTTTTGGGAGCGCAAACGCTTTGTCGGACGCAACAAACGTACAACCGGACTGCGACGGTTTTATTTCTGTATCGTTTGCGCGCGCGCGTCTATCCCAAGCCGCATGATGAAGCGCAATTTTTACCTTTTTTCCGCCGCCGCCCTCGTGGCGCCGCTCGCGCCCGCGCCGGCCGGCGCACAGCGGCAGGCCCCCGCCCCCGCTTCGGCCACCGCGGCGCCCGCGCTCGGCTATGCCGAGCTCGCCGACCTCGTGATCGCCAGCCCGCTGGTGATCGACGCGACGATTCGCTCGGCGGCGCGAATCAAGGGCGCGGAGGCGGCGGGCGCCGCGCCCGGCACCACGCGTTTCTATGTCGAGGCGGACGTCGGCACGCTGGTGCGCGGCGCCAGCGCGATCCCCGCGCGCGTCGGCTGGCTGGTCGACGTCGCCCCCGACTGGCGCGGGCGCGCGCCGTCGCTCAAGAAGCGCCGCGTCCTCGCCTTCGCGCGTCCCGTTGCGGGACAGCCGGGGCAGGTCCAGCTCGTCGAGCCCGGTGCGCAGCATGACTGGAGCGCTTCGCTCGAACAGCGCGTCCGCGCGATCGCCGCCGAGGTCGCGGCACCCGGCGCGCCGCCGGTGGTCACCGATGTCGGCAACGCCTTCCACGTCCCCGGCGCGCTGCCCGGCGAGGGCGAGACGCAGATCTTCCTGCGCACGCGCGACAACCGCCCCGCGGCGCTGTCGGTGCTGCGTCGCCCCGGCGAGCAGCCGCGCTGGTCGGTGGCGCTCAGCGAGATCATCGACGATTCGGCAACTGTCCCGCAACGGGACACCTTGCTATGGTATCGCCTTGCCTGCGCGCTGCCCGCGACGCTGCCCGAGCGGAGCACCGCGGCGCTGTCGCCCGACGACGCGACGCAGGCGCAGGCAGACTACGCCTTCGTCATCGCGCAGCTCGGGGCGTGCCGCGCCGCCCCTGCCCCTGCGCCCGCCCCAGCGCCCGCGCCGGCGGCGGTCAGCGCCGGTGCCGGACCAGCGTGATCCCGATCGATTCGCCCGCCTCGGCGATCGCCAGCTTGACGATCTTGACCTTCACCCGCTGCACCCGCGCGTCCTGAAGGAACAGGGTCTCGGCGATATGGTCGGCGACCGCCTCGATCAGCGTGAAATGCCCCGCGGTCGCCAGCGCGTCGGTCGCGGCGTGCTTCAGGTCGAGATAGTTCTTCGAGGCCGACAGCGGCGTGTCCGGCGCATAATGCGCCGGCGCGTCGAGCAGCACCGTGAGGTCGATCCGCAGCGGCTGCGGCAGGTGCGTCTCCTCGGAATAGATGCCGGTCAGCACCTGCACCTCCAGGTCGTGGACCTCGAGCTCGAGCGTGTCGCGCGCGCCGGTCATGCCGTCGCACTCGGTCGCGCGCTGGCCGAATCGTACCAGCGCCGGACATGCGCGGCACCCTCCGGCACCGCCAGCTTCGCGGCGCGCGCGAAATCGACCGTCACCAGCGCGGTGATGTCGGCATAGCTGAAGCGCTCGCCCGCCACCCACTCGCTCTCCGCCAGCCGCGCGTCGAGCATGGCGACGAACGCGTCCCACATGACCCGTCCACGCTCCGCCAGCGCGGGGATCTGCGCCAGCGCCGGCCACTGCCCCACCTCGCCGCGCCCGGCGAACGCCGCCACGCTGTTGCGAAAGGCATAGACCACCCCGGCGTAACCCTCCGCCTCGACCCGCCGCGTCCAGGCGGTGACGCGCGCGATCTCGACGGGGCGCGCGCCGAACAGCGGCGGATCGGGGTGCAGCGCCTCGAAGAAGCGGCAGATCGCGGTCGAATCGCCGATCACCTCGCCGTCGTCGAGCCGCAGCGCCGGCACCGTCCCGCGCGGATTGATCGCGAGATAGTCGGGCCGGAGATGCTCGCCCGCGCGCAGGTCGACGGCCACGCGTTCGACGGAGATCGATTTCTCCGCCAGATAGATTCGCACGCGCCGCGGGCTGGGCGCGCGCTCGGCGTCGTAGAGCTTCATTCGGTCAATCCGGTTGCGTTCGGTGGCCACCCCGCTAAAGCCCGCGCGCCCGGGCGTCCACCTCTGTCGCGGGCAGGAGGACGCGGAACGGTGATCCAGACGGTGCCGATCGGAACGGTGGCGAACGACGCGGTGGAGCGGCTGCTTGACCGCGCGTTCGGCGCGGATCGCCACACCCGCACCGCCTACCGGCTGCGTGCGGGCACGCAGGCGCTGCCCGATCTGAGCTTCGCGCTGGTCGAGGACGCCGCGCTGCTCGGCTCGATCCAGTGCTGGCCGGTGCGCTTCGACGGCGACGACGGCACGGTCTGCCCGCTGGTGCTGGTCGGGCCGGTCGCGATCCTGCCCGAGCGCCAGCAGGAGGGGCTCGGACGGCGGCTGATGGCGACCGCGCTCGCCGCCGCCGGGGACGGCGCGCCGCTGACGCTGATCGGCGACCCCGAATATTACGGTCGCTTCTTCGGCTTCGACGCAGCTGCCACCGCACGGTGGCGGCTGCCCGGCCCGGTCGAGCGCCACCGGCTGCTCGCCCGCGGGGCGCAGGTGCCCGGCGGCCCCGGCGTGCTCGGCCCGCGACTGCCCGTCGCCGCGCCCGCCTGACCTTTACCCGGCCCCACCTTTACCCGGCCCGCCCGGCACCCTAACTGCCCGGGGATGCCGATGGCCCCGCCCCCCGATTTCGCCACACTGACGATCGCCGACATCGCGCAACTGGCCGACAGCGACCGCCTGCCCCCCGTCGACCGCTGGCACCCCGATCATTGCGGCGACAGCGAGATGCGGATCGCGCGCGACGGGACGTGGTTCCACCAGGGATCGCCGATCACCCGCCCGGCGATGGTGCGCGCGTTCAGCCGCATCCTGCGCCGCGAGCCCGATGGCGGCCATGTGCTGGTCACCCCGGTCGAGAAGCTCGACATCGCGGTGGAGGACGCGCCCTTCGTCGCGCTGGAGATGAAGGCCGAGGGCGAGGGCCGCGACGCGGTGCTCGCCTTCCGTCTCAACACCGGCGACCTGGTCACCGCGTCGGCCGCGCACCCGCTGCGCTTCGAGGAGCGCGACGACGGCCCGCACCCCTATCTGCACGTCCGCGGCGGTCTGGAGGCGCTGCTCGCGCGCCCGGTCTATTACGAACTGGCGGAGCGTGCCCTGGCCGGCGACGACGCGCCGCCGGGCGTGTGGAGCGCCGGCACCTTCTTCGCGCTGCCATCGTGACGCTGGCCGAGCGGCTGGCGGTGGCGCTGACCGCCGCCCGCGATGCGCCCGTGCTGGCCGGCGACGATTACGACATCGCGCCCGGTGACCCCGCCACCCCGGCGGCGGTGCTGGTCGCGATCACCGACCGCGTCGAGCCGGGGGTGATCCTGACCCAGCGGACCGAGACGCTGCGCCGCCACGCCGGGCAGGTCGCCTTCCCCGGCGGTCGCCTCGACCCCGGCGAGGATGCGGTCGCCGCCGCGCTGCGCGAGGCCGAGGAGGAGATCGCCCTTCCGCGCGACGCGGTGGAGGTGATCGGCACCTCGGACCGCTACCGCACGGGCACCGGCTTCGCGATCACCCCCGTGATCGGCATCGTGCCGCCGGACCTGCCGCTGGTCGCCGGCGAGGCGGAAGTGGCGGCGGTGTTCGAGGTGCCGCTCGCCTTCCTGCTCGATGCCGCCAACCAGCGCGCGGCGCGCGCCGTCCATCAGGGGCGCGAACGTCACTATGTGGAAATGCTATGGAACGACCGGCGCATCTGGGGCGCGACCGCGGGGATGATCGTCAACCTGTCCCGGCGGCTGCGATGGCCGGCGTGATCCCTTTCCCGACGCTGCCGGACGCCGCGTGGCGGCACCGCGCGGGGCTCGACCGGCTGACCGGGGCACTGGACGCAGGCGGCGGTGCGGCGCGCTGGGTCGGCGGCGCGGTGCGCGATTCGCTGCTCGGCCTGCCGGTCGCCGACATCGATCTGGCGACGCGCTTCGCGCCCGCGGAGGTCGTGCACCGGCTGGAGGCGGCGGGGATCAAGGCGATCCCGACCGGCATCGCGCACGGCACGATCACCGCGGTCAGCGAGGGGACGGTGGTGGAGGTCACGACGCTGCGCCGCGACGTCGCCACCGACGGCCGCCACGCGGTCGTCGCCTTTTCCGACGACTGGCGCGAGGATGCGGCGCGACGCGACTTCACGATGAACGCGCTCTACGCCGACCCGCTGACCGGCGAACTGTTCGACTGGTTCGGCGGGCTGGACGACCTGGCGGCGCGGCGCGTGCGCTTCATCGGCGATCCCTACCGCCGCATCGCCGAGGATCACTTGCGGATCCTGCGCTTCTTCCGCTTCCACGCGCGCTTCGGCGACGCGATCGACGGCGAGGGACTGGAGGCGTGCGTCGCGCGCGCCAACGACCTGATGGCGCTCAGCCGCGAGCGGATCGCCGCCGAACTGCTCAAGCTGCTCGTCGCCCCCGGCGCGGTGCCGGTCGTCACGCTGATGCAGGCGCGCGGCATCTTCCGCCCGGTCCTGCCCGAGATCGACGCCGCCGGGGTCGCGCGGCTGGCCGCGCTCGCCGGGCGCGAAGCGGCGGCGGGCATCGCCCCGGCGGCGATCCGGCGGCTCGCCGCGCTGGTCGCGCCCGAAGCGGCGGAGGCGGTCGGCGCGCGGCTGAAGCTGTCCAATGCCGACCGCAAGCGGCTGATCCAGGCCGGCATCGCGCCCGGCGACGAGTCCCCGCGCGCGCTCGGCTACCGCGCCGGGGTCGAAAGCGCGGTCGACCGCTTGCTGCTGGCCGGCGCCGACCCGCGCCCGCTGATCGACTGGGAGCGACCGACGCTGCCGATCGGCGGCGGCGCGCTGGTCGCGCGCGGGCTCGAAAAGGGACCGGACGTCGCGCGCACGCTGCGCCGCGTCGAGGATCGCTGGATCGCCGAGGGCTTTCCCGACGCTTCGCGCGTCGCGGAACTCGCCGACGACGAAGCCGCTCAGGCGTTGCGTTCGCGCAGGAACGCGTAGGCGTCCTCGGGATCGAGCGGACGGGCATAGGCATAGCCCTGCCCGAAGGTGCAGCCCAGCGCCGCCAGCGTCTGCCCGACCTCGTTCGCCTCGATCCCCTCGGCGACCGTCGCCATCCCCAGCGCTTGCGACAGGCCCAGGATCGCGCGCACGATCGCCACCTTGTCGCGGTCGGTCAGCAACCCGGTCACGAAGCTGCGGTCGATCTTCAGCACGTCGATCGGCAGCTTCTGGAGCGAGGCGAGGTTCGAGAAGCCGGTGCCGAAATCGTCCATCGCGATCGTCACGCCCAGCTTCTTCAGGCCGGTCAGCACGCGCGCGATCCGGTCGGGATCGGCGATCAGCGCGCTTTCGGTGATCTCCAGCTTCAGCCGCTCGCCCGCCACGCCCGAATCGTGCAGCGCCCGTTGGACGATGCCGGGGATCGAATCGCGTTGCAGCTGGATCGGCGACAGGTTCACCGCCACGGTCACGCCGCAGAAGCCGCCGGCCCGCTCGTCCCATTCGGCCAGCGTGCGCACCGCCCGATCGAGCGCCCAGCGCCCCAGCGGCACGATCAGCCCCGATTCCTCCGCGACCGGGATGAAGCGGCTCGGTTCGTGGCGGACGCCATATTCGTCGGTCCAGCGCGCCAGCGCCTCGAACCCGTTCACCCGCCCGGTCGCCAGGTCGCAGATCGGTTGATAGACCAGGTTCAGCCGCTCGCCCTCGATCGCGCGGCGCAGCGCGGTCTCCATCGCGAATTCGGCGCGTGCGCTGTCCAGCGCGCGGGTCTGGTACGATTCGGCGTTCTTGGTCGCCTTCGACTTCTTCATCGCCACCTGCGCGTGGCGGATGACGTCCTCCGGATCGGCGACCTCGGCGTCGCCGAACGCGATGCCGATCGCGCACGAGACACGCAGCTCGTAGTCGCCGAGCCGGAACGGCGTGGCCAGCGCGTCGCGGATCCGCCTGGCGACCTGGTCGACTTCCTCGCGGTCGGCGTCGATCGACAGCAGCACGCCGAACTCATCGCCGCCGGTGCGCGCCAGCGTGTCGCTGTGCCGGAGCGCGCCCTTGATGCGCCGCGCGACGGTGATGAGCAATTCGTCGCCGACCAGCGATCCCAGACAGGCGTTGAAGCGGCTGAATCGCTCCAGGTCGATCATCAGCACCGCCCAGCACGGCGTCGCCGCGGCGATGCTCGCCTCCAGCGCGTCGGTGAAGCCGCTGCGGTTCGGCAGCCCGGTCAGGCTGTCGGTCGCCATCTCGCGGCGCAGCGTCTCCTCGGTGCGGACCTCGGCGGTCTGGTCGACGAACGACACGATACAGCTCGGGCGCCCGCGATGCAGCAGCCGCGACAGGTTGACGCGGTAGTGCCGTCGCTCGACCGTCGCCCCGGTCTGCCAGTCGCGTTCCTCGGTCATCGAACCGGAGGCCAGGAACGCCTCGACCAGCGGCATGATCTGCGGCTCGTCGGTCAGCCGCGCGCGCGCAAAGGCGCGGTTGTGCATCTCGATCCGCGATTCGCCGGGCACCACGACGACCAGCGCCAGCGGAATCGGCACGAGTTCGAGCGCGCCGTCCTCGACGCTCAGCGTATGCGAATCGGGGTGGGTCGCCGTTCGCCGAGCCAGCCATGTCGCGCGCGTTGCCATACATCGACCGGATTAGCGGCGAAGGGTTAAGGCCAGCTTTAAGGGACTGCGCGACCTCCCGTTTATTGCGAACCGCTTGCGTCTCCGGCGCGTTACGGATTGTTGCCGGGGCCGCCCGTTGCCGCCCGGTCCGGCGTTAGAAGCGATTGTCGCGCGGGAAGCCGTTCGGCGGCATCCGCCCCGCCGCGCCGCGGGCGGTGCGCCATTGCGACAGGTCGGATTCGGTCCGCGTCCGCCCGCTGCCCCCGCCCATCGCCCAGCTGAGCCCGTCCGCGAAGACCAGCGTGCGCGCGTCCGCCAGCCCGCCGTCTCGGTAGCGTTGCAATTGCACGCCTTGCCCGCGCGTCATTTCGGGCAGGTCGGCGATCGGGAACAGCGCCAGCTTGCGGTTGTCGCCGATGACGGCGACGAAATCGTCCGGGGGCGCGACCGGATAGACGACGACCAGCGACGCCCCCGCGCGCGGCGTCACCACCGTCTTGCCCTTGCGCGTCTCGGCGATCACCTCAGCCACCGGTACGATGAACCCGCGACCGTCGCTGGCCGCGACCAGCAGCCGCGTCGCGCGCGCCGCGCTCAGCAAGGCGACGATCGGAACGCTGCCGTCCAGGTCGATCGACGCGCGCACCGGCTCGCCGAATCCGCGCCCGCCCGGCAATCTGTCCGCCGCCAGCGTGAAGAACCGTCCGTTCCCCGCCGCCAGCAGCAGCTTGTCGGTGGTGTGCGCATGGAACGCGAACGCCGGGCCGTCGCCTTCCTTGAACTTCAGCGTCTCGGGTGCGGACAGGTCGACATGCCCCTTCATCGCCCGGATCCAGCCGCGCGCCGACAGGATGACGGAGATCGGCTCGCGCTCGATCATCGCCTCCAGCGGAATGTCGCGGGCGGCGGCCTGCTCCTCGATCCGCGTCCGCCGCGCGCCCAGCGCCGTCTCCGGGCCATAGCGGTCGCGCACCTTCCGGAAATCCGCCTTCAGCCGCGTGCGCTGCTTCGCCTCCGACGCCAGCAGCGCGCTCAGCGTCGCCTGCTCCTTCTCCAGCGCCGCCTGCTCGCGCTTCAGCTCCATTTCCTCCAGCCGCCGCAGGCTGCGCAGCCGCATGTTGAGGATCGCCTCCGCCTGCCGCTCGGTCAGCGCAAACTCGGCGATCATCACCGCCTTGGGCTCGTCCTCGGTGCGGATGATCTCGATCACGCGATCGAGGTTGAGGAACGCGACGATATAGCCGCCGACCAGCTCCAGCCGGTCGGCGATCTTGCCCAGCCGGTGCTCGGTCCGCCGCCTGAGCACCACGAACTGATGCTCGACCCACGCCGCCAGCGCGGCGCGCAACGACATCACCCGCGGCGTCCGCTCCTTGTCGAGCACGTTGAGGTTCAGCGGCACCCGCACCTCCAGGTCGGACAGCCGGAACAACCCGTCCATCAGCACCTGCGCATCGACGGTGCGGCTGCGCGGCTCCAGCACGATGCGGATCTGCTCGTCCGATTCGTCGCGCACGTCCGCCAGGATCGGCAGCTTCTTGTCCTCGATCAGCGCGGCGAGTTGCTCGATCAGCTTGCCCTTGGCGACCCCGTAGGGGATCTCCGCGACGACCAGGTGCCACCCGCCGCCCTTCTCGGACACCTTGTCGATCTTCGCGCGTACCCGGAACGCCCCGCGCCCGGTGCGATACGCCTCGGCGATGATCGCGGGCGCGTCGACCAGCAACCCGCCGGTCGGCAGGTCCGGCCCCTTCACATGCTCCAGGATCGCGGCGTCATCGGCATCGGGCCGGTCGACCAGCAGGATCGCGGCGTCCATCAGCTCCGCGGCATTGTGCGGCGGCACGCTGGTCGCCATGCCCACCGCGATCCCGCTGGCGCCGTTCGCCAGCAGGTTCGGGAAGGCGCCGGGGAACAGCTCGGGCTCCTGCTCCTCGCCGTTGTAGGTCGGGCGGAACTCGGTCGCATCCTCGTCCAGCCCGTCCATCAGGTCGATCGCGACCTGCGTCAGCCGCGCCTCGGTATAGCGGTACGCGGCGGCGTTATCGCCGTCGATGTTCCCGAAATTGCCCTGCCCGTCGACCAAAGGATAGCGCAGCGCGAAATCCTGCGCCAACCGCACCATCGCGTCATAGACCGACTGGTCGCCGTGCGGGTGATATTTGCCGATCACGTCGCCGACGACGCGCGCGCATTTCTTGTAGCCCGAGGCGGGATCGAGCTTCAGCAGCCGCATCGCCCAGAGAAGACGCCGATGGACCGGCTTCAGCCCGTCCCGCACGTCCGGCAACGACCGCGCGGTGATCGTCGACAGCGCATAGACGAGATACCGCTCGCTCAACGCACTGTCGAACGGGGCGTCCAATATGCCGATCGGGGGGTTGTCGGAAAGGTCGCTGGCCATGAAGGGGGTTGCCTATCAGGCGGGAGCTCCCGCGTTAAGAGGCCCGCGGTCGAGAATCGCGAACGGGAGCGCGCATGCCACGCTACGGATTGATCGACGGCCTGCGCGGCTTCTTCCTCGTCTTCATGCTGATCAACCACCTCGTCTTCGCGGGCGATTACTGGATGCAGCAGATCAACCACAACAAGCTGGCGTTCGTGGAGGACGCGCAGGGCTTCGTCTTCCTCTCCGGGCTGATGATCGGCCTGGTCTACGGCCGCAAGATGCTCAAACAGGGCTATGCGGAGGGTCGCCGGCAGGTCTGGCGTCGCGCGTTCCAGCTCTATCGCTGGGCGATCGGGATCGTCGTCGCGGTGCTGGTCGCGCGCGCATTGCTCCCCGGCGCGGCGCAGGCATGGGGCAATTGGCTCGGCCACACCAGCCTCACCGGCGATCCGCTCCGGCTCGCCGCGATCGCGACCTTCCTCTTCCAGCCGACCGTCATGGACATCCTGCCGCAATACGTCCTCTACATGCTCGTCGCCCCGCCGCTGCTGCGCTGGTGCCTCGACGGCCATGTCGTGGCCGTGTCCACCGCCTCGCTGATCCTGTGGCTCGCCGGGCAATTGTCGATGCAGCGCATCGTCACCGATCCGCTCGGCGCGCTCGTGACCACCGCCGACGGCCAGGGGCTGCGCGCCAGCTTCAACCTGCTCGCGTGGCAGTTCGTCTTCTTCTCCGGCATGATCGCGGGCGCGCTGACCGCCGCCGCGCGGGTCGACTGGCACCGCGTCTTCCGCGCCGACCACAGCGCCCCCGCGAAGGTCGCGCTGGCGATCTGCCTGTTCTTCGCGCCGCTGCGGCTGTTCAGCGCCTATGGGATGCTGCCGGAGTGGCTGATCGTGAAGATCGACACGCTCGGCATCCGCGGCGATTTCGGGCCGATCTACCTCGTCAACTTCGCCGCCGCCGCGGTCGGGCTCACGTGGCTGCTGATCGCCGGACCGGATCACCCCCGCGCCGCCGTCCGCCGCGCGGCCGGCCTGCTGCGCGGGCTGTTCTCGCTGTCCTACCTGCGCCTGCTCGGCCGACATTCGCTCCACGTCTATGTCTGGCACGTCGCGATCGTCTATGCCGCTTTCTATGTCGACCAGCTCTATGGACCGTTCGCACAATGGCTGAAGACCCTCATCGCGCTCGGCGGCGTCGCGCTCCTGTCGCTTCCGGCGCTGTGGCGAGAGCGCCGCGCCTGATCGCGCTTGCCGCCGCCGCGCTCGCCGCGGCATGTACCCCGGCGATGCCGCACACGCCGCTGACCTGGGCCGACCTCGCCGCCCGCCCGCGTCCCGTCGCCGATGCGACGATCGCCTATGGCGACGACGCGATGCAGAAGGTCGACGTCTGGCTCCCCTCGGCCAAGGGTCCGCACCGCACCGTCCTGATGGTCCACGGCGGCTGCTGGCAGACGGAGATCGCGGACCGCCGGCTGATGGACTGGGCCGCGGGCGATCTGCGCGACGCGGGCTATGCGGTGTGGAACATCGACTATCGCGGCGTCGACCGCGCCGGCGGCGGCTATCCCGGCACCTTCGCCGACGCCGCCGCCGCGACCGACGCGCTGCGGAGCAACGCCGCCCGCTTCGACCTCGACCTGTCGACGGTCGTCGCGGTCGGCCACTCCGCCGGCGGCCACCTCGCGCTCTGGCTCGCCGCCCGCGCGCGCCTTCCCGCCGACAGCGCGCTGCGCACCCCCGACCCGCTCCCGATCGCGCACGTCATCAGCCTGGGCGGCCTCCCCGACCTGGAGGACACCGCGCGCAGCCCAGAGAACGGCTGCGGCACCGAGGTCGTCGCCAAATTGATCGGCACCACCCGCGCCGACCCATACGCCGACACCTCGGTCCCGCGCCTGCTCCCGCTCGGCCTCCCCCAGGACCTCGTCAACGGCCGCGCCGACCGCATCATCCCGTTCCGCATGGGCGAAAGCTATGTCGCCGCCGCGCGCGCGGCGGGCGACCGCGCGACGCTCCACGCGGTCGCCGACACCGGCCATGTCGAACTCGTCACCCCCGGCACCGCGGCATGGGCGGAGACGAAACGCCTGATCGCGCGGGCGTTCGCGCGTTAAGGCATGTCAGGCGTGAGATCGAGCCATGCGCACGTTTGCCAGACCCCCACCCCACTCGTGCTGAGCCTGTCGAAGCACGTGCCCCAAGCGAAGCGTCTGGAACACGCACTTCGACAAGCTCAGTGCGAACGGTTTAGGACTTGGCTTGCCACTCCGTGGGGATGACAAGATGATCCGCCGCCTCCTGCTACCCACGATCCTGTTGCTGGCGGCGTGCAGCGCGCCGAACCAAAATTTCGAGAAGATCAACACCTACGACGTCGAGGAACCCGATCCCAACGGTCCGCAGATCGCCTACAGCTACACGCTCGACTATCGGCTCGAACCGGACACGTTGCCCGGGGTCCATCAGGCGCATCTGAAACTCTGCCATGACCTGACGCGCGCACGCTGCATCGTGATGGAGGACTCGGTCACCAACGGCGAGCATGGCGACGATCGCGGCAATCTGCGCCTGCTCGTCGACGCACGGCTCGCCCCGTCGTTCGACCGGCGGCTCGGCACCCCCGTCGCGGCGTCCGGCGGCGCGCTCCAGTCGCACAGCGTCACCGCCGAGGACGTCACGCGCCAGGTGATCGACGTCGAGGCGCAACTTCGCGCCAAGCAGGCCCTTTCGGACCGCCTGCTGAAGCTGATCCAGACCGGGGGCGGCAGCGTCGGCGATCTCGTTGCCGCCGAAAAAGCCTTCGCGCAGGTGCAGCAGGAACTGGACGCCGCGCGGTCGCAGCGCGCCGATCTCAGGCGGCGCGTCGCCATGTCGGAAATGCGGATCGGCTACACCGTCACGCCGGCGGGCGGCATCTGGTCGCCGGTGCGTCTCGCCGTCGCGCGCGGCGGCGATTCGTTCGCGGTCAGCGCGGCGGCGGCCATCACCTTCGTCATCGCCGCGACGCCGTGGCTGGTGATCGTCGGCCCGGCGATATGGCTGTTGATCCTCGGGTGGCGGCGCTTCCGCCGCTGGCGCGCCGCCCGCCCGCGCGCGTGATTTGCAGCCACCGCGCCCTTCCCCTATAGCCGCGGCTGATTCCCCGCCCCGGCCGTCCGCAAACCCGCGCCGCCGGGGCGCTTCTTTTCGAGGGCAAGCATGGCACGCAGGCGGCAGATCTACGAAGGCAAGGCGAAGATCCTTTACGAGGGTCCGGAACCCGGCACGCTGATCCAGTATTTCAAGGACGACGCCACCGCCTTCAATGCTCAGAAGAAGGGCACGATCAACGGCAAGGGCGTGCTCAACAACCGCATTTCCGAGCACATCTTCACCCTGCTCGACCATATCGGCGTGCCGACGCACTTCATCCGCCGCCTCAACATGCGCGAGCAGTTGATCCGGCAGGTCGAGATCGTCCCGATCGAGGTCGTCGTCCGCAACGTCGCGGCCGGTTCGCTCAGCAAGCGGCTGGGGATCGAGGAAGGCGTGAAGCTGCCGCGCACGATCCTCGAATATTATTACAAGGACGACGCGCTTGGCGATCCGATGATCTCCGACGAGCATATCGCGGCGTTCGGCTGGGCCAGCCAGGAGGAGATGCACGACATCGCCGATCTGGCGATTCGCGTGAACGACTTCCTTTCCGGGCTGTTCGCGGGCGTCGGCATCCGGCTGGTCGACTTCAAGCTCGAATTCGGCCGCATCTGGGACAATGACTACGGCCGCATCATCCTGGCGGACGAGATCAGCCCGGACGGTTGCCGCCTGTGGGACATGGCCTCGAACGAGAAGCTCGACAAGGATCGCTTCCGCCGCGACCTGGGCGGCGAGGTCGAGGCCTATCAGGAGGTCGCGCGCCGGCTCGGCCTCCTGCCGGAGGGCGGCGACACCGCGGTGCTCGACCTCGACGAGCATCGCAAGAACCGCGGCAAGTAACCGCCGGCACACCCGCCCTCGCCCTTGCCCCGGCGCGCCTGCCGGGGCATAGCGCGCGGCCATGAAACTGCGCATCCACGTGACGCTGAAGCCCGGCGTCCTCGACCCCCAGGGCAAGGCGATCGAACACGCATTGGCCGGGCTCGGCTTCGGCGGCGTCAACGGCGCGCGCGTCGGCAAGCTGATCGAGCTCGACGTCGCCGACGACACCGCCGATGCGGATGTCGACGCGATGTGCCGGCAATTGCTCGCCAACACCGTGATCGAGAACTACCGGATCGAGCGCGCGTGAAGACCGCGGTCATCGTCTTCCCCGGCTCCAACTGCGACCGCGACATCGCGGTCGCGCTGGAGCAGGCGACCGGCACCGCGCCGCACATGGTCTGGCACCGCGACACCGAACTGCCGGCCGGCATCGGCGTCGTGGCGGTGCCGGGCGGCTTCTCCTACGGCGACTATCTCCGCTCGGGCGCGATGGCCGCGCGCTCGCCGATCATGGCCGCGGTGCGCGAACAGGCCGCGCGCGGGCTGAAGGTGCTCGGCGTGTGCAACGGCTTCCAGGTGCTGACCGAGGCCGGGCTGCTGCCGGGGGCGCTGATGCGCAACGCCGGGCTGAACTTCGTCTGTCGCGACGTCGCGCTGACCGTCGGGGACGCGCAGGGCGTCTTCACGGGCGGCTACCGCGCCGGCGAGCGCGTGGTCTTCCCCGTCGCGCACCATGACGGCAATTACGTCGCCGACTCGGAGACGCTCGACCGGCTGGAGGGCGAAGGCCGGGTCGCGTTCCGCTATGCCGAACCGGTCAACGGCAGCGCGCGCGACATCGCCGGCATCGTCAGCGCCGACGGCAACGTGCTCGGCATGATGCCCCACCCCGAACGCCGCATCGAGCCCGCGCACGGCGGCGACGAGGGCCGCCGCATGTTCACCGGGCTGTTGGAAGCGGTCGGCGCGTAATTTGCGGCACGCGGCGCTCCCCGCGTCGCGCGATGCCTGCGCGCTCGCCCCTGTTTTGCGTGCCGAGGCCGTTATTTTGGCGGCAGTCGGTGCACCGCGGCGCTACACACGCGCCCGGAACGGGGTGAAATCCGTCCCCCGGTCGTACACGTCGACGCCTTCGGCACGCTTCAACGTCCCCACGACCCAGTAGGTCAGCGGCGTCAGCACCACTTCCCACCCGACCTTCAACGCCCATTGCGTGAACAGCACGACGACCACCAGGTGCGTCGTCCACCCCGCCGCGCCGAGAAATGCCAATGGATAGAAGATCATGCTATCCACCCCCTGTCCCGCGATCGTCGACCCGATCGTCCGCATCCACAGGTGCCGTCCCTCGGTCAGCACCTTCATCCGGGCGAGCACGTAGGAATTGACGAACTCCCCCGCCCAGAACGCAAAAACGCTAGCGAAAACAATGCGCGGCACCTGGCCGAACACCGTCTCATACGCCGCTTGGTTCTTCCAGTCGGGCGCCGGCGGCAGCGCCACGACCACCCACGCCATGGCTGCCATGAACACGGTCGCGCCGAACCCGACCCAGATCACCCGCCGCGCCCGCGCATAGCCATAGACCTCGGTCAGCACGTCCCCGATGATGTAGCTGATCGGAAAGAACAAAATCCCCGCGCCGAACGGCCAGTCGCCGACGCCCGGCAGCCGCACCTGCGCCACCTTCCCGGCGCCCAGCACGTTCGACAGCAGCAGGATGGCGACGAACGCCGCCATGACGATGTCATAATGCCGCAGCCGCGCGCCATCGACCCGATCGGCGGTGACCGGCGTAATCCCTGCCTTCTCCGTCATGCCCGGATCATGCTCCCCATTCCTTCGCCGGGCAATAAGCGCTAGGCGCATCCACGGGCGCCCGTAGCTCAGTTGGATAGAGCAAGGAGCTTCTACCTCCTTGGTCGGGGGTTCGAATCCCTCCGGGCGCGCCAACTGTCTTGGGTTAAAGCGTTAAAATAGAACGCCTTTGCGAAACATAACCGCTAGTTGCTCCCCCACCTACTCCCACGTCTAATTGCGACTACACGCGAATATCGGCGAACAGCGCCGAACGATCGGGCTTGCTCAATGGTCTCTCACGCCGGATCAAAGGTCGAGGTCTATCTGCTCTGGCCGAATGTATCGAGGTGCCACGACATAGCCCTCCGCTGCCAAACGGCGCAGCGACTCCACATGCACCAGCCGGCGCCGGCCGATCTTTACGGTGGTGATCTCCCCGCCCGCGATCAGCTCGTAGAAGGACGTGCGCCCAATTCCGATCATCGCGAGGGCTTCTTTTACCGTAACGGTGAGAGGAGGTCGTGTAGTCGAGGCGCCAGCAGGCACCGTGATGCTCTTCATAAAACCAGCTCCCTAGCAGTGGTGGCTGGTGGGCTCTCCGCAGCTTAATCATTGCACTCCAACGCGCGGCCTGCAAGCCTGTGACAGCTATATGCCTGCGACATTGTCGTAGAAATAAGTCGTTGATTTTCGGCGTTTAAATCGTGCGTTACAACGTGGCACAAACCGTAACACGTTGTGACCCTTAGGTGCCGCGAGGTAGGTATCTGAAAACAAACAGTATTTGGCACGCGAAGCTTGCGTAGGGTGTGTCTCCGTACTCATCCAATCGTCGCGCTAAGCCGGTTCGCTCGTAGCCGACGCTTCCTGCTTCCCAAATCTGTTTCGAGTAGGCCAAGGCCCGTCAAACGGCGGGTACACTCTCAGCTTGCGCCTCTATCTCAGCTCGGTCGCCCAATCCTGTAAGGCCCTGATCGCGTCGCGAGTGGTTGCCCCTTCCAGCTCAATCGTACCAAGCCCGCTTGCACCAGATCGTCGACTGCGGAGTGGACCTGGGGCATCGCGCTGTGCCAATCCTGTGCGATGGCGCGCGCCACCTCGCGTGGGCAATCGTCGCGCTGGGCGCTCAGGCCGCAAGCATAGACAGCGTCACTTTTCGTGGATCGCTCATGCGCTCTTAGTCAGGATGAAGGCGATCAAGAATCCAGCGACGGCGATCAGGCCCGAATAGTCGTGCGTCGCCTCGGTCGCCTCCGGGATCATGGTGTCGACCAGCATGGTGAGGATGGCGCCCGCCGCCACAGCCGCCTTCCGGTCGCGCAGCACAGCCGGCCGCACGGAACGCGGCGCCAAGAATCGCGTTCATTCATGGACGGTGCAGGGCGCACTTCCTATATTGGCACGACGGCGACGCAACTAGCTGATTCATAGAGGGAAAAAAATCTATTGAACCTTCGTTCCCTTTTAAGAGATAGTGCATTATGCACACAGCGTCGCGTAACCGCGGCTGAAGGGCTTGGAAAAATGACTGACGAACTCATCGCCGGCGATGCCTTCGACAAGGAGGTGGCCGAATTCGACCGCAGCCGGCATCAGGTGTTTGAGCACCTTGCGCTGCTCCTGAAGCAGGCTAGCGCTGCCCCCGCCGAGGCGGACTTCGGGCGCGTTGTAGCACA
This sequence comes from Sphingomonas sp. BE138, assembly GCF_031456125.1. Classification (NCBI taxonomy): domain Bacteria; kingdom Pseudomonadati; phylum Pseudomonadota; class Alphaproteobacteria; order Sphingomonadales; family Sphingomonadaceae; genus Sphingomonas; species Sphingomonas sp. BE138. Next base: position 445,005 of record NZ_JAVDUC010000002.1, read on the forward strand.
GGCTCAAAAGATCCTCAGCAAGAGCGATCTTGAGCTTTCGCAACTGTTTAAAGTCAGCCGCCCGACCATCAATCGTTGGGTGCGTGGCGTCACCGCGCCGCATCCGATGTTGAAGCGCGCTGTGTTCGAGACGTTTATCGCTGAAGTTCGGACGGCACTTAAGGGGCTCAGAACGAACTGAAGTTTGCCGGTATCGGCAATCGTGCTACGCGGCCTTCCAGATGTCACTGGGAGGCCGTTTTTGATTCTGCTGTCCGCCATCGACTTTGACGAGTGTAAAGCTGCATACGGCTGGCATCGCGGTTTTGCCGGCGCGAACGACGCTCTCTTCCCGCGCTCACGCGACCGATTTGAAGAGTTGGTGATGGAGGGGAGCGTTTGGGCAGCACGCGAGCCCTCCGGCGACTATCTGGCGCTTGCATATGCTTCATACAACGAGATCGAGAAGGAATGCGAAATAGGCGGCCTGATGGTCGCCGTGCAAGCTCGAGGCAAAGGACTTGGCACACTCGTCATGAGGCTTGCGCTTGCCCACATTGTACTTGAAGAAAATCTTCTCTCTGATCCCAATGTCCGCGTTGTTGCTCATGTGCTCAAGGCGAATCCGATGCCACGAAACATAATTGAGAGGCAACTCCAATTTGTTCACGCCAAGCAAGTTGAAATTCCGCAGGAGGCTTTGCCGGGCCTAAGAGCAGATCCAGATGGCATAATTCGCGGTGACGAGTTCGAGCTTTCAAACCCGCAGACTCTGCTGGCGCTTGCCGAATGGGCTAGGTCGTGGACAGGGAAACTAGCGGATGGACACGTGGCAGACATTGAATTGCGCAACGGAATTAGTTTGCTTGACTGGGCGGCGGCCCTTGAAGATCTTGCGGCAACCCCAGCTGTGGTGATCTCCGCTGCAGACTGAGATGATCATCGACTGCCACTGATCAAGGGAAGCAGCATGTTTGAAGTCGGCCGCAGATACCGAATTACCACATCGGACCACGATGGCGTAGGCTCCAGTTCAGGCACCGTGGTAGCGTGGGAAGCGCCTCTCCTGAAGGTGGAGCGTATCGGCAGCTATGAGATCATCAACACAGCTGCCCCTCAGTTTGTATCGGCGGAACCGGACGACGAGGCGCATCGTCATGCTCAGGCCGCAGCGGCCAAGGACATTGCCGACAGAATTAGAATCAATTTTGGACATGAGACCCCTTGATCCGCGGAGCGCCCCGTGATGCCCATGCATTCGATCGATGCTTACCCCGAGAAGGCCTGCCCCGTCTTCGTCAACCAGACAGGTAAAACGGTGTGGGTCGCCTCTGGTAGCTTTCGTGGCGAACCGCTGATCGTCAAAGGTCAATCTGAACGAGCCGCCGCTGATCAGTGGAAAGAGCTGGCAGAGTGGCGTTATCGAACGAGCTGATCGCGTCGGCAGGGGGTGAGCGTTCGGCTACGGACGCTGAGCCGCTACCCTTCAGATGGGAAATGCCGTCAGAGGCTGACGCAGACGGTCGTATCCGGCCGCAACGGCGTGCATTGCGCTCCTTGACGCATGGCCGCCGATAGGTGATCCCCCCTTCGGATCGGCAAAGGAGGCCGCACTGGAGTATCGACGAATTGATGCAGATCCGCTGCTCGCGGGCTTCTACAGCCCTGCCGATGCCGCACGTCTGCTTCAGGTTGCGTCTCCCAAGCTGCGCGGCTGGTTGAACGGCTGGGGTAGCAGCGCCGCTGGCCCCATCGTTGATCGAGACTTTAAGGAAGCTCGAACCATCAGTTTCTTGGACCTGATGGAGATGCGTTTCATTGAGGCTTTTCGACGGCAGGGCGTGTCGATGCAGACCCTGCGCGCCGCAGCGTCGCGAGCGCGTAAGGAGTGGAATCAGCCGCATCCCTTCGCCTTATCACGGGCGAAGTATTTAACCGATCGCCGCAGTGTGTTCGCCCAGGTCGCCGAGCAGCAACGCGATCAGGTCACATGGGACATGGCGTCTGGTCAGCACGAAATGTGGGACGTTATCGAGGCGACGATTGCAAAAGGCGTTGAGTTCGACCCGGCGTCGGAGCTCGCTCGGCGCTGGTATCCGTTGCCCGCTGAGTTCCCAATGATCGGTATCGATCCCGCTGTCGCGTTCGGCAAGCCGGCGCTTACAGAGGAGCGCGTTCCTACTGCTACCATCCACCGTATGTGGAAGGCTGAAGGAGGCAATATAAACAGAGTTGCAGCCGCCTTTGAAATCAACCCGGACGCCGTGCGAGCGGCGGTCGAATATGAGATCATGACCGCAAGTTGAGGATCCGGGCGGACGAGCACGTCGCTCCAGCGATCGTTCAGGCGGTCAACCAGATCGCCTTGAGTGAAGGATTCCAGCTGACGTCGGTCCTTAAGGAAGGTTTCAAAGGCGCTAGCGACGTGCATTGGATCACCGCCTTTGCAGCGGACGGTGGAGAAGCGATCCTGACCGCAGATACCGACTTTTTGAAGCAGCCACCGCAGGTGCAGGCGGTTGAGCGGACTGGCATCAAGGTAATCCATCTACCAGCCGCATGGGCAAATGCTTCTTTGGCGGTGCAGACTGGCCATATTCTGATTTGGTGGCAACGCATTGAGGCTCAGCTCTCGACCATGAAGCAGCGCCAGTGCTTCCAGACACCATTCGCTGTGTCAGACAGCCTGCCTCTAAAGCAAATTATCATAGACTTTCAAGCAATTAATAAGAAGGCCAAGAAAGCGGCGCGGCGCGAACCATAACGGCCAGCCGAGCGGATTACCGGGGCAATCTCGGTGTGCTGACCACGGGTCAGCGATGCATGGTCCGTCACGAGATGAACATAGCCTCGACGATCGCCTGCATCAGCACGCCGCGGGGCACGGGCACACTTACCGACGTCCACCCGGCGTTCTGCGCTCGCCGCAGGCCATAGAGCCCGATCCACGACCGCCCATGCAGCCGCCACGCCCGTTGCAGCGCCGCCACCGGCATGAGCACGCACGTTGCCGCCGGCGCATGGGCATAGGCGATGAAGTCCGCCGCCAGCGGCTTCTGCACCCAGCCGGGAGACTTGCGCACCTCGTCGGACCATCGCTCCAGCAGGACGTCCGGCCAATCCTCGGTGCGGATCTTCTCGTCCACGGTGTACGTCCGCCCGCACGCCAGCGTCAGCAGCCGATCGATGCCACCGCGCTGCGCCCACCCGTCGTGCTCGACAGCGACCGCGGACATCAGCGTCGGGAATGCTCGCCGATAAATCGGCAGCCACCAATCCGGCCCGTACTGCGCCGCCAGCGCGTGGCTGTCCTCGAACCGATGCACGCGGTTGAAGCCCGACCTCCGCGCATGGCGAGCGACAGGCTGGTGGATGACGCGGGTCGATGACGCCGGCTGCCAGGGTGCGGTGCTATTGATCGCCTTCACGGTCGTCCTCACGGTCGTGGGTGTCTTCGTCTTCGTCGCGCAAGTCCTCCAGATCTGGATCACCGTCGATCTGGTCCATCCGATCGATCATGCGCTCGGTCAGGCGCGCCAGCTCGTCACGCGGCAAAACCGGGATCGCTGCGAACAGCGACCCCGTGCCTGCCATGTGGTTGCGCCTCGACCATGCGCGGGTGCGGTGGCGGCGCCACGGCTTGATGGCCGCCGCCGCGCTGGAGGTTGTGGACGCCTGTCTCAATGCCGCTGCTCCAGCAGCCGCATGATAAAGCGATCCCACCAGCCCCATAGAGCGGCCATGCCGGCGACGTAGGCGACGCCGGGATTGGTTCGCCATGCCAGGACGAATAAGGTGATGACGCCCGCCACCATCCCAACCACCTGCGCGATCAGCCGCGCTCGCCGCCGCCACTTCATGCGACTGCTCCAAGCTGCTTGCGCTCGATCGCGGCCTTGATCGCTTCCTGCCGGTCAGGCCGGCCGATCAGCGGTGTTATGACGGTGGTCAGGTCCTCCGGGTGGCAATCGTCGACCATCAGCGCGAGCCGCCGGCCGGACATCAGCGCATAGCCGCCGCCGATCTGCGTCATCGCCGCTAGCCACGCGGCCGGATCGAACGTGTCGAGGTGCTTGAGCACGGTGGCCATCTCAGCGGTAATCCGGCTTTGGCGTGCGGCCGAGCTGCACGGCGAAGTGGATGCCGAACCACTGGACCTCGAAGTAGCGCACCGGCCCTTCGCCGCCGACGTGAAGCCGGCCGCCCTCGTCGACGCGGATCTCCTCCATGCGCTCGACGTGCACCTCGCCCCAGTTATACCAGGGCTCGGCGGTGGCGATGAAGCGCGCCAGCCAACGAGGGACGCGCGGTTCACGGGCCCCCTCAATCGTGACGGGCTTCATGCTAGCATCCCCGATGGCGTGCCGCCTGCGAGCCTCACGGCGTCGGCAAGGGTCTGCTTAATGTGGCTGAAGGCGAAGGCTCCTGCGAAGTCACCATGATCCGGTTTGAACAGATGATGGATCTTCCACGCCAAGGCGTCCGCGTCGGGGGCGGGGATGTCCAACAGCCGTGACAATGCGTCGGCTGCGGCATCGTCGGTGCGGTTCGACTGAGTCGCGGCGGCGTCGATCCCGAAGCGCTGGCGACATTCGGCGCTATTGTCGCCTGTGGCGATCCAGCTATCGCGAAGACGCTGGTAGCGCTCGTCGTCGGCTTGTGCTTCGGCTTCCGCGGCCTCCCACTGGCGCATCGCAGCTACCCAGCCGGAACGATCAAGGGCTGCGCCGCTCGCCTCGCTGGCGAGGGCAGCGCCCCCGGCAACGATGGCGGCACCAGCGGCACAGGCAGCGTCTCCGGTGAGAAGCTGGCGGCGGTTCTGAGCGGCCATGGTCATGCCTCCCCTGCGAGGAACGGTTCGGCTTCGGCGGCGATGCGAGCCGCGTCGTCCGGCGTGGGCGAAGCGCCCTCGGCATTGACGATCACCAGCAGGGCTAGCTTGGCCAGCATTTCGCCTGCGTTGGCCGCCGCCGTCTTCATGATCCTGCGGTCGAGCTCGTTCACCGCGATGCACGCCGCATCGTGCACCGGGGTGCCCTCGGTCAGCGTTTCGGCGCGGGCCAGCGTCGCCCGCCGCTCGGCAAGCCATGTCGCGTGGCGGTTCTCGCCGGGCGCGGACACGGCGCGCATCGGCTCGGAGTCGGCGGCACTGTGAAGGGTGTTGCTCAGCGCTTGCGCCATCTCGCCCAGGCCTTCGATCGCCTCGGCGGCCACCGACGTCTCAGGCGCGCCGCCAAGCGAGTCCCCGACCAGCGCGCACAGGGCCGAGATGGACGATGCCGTGCTCGCCGCGGCGAACAGGCGCTTCTCTTCGATCTGGATCATGCCGCCTCCGCCATCTGGAAGGGAGCGAGCGCGACCGCCATCAACGAGGCATGCAGCCCGGTGGCGGCGATCGCGTACGTGAGCGCCAGGCCGGCAGCATCGATCGCGCCGGCGACGCTGGGCTGCGAGGTCCACGCCTCGAAGGCCGCATAGTCGTCGCTGTCCTGCGCCTGTTTCAGCGCCGCGGAGCCGTATTCCTCGCGGATCGCCGCTGAGCTGCCCCCTTCTGAGTGGTCCATGGACTATGAGAGTCTGGATCAAGGAAGGGACGACGAATGCCTGCCAAGAAGCACAAGCCCGAAGAGATCATCGGCAAGCTGCGTGAGGTTGAGATCATGGTGAGCCAGGGTGGCACGACGGCCGAGGCATGCCGGC